>CAYVNI010000174.1:0-11397 GCA_964452815.1 uncultured Sulfurovum sp.
CCTGCTGTTGAGTGCTGAACCCCTTTTGGTTTTCCTGTTGAACCTGATGTATAAAGTAAGAAAAGTGGGTCTTCACTCTCCATTGGCTCAAATGGACACTCTGCTGATTGGGTATCTATTAACTCATTATAAGAGTGGTCACGACCCTCTACCCAAGTAATCTCTTCATTGTTTCTTTTAACAACCAAAACAGCCTCAATGGACTCTCCACCATTACTTAACGCTTCATCTACCACATTTTTAAGCATATATGGCTTCCCTTTACGAAACGCACCATCTGCTGTAATAACAATTTTTGCTTCTGCATCTTCAATTCTATCTTTTAGTGCCTCTGCACTGAACCCACCAAATACAATAGAGTGAATCGCACCCAAACGTGTACAAGCCAACATGGCATAGGCAGATTCAGGAATCATTGGCATATAGAGAACTACTCTGTCGCCTTTTTTTACACCAAACTTGTTTTTTAGTAAATTAGCTAATTTATTTACACGCGTAGAGAGTTGACCATAAGTGATGTGTTGGACATCGCCCTTGTCTCCTTCAAAAACAATGGCATTTTGCTCTGCTTTATCGGCTAAGTGTCTGTCAATACACTGGTTAGATACATTTAGCTTCCCATTGCTAAACCATTTATAGAATGGTGCATCGGATTCATCAAGTACAGAGGTATATGGCTCTATCCAGTCGATTTTTTCGTCTGCAAAGCCTTTCCAAAAGCCATCATAGTCTTCGATAGCCTTGTTTTGCAGCTCCCAATAAGCCTCCATAGAGTTTACTTTTGCATCTTTAGCGAATTCTGGGTTGGGGTTAAATATTTCATTTGACATATTGTTTCCTTATAATCTATGTTAATTAAAAATGATTTTAGCATAAAAAAAGGTAAAGTTAAATAGAAAATGAGAAGATTTTTTTAAATAGGAGTATTTTAGTCTTATTTGTAATAAAGAAAATCTATCTCGAAGCTAGATGCAATGCTCATCTGAAAAGTATTTTTTACAACCACTCCCTCAAAACACGCTCTTTTCGCTCACTAGCCCCCTCTATAATGGTTTTGGCTTTGGTTATTTTGGTCTCTAGTTTTTCTATTTGAGATACTATCTCTTTTTGAATTTTCAGTTCAGGTAGAGGAATTATAATAGAGTCAAAAGTTTTGGTTGTAATTGAACCAAAAGTTGTACCATAAGCATTATCTTTTAACTGCTGAACCTCTTTGATAATAATATAGTATAAAAAACCAACATCTATATTCTTATGAGGACGCAAACCATAACAAGATTGATTGAATGTCATAGGAGTTGCCAACTCTGCTATAGCTCCTACTGTCCCTCTAGCTGATATAATCAAATCTCCTTTTTTTAAAAACTTTGTACTACTATTTTCAAGTCCTAGTTTGGTTATACTCTTCTCGGTTGTGGAGACATATCTATTTTCATTATTAAAATCTTTGACACTTAGCCATGGTATATCACCATTCCAGTATTCAGAAATTGAAGTTTTTGGTGTTCCTCCTCCAATAATATCAATGACTTTTGATAACTTTATTTTCTCTCCATTAACACTATCTAAAATCTTATCTATTTTCTTTTTTAACTCCTCTATATCTGTACTAGCTCTCTCCACCTCATCATCAACTACTTTACACTCTTTAACTATCTCTTTTTGAATATTTAGTGGGGGTAGAGGAATTTTAAAATTTTTCAACATACTAATATTCAAATGTTTGACACCTGAATTTGAAGTTAAACTTTCTAAAGATTTTTTTTGTGTTTTTAAATAATAAGCTAAAAACAATGTTTCTACTTTATCTTTTTTACAGATAAAAGCATTAATTTGTTGATTTGTTGTAATTTCATTTCTATTTATAGCAACTTTCCCAATAGTAGCAGTTGAAGTAAGTAAGACAGAATTTTTTGGCACAATAGTTACTTTTTTATCTGTTAATGCCTGACTTGATACAAACTTATCTATTTCTGTAATATAAATATTATTCTCCTTAAAATTAGGTGTAGTAAGCCAAGGTATATCTTTACTATTCCAATACTTATCCTCTTTCTTAGAAGGTGTCGAACCATTAATGATATAAGAAGTAATAGCCTCTATTTTAACCAACTCCCACTTACTTTTAATCTTCACTCTCCTATTAGGACTCAATCCAATAGCCTTAGAAAACTCCTTCCTAGAAAAATCCAACATATCCACAAGCTTCGCCTTAGTCACAAAAGCCTCTAACTCTTGAGGTATCTCAACCACTTCATCCCCAAAATTTCTAGCTATTAGACTATTTATCTTACTATTATCTACTCTATTTTGTGGATTATATAGAGGGGTCTCTATATTGTTTAGATTCATAATATTCTCTAACACCTCTGCATCATCTAGTTTGACGGTTTTGGTAGAGGTTATATATTTTATCCCCTCATCTCCCTTTCGTCCACTCCACTCATAGCCCAAGAATTTTTTGTTTTTTGCTCCGTTGGTGGGTGCTTTTACTATCAGTACCTCTTTTGGATTTATATATGCCAAACAGAAGTAGTAGAGTTTATCCTCTTCAATCAAACGAATATAGCTTAAAAACTCTTTTTGCTCTTTCTCTTTTTTCTTATCTGCTGTTAATGCTTTGTAATACTTCTGTTTTTTACGATTTTTAGTCTCGGTTAGTTTCTCAAACTCCTGTTTATACTCAGCAAACATCTCTAGTTCAAAAAGCCTCTCATCATATCGGTTCTCTAACATACTTTTGTATAGCTCCAAATCCACCTCTATATGTGAACTATAATAGGCTAATAAATCTCTGTCTCTAAAGTGTTCATTGATGGCAAAATCCCCATCAAACCACGCTTGAACCATATATTTTAGATGTTGAGCCATATTTGGGTTGTCGGCTTTACGCTTCAAAAAGAGTGTTACAGTATTTGTGCCTGTCTTGCCAAATGTACCACTTCCAAACTCGGCAATAGCTACAATATCAAAATATTTTAGTAAAATCTCTCGTGTATGGACATAGATATTGTTTTTTGAACCTTTAGAGAGAATGGAACTTGGCAAAATAATACCTGCTAGAGCATCTTTTTTTAGTAACTGTTTGGCTCTCTCTATAAAAAAACACTCTATAGCATTATTGGAGCTATAACTCTTCTCATCAAGGGCGTTTAACAGCTCATAGTTAGCTCTCTCTTTTTGGCTAAGTGTCTCCAAAAAACCTTTGACACTATAAGGAGGATTGGCAACCAACAGAGAATAATCACTATCCTTTATCTCATCAATAGGAGAGAGAGCATCATGATATACTATCTGCACATCATCTTGACCATACATAAAAGCACTCACTTTGGCTACCTTTGAAAGCCGATACTCTTTCTCTACTCCTACGATATTTTTATGTAACTCTTTTGGAAAGTTATTGGCTACCTCATTGAGAAAATGTCCTGCTCCACAGGCGTAATCTATCGCTTTTGGACTCTCTTCCTTTCTCAAAATCTCCTCTATCGGAAGTGAATTGATAATAAATTTGACTATAGGCATAGGGGTAAAAAACTGCCCCTCACTCTGCTTGACTCCTTGGTCTAAGAACCCCTCAAACATATCACCCAAAAATTGGTTGTCTTCTCCACCTGTTAATTTAATATCTTGAAGCATCTTGACTATTTTGAGCAACACTTCAAAGTTTTTATAAAATAGCTCTTGGTTATGCACATCTACAAAAGCAAAATCATTATTGGTAAAAAACTTTAACTCTTTGAAAAAACCCTGAATAATCTCTTTGGTCATATTGGGTTTGTCTCTAAAGACCGAAAAAGCATCATCTATCTGTTGATTTTCGATATAGGTAATATCTTCACCCAAAAACTTTTTCATCCCCACTTTATAGAGATGATTGAGCCTATCTTGCAGTGAAAAAGGGTCATCATAAGCAACCCCTTTCCAATAAAACTTTAGCTCATTGGGGTTATTTGTCTCATCTACCACTTTACACAAAAAGAGGTTGACCAACTTATCAAAAGCATTCTCTCGACCACTCACATTGTGCTGACGCATAATCGTAGCAAACTCATGATATTTCCCCTGAATATCTCTGCTTGTGACCGTCTCCAAATCATCTATTGAGTATCTATCTTTTCCTATATGATAGGGCTGAGACTCCTCAAACAGCCCTTTGGTGGCATACTCTTTTTGATAAGTCTGCGACCAAACAGCATAAATCTCCTCTACTGTATGAGCCTCTTTGTAGCTTTTGAGCGTTTTATCACTCTCCAAAAGCTTCTCATTATCAAACATATTCATCAGATAGTAGCTACTCTTGACCTCTCCATCTACAAAATCACTAGCATAGAGAGCAATAAACTTAGTAGTTCTCACTTGAACCACATAAGAGAAAAGCTGTGTCGGTTTAACCTGTGTCTCTCTCCACGCCTTATCAAACTCCAACCCTGCCGTTTTGCACTCTATAATAAGCAGTGCATTGTCACTATTATCTTTGACCAAAACATCAGCACGACCACCACTAGCCCCATGCCCCACTTTCCATTTTGGTTCAAGCTCTATATGCTTTGGATTATACCCTTGAGCTAACAATCTATGCACACACTCAAAAACCACAAAATTCTCTGCCTGTTTAAAGTTACAAGTTTGTCGTTCATTGATAGTTAAACCATCTTTTTCAGGATAGATAAGTAGCTCTTTGTCAAAATCCACCTTTAGTTCTGTTCTAAATTCTAGAAATTTTTTAATATAAATACTCTTTGTCTGCTTAAAATCGAGTTGCTCTAATAGTTTTGAGAAATTTTCTTTTTTTATCATGGGTTAGCTTATTGTTTGGATTTGTTAATGGCGTTATTTTAGCGTAAATTTCAACAAAATAGCCCTTTAGAGCCTATGGTTATATGACAATTTGACATACTTTAAAGCAAATCAGACTTCTTATGGTAAAAACTAAAAAAGAAACCATTTAGAAATATTGAAGAGCAGGTCTTCAGTTTAATTAGTGATAAATTTGATTATTTTTAGGAAAAGTGGCTCCGAATGCTGGATTCGAACCAGCGACCAAGTGATTAACAGTCACCTACTCTACCGCTGAGCTAATTCGGAACAATCTCCACATCTTTTGTGGAGTGCGATTATAGGGAATTTTTTCTTTTATGTCAAGCGTTTTTTTAAATTTCTAACTATATCGTATAAAAAAATCATATTCACTGCTGTTTACAACCGTTATCTCTTTTTCATTAATCAAAATTTGTAACTCTTCTTTACTTTTAGAATCAAATAAAACATCAATATCCTCTTGTGTTAGGGGTCGTTTTTTAATCGTCTCCAAAATACTCTCTCTGCTATAAAAAGAGGGCTTTTTTTCCACTTTTTTACGAGAGGCGATATAGATAGAGAGTGAACTATCAAATTTAAAAGAGATTTCACGTAACTCCTCATAACTCAACGCTTCTACTTTGTACGCTGGGGGTCTATCAATCGTACCGATATCTATACGGGTGGGGTTAAGTTTCAAAAGATAAGCATTTAACATGGCTATCTCTTTATCTCCATCATTTACCCCTTTGACAATCAGTATCTCGATAATCAGAGGATTTTGAAACTTGGATTTAAAACCAAGCATCCCCTCTTTTATACTCTCTACCTCTATACCATCATGAGACCTATCCAAACGTTTTAGACAACGTTTTGAAGCACAGTCAAGTGAGAGCTTCACCGTATCAAACTTTAGTAGTGCCTCTTGGGTTGCTTTTTCATGAATTTTTGCAGCGTTAGAGAGAATTAATGTTTTGATAGTGCCTTTTATCTTGTCTATCTCGGTGATAAGTTCTAGTAGATGGGGATAGAGGGTGGGTTCACCATTTGCCGTGACCGTGAGAGCATCAATATCTTGATGCTCTTTTAAAGATTTCGTTAATGCCATGATAATCTCCTCTACAGAGACCACTTCGTCATAGCTATCTACGGTCTTAGCAGGGTCTAATTCGCAATACAAACAGTCAAAATTACACTGCTTTTTACTTGGACTCAAATCAATCCCCAAAGATTTTCCAAAACGTCTTGAGTTAACAGGACCAAATATTATGTTCATATGTTGGCACTATCCTCGTTTAGAAGCTCTTTGGCACTCTTTGACAAAGTGAATCGCATTCTCCACAGGGACATCGGGTAAAATTCCATGACCCAAGTTAAAGATATGTCGCCCCTCTTTCATCATTTCAGCCAAAGACTCTACGCACTCAGTGGTCGCCTCTTTACTATAGAGACGTGTAGGCTCCATGTTTCCTTGAAGCACATATTTCTCTCCAAGCTTCTCTTTTGCCAATGCCATAGGCGTTCCCCAATCGACACCAAATACATCAAAGTTTCCATAGACAAGCCCCTGCTCGATAAACGAAGCCACACCCTTAGGGAACATAATAATCGGTGTATCAGGATATTTAGACTTAAGATAATCTGCAATCTCAACCATGTATTTCCATGAGAACTCATCATATTTACTAGGCTCAATCGCGGCTGCCCATGAGTCAAATATCTGTACCACATCAATTCCAGATTCTATCTGTTTCTCCATGTAATACTTAACGACCTCTGTCACCTCTTTTAGGATATTATGAAGTAATTCAGGGTTTGAATACATCATCTTTTTACAGATATTATAGGTCTTTGTCCCCTGCCCCTCTATCATATAGGTGGCCAATGTCCAAGGTGCACCACAAAAACCGATAAGTGCTATCTCATCTCCACGCTCATCAAGTTGTGTTCTAAGAAGTTTAATCGTATCATAGACATACGTAAGCTTGTCTGATGCCTCTTTTCCTTTAACCAGTCTGTCCAAATCCTCTTGTGACTTAATTGGGTCATTAAACTTTGGCCCAAAACCAGTGATAAATTCCAAATCCATTCCCATCTCATCAGGAATTACCAAGATGTCAGAAAATAAAATAGCAGCATCAACACCCACAATATCAAGTGGCTGAATGGTCACCTCTGCTGCTTTTTTAGGGTCATGACAAAGATTTAAGAAATTCCCTGCTTCTGCTCTTACAGCTTTGTATTCAGGAAGGTATCGTCCTGCTTGTCTCATCATCCATACAGGAGTGTAAGGTGTCTCTTTTCCAAGACACGCATCTACAAATATTTTGCTCATTAATGGTCACCGCCTTTGTGTAAAAAATATAGTGCTATCGCCAGTGCTAAAATAGAGATGGCAAAATATACCAAATCTAACGCACCGTTATAGGTTGTAAAGAGTACCCGTTGAAAGAAATTAACAACCAATACCATCACGATTACTTTACCCAGTTTATCTTTAAGTTCATCAAGAGAGTGAATCTCCAAAATTTTTGAAGCTCCCTCTTTTTTGGCCACATCTATATCAGAGATAAAAAGCTCATAAAGCCCAAATCCAAAGATAAACATAACAACTGCCATCAAATATAGGTCAATCGCTCCAATTAACCCACCCACAATCACTTCATGAAATTTTTCAGGGTGAAGATGGTTCCAATAGGTAGAGATAACTTCTGCTACCACACCATAAATATCCACCGAAGCGACAAGAAAGAGAGCAATCCCCCCCAACATAGAGAAAACCACTGCAAAAAGTACAAAAAACCGTGTATTCCAAAGTAGACTCTCAAAAAAGTGTTCAATAAACTTCATATTAATCCTCTAACTTTGTCCATTTTTGAGCAATACGAACAGCATTGGTAGCTGCCCCCACTCTCACTTGGTCGGCAACACCCCAAATATGTAACATATTTGAAGCATAGATATCTTTTCTAATCCGTCCCACATAGGTCTCATCGGTATCGGTTGCTGTAATTGGCATGGGATATTCGTTGTTCTCTATGTCATCTATCACAGTAACATTTTCAAACTCACCCAATACTTTTCGAGCCATATCAACACTCACATCTACCCCCTCTTCAAAGGTGATAGTAATGGACTCAGAGTGACTTCTTAGCACAGGAACACGCACACAAGTTGCACTAATAGCAAACTCAGCGTCCATAATCTTATTGGTCTCATTCACCATTTTCATCTCCTCTTTGGTGTAGCCATTCTCTTGTGGCACATCAATATGAGGGATAACATTTAGAGCAATTTGATGAGCAAACGCTTTAGCTTCACTCTCTCCTAGTTTAAAGGCAAAGAAGTCTTGCATCTGTTTAACAAGCTCCTCCATCCCTGCTTTTCCTGCTCCACTTGTCGCTTGATAGGTACTCACATCAACTCTTTTGATTCCATAGAGGTCATGAAGAGGTTTAAGCAACTGTACCATCTGAATAGTGGAACAGTTAGGATTGGCAATAATCCCTGTATCTTCCCAAAGCTCAATATCTTGTGGGTTTACCTCTGGCACAACCAAAGGCACTCTCTCCATCATTCTAAAATGAGATGTATTATCAATAACCACAGCCCCTGCTTCTACGGCATACTTGGCATATTTTTCAGAGATACTTCCCCCTGCTGAAAAGAAAGCAATATCTATATCATGCCCTTCAAACACAGTTTTGGTTAACTCTTCTATCTTATACTGCTTACCTGAAAACTCAATAAAATTACCAGCAGAGTTCGCACTCGCCAAAGGCAAAAGGTTTCCTATTGGAAAATTTTGCTCCTCTAAAACTCGAAAAAGCTCTTCACCGACAGCCCCACTTGCACCGACAACAGCCACATTATACTGCTTCACATCTATTCCTTTGTTCCTATGGTTTTTAGACCATAGGGATTTTAATTAGTGACATTCTAACAGATAGCGTGTAAGTAATGGCTTTTAAAAATGCTTTTGGATTAAAATAGAATAGAGGTGTTTTGTTTTGTTGCAAACTTTATAAATACCTCTGGTTTTAGAGGTATCTATAAGTAAAATAATTAAGTTCTACTGGACATCATCAATAAGGATATCTTCCCCCACGATATCAGGCTCAACTGCTTCCTCTTTTGGACACTTCGCCATGCTTACCACGATATCTTTTTTCTCTACATTGACCACTTTTACCCCAGAGGTGTTACGCCCTGCTTTTCTTATGGTCTCCATGTCTACACGTATCATCTTTCCAATACTCGTAAGACACATCATATCTTTGTCTGATTCGACCAGAACCACCCCCACAACATCACCTGTTTTGGCAGATAGCTTCATGGAGATAACCCCTTTACCTGCACGACTCTGTTCACGATATTCAGAGGCAGTGGTACGTTTACCTATACCCTTTTCACTAAGCATAAGAAGCTCGGACTCCTCATCGGCAATGGTGGTTGCACCACAAACAAAATCATCTTCTATTTTAAACTTAATCGCAGTAACACCACGTGAAACTCTCCCTATCTCTCGTGCATCTTCTACTTTAAATCTAATACATTGACCTTTTTTGGTGGTTAAAAATAGCCATTTTGTCTCAGGCATGACGATTTTGGCAGCGACAATAGAGTCATCTTCATCAAGATTAATCGCTCTTACCCCATTGGTTCGGATATTGGAGTACTCTTTCAGGTTGGTTCGTTTTACAATACCATTGGTGGTAAAAAAGACCAATCCTTTGTCCTCTTCAAAATCAGTTGTTGGGATAATTGACATAATTTTCTCATCTTGTTTGAGGTTAATGAGGTTAACCACGGCTTTACCTTTGGCTGTTCTGCTTCCCTCTGGGATTCTGTAGACTTTTAGCCAGTAGAGTTGTCCCATATCGGTTACAAACATAAGTGTATCATGTGTATTTGAGATAAAGAATTGCTCAATAAAGTCATCATCATGGGTGGTTACAGCTATCTTACCTTTTCCACCACGTTTCTGCTTTTCATACTGTTTTACAGGAACACGTTTGATGTATCCTCTATGGGTAATGGTTACCACCATTGGCTCATTTGGAATCAAATCTTCAATATCAATATCATCATAATCATCAACTATCTCTGTACGTCTTGGGGCTTTGAAGTTGTCCCCAATCTCTTTGAGTTCATCGGCAATAATACCATTAAGTATCTCTTCACTTTTCAAGATAGACTCTAGGTAATCAATCACTTTATAAAGCTCTACCAGCTCATTTTCGATTTTTTCACGCTCCAAACCTGTAAGCCGTCTTAGTTTCATCTCCAAAATAGCACTGGATTGCACTTCACTTAGTGAGAATTTTTCCATTAGATTTAGTTTGGCTGTCTCGCTGTCTTCACTCTCACGGATAATACAAATAACCTCATCAATATTATCAACGGCAATCTTTAATCCCTCCAATAGGTGGGCTCTTGCACGTGCCTTTTCAAGCTCAAAGATGGTTCTTCTAATAATAACTGTTTTTCGGTGTCTTAAAAAGAGGTCAAGAAGCTCACGAAGTTTAAATACCTTTGGCTCTTTATTGGCAATTGCCAACATAATAATACCAAATGTCACCTGCATCTGTGTACTTTTGTAGAGGTTATTTAGAATAATATCACTCATCGCATCACGCTTAAGCTCAATAACCACCCTCATACCATCACGGTCAGACTCATCTCGTATCTCAGAGATTCCCTCTATCTGCTTGTCTCGTACTAGGTGAGCAATGTTCTCAATCAGACGCGATTTATTGACCTGATAAGGAAGCTCATCAATCACGATAACCTCTCGGCTCTTTTTCTCTTCTATATGAATTTTTGCACGAACTTTTATCCGTCCACGACCTGTTGTATAGGCTTCGGTAATACCTTTTTTCCCAAAGATAATCCCCCCTGTAGGAAAATCGGGACCCTTGATAATATTAAGCAGTTCACTCTCTTCACACTCAGGGTCATCAATGATATGTAAAAGTGCCTCTATTAGCTCATCCATACGGTGAGGAGGAATGTTGGTTGCCATCCCCACGGCGATACCACTTGAACCATTTAAAAGTAAATTAGGAACACGTGAAGGGAGAACATCAGGCTCGGTCATAGAGTCATCATAGTTGGGGGTGAAGTCTACGGTGTCTTTGTCTATATCTATTAATAACTGCTCGGTAAGCTTGGTCATACGGGCTTCGGTATATCTCATCGCTGCGGCATTATCACCATCAACTGAACCAAAGTTCCCTTGACCATCAATCAGTGGTGCTCTAAGTGAAAAATCTTGTGCCATACGCACCAATGCATCATAGACAGAGTTGTCACCATGTGGGTGATACTTACCGATAACATCACCGACAATTCTAGCCGATTTTTTATAGGGGCTACGGTGACTCAAACTTAAATCATTCATCGCATAAAGAATTCTTCTATGTACAGGTTTAAGTCCATCTCTTGCATCAGGTAAAGCACGACCGACAATAACAGACATAGAGTAGTCAAGGTATGACGCTCTCATACTGTCTTCTATTCGTACCTCTTGGATATCTTGGTTCTCTTCAAATAAATCGCTCATAAAGTCCCTCTATTAGTAATATTTATATAAAA
>CAYVNI010000175.1:0-13323 GCA_964452815.1 uncultured Sulfurovum sp.
GATGGAAATCTCTCCAGCCATCTTAGTAAATTGGAAAAAGAGGAGTATGTGAAAATAGAGAAAAAATTTGAAGGAAAACGACCTAAAACGGTTATACATATTACACACCAAGGTAAAGAGGCATTTGCTTTATATATTGAAGCACTAAAAGCATTTATAGAAGATAATTAAGAGATAGAAACAAAGGATTAATAATGAAAAGAATACTACTCACAACACTAATAACAGCAAGTGAACTACTGGCAATGGAGAGCATTGAAGTTGCCAAAAAAGCAGATGCGATGACCAGTGGATTTGAGAGTTCATCCGCACAGATGGAGATGGTACTTATCAATGCCAGTGGAGAGCAGAGCGTTCGTGATTTAGAGATGAAAACATTAGAAGGAGAAAATGGAGACAAGAGTGTCTCTACTTTTCTATCCCCTGCTGATGTCAAAGGAACAAAAACACTCACCCATGAGCATCTTAGCCGAGATGATGACCAGTGGCTCTATCTTCCTGCACTCAAAAGGGTTAAACGTATCGCTTCAAGTAATAAATCTGGTTCCTTTATGGGGTCTGAGTTCTCCTATGAAGATATTGGAAATCAAGATTATCAAAAATTTACCTACAGTGGTGAAGCCAAAGAGGTGATGCTTAATGGGGTTGCCTGTTATCAGAGTGAGAGAGTGCCAAATGAGGTAAGCTCAGGATACACCAAAGAGATAGTATGGGTAGATAAAAAGAACTTTTTACTACAACAAATTGACTATTATGACCGCAAACAGGAGTTGCTTAAAACAGCAAAGTTTTCAGAACACAGACAGCTACAAGGGATATGGCGGGTTGGAAAAATTGAGATGAGAAACCACCAAAACGATAAATCAACCATCCTTACATGGAAAGAGGATAAAATAAAGGTTGGTTTAACACCAAGAGAATTTAACAAAAGAGTCTTAAAAAATTAGACACTCAAACATCAAACAGAACAAGGGAAACAATGAATAAGTTTATAGCAATCTCAACACTGCTCTCCTCCATACTAATGGCAGAGGGGAGTGGATATATAAGTCAAGAGTTTGTGGACACAAGCGTAGAAAAAGTAGAAAGGTTTTACAGCTCAATAGAGAAAGATATCGAGTATAAAGGAAATATAGGTGTTGAGACTGCCTACTTACGTCATAATATGAATGGTAAAAGAGACAATCAATCTGCCATTAGATTTGAAGCCGATGGAAAATATCAGTTTAAAGAGAATCAAAAATTTGTTACTAAAGTAAAAGCACTTTATGATACCAATGATAATAAACGGCGATATTTTGATATTAACGACCTCTATTTCCAACATGATTTTGAAGATTACAACTTTCTTATTGGTAAAAGTACCCGTTTTTGGGGAGCAATGGAGTTCTACAATCAATCAGATACCTTTAACACCAAAGATTGGCTAGATAATCCATTTGATTACGAGAGTAAAATAGGAGCATGGAATATCGCCTATACACGATTTTTTGATGATTCAGAACTCTCTATTATTGTAAAACTTCATGAAGAGAAACAAGCGATGCAGGAGCGTCGCTCTGTCTATAACTTTTTACCAACTGCCTATGATAAAAAGCTTGACACCGATTCTGACAATGAGCCAACTATTTACTTAAAATACTCATCTTCTATTGATAAGTATCAGGTAGACTACTCACTTATTTACCAAAATGGATATGACGAACAGCGATACATGGTACAAAAGACATCAAGAGACACAAACATATCTTCCATGCAACAACACGCCTATAACGTGGATAAGTTTATAGGATTTGGAACCATGGTAAGAGGAGATACACTCTACAAAACAGAACTTGCATACACCAGTAGTCATGATGATAAAGTTGCCGATTATGCACAAGGAAGTATCGGTCTTGAACATACCCTCTATGGTATTTGGAACAAAATGGATGTGGGTCTTATTGCAGAGTATTACAAATATAAAATATTCCAAAATCACAGATTTAATGCAAAAAGTTTTGGAAAGCTTTTTGATGATGACCTCTCTTTGGGCTTTAGGCTCTCTTTAAATGATATCAGTAGCTCCGAGGTTTTAGGAGGTTGGGATATCGACCGACACAATAGAGAGCAACTTTTCTTTGTGGAGTATAATACACGCATCGAAGACAAGTATAAATTGGGGGTATCCTATCAACATCTTACGCCAAAAGAAGACTCCTCTTTTGAAAAACTAGATAGTGTTATGGTTGAGTTTGGCTACTATTTTTAACTAAAAACTAAGATAATAAAAAAGGGAAAAGATTTAGATGAAAAAATATATAGATTTTTTACAAAAATTCAGATGGTTCATAGCGATTGGTCTGCCTGTGATTGTTTTTGCCTTGGCATTTAATCTCAAACATCTACAGATGGATGGGAGTTACCGTATTTGGTTTGGAGAGGAGTCCAAAATCCTTACCGACTATGATAAGTTTCGTAGCACCTTTGGAAATGATGACTCATTGATTATCACCTTTCAAGACAAAGAGGGGATATTTAACAAAAAAGCCCTACAGAGCGTAGACAATATCACCCAAGCCCTATGGAAAATGAAATATGTCGCACGGGTAGATTCCATTACCAACTACCAATATATTCACAACAATCCCGATGAGCCTGATGATATTGTGGTTGAGGATTTTATAAAAGATATCTCAAACGCTTCGTCTGAGTACCTTGCCAACCGTAAAGAGATAGCAACATCCGACCCACTCGTGGTCGATGGTTTTATCTCTCGTGATGGTACTACCACCATGATTTCAGCACGTCTTACCCCTAAAGTTAATGATGACAGTGATAAGAGCATGGAAATTATGACACTTATTGATAATATCTTGGCCCCTGAAATAGAGCGTACAGGATACAAATATTGGCTAAATGGTGGACCTCCACTCAACCATGCTTTTGTAACTATCGGCATGAGTGACATGATTTTTATCCCTATTATTCTTATTGCATCCATGATTCTACTTTTTCTACTTTTTCGCCGTATCTCTGGAGCATTAATCCCCATTGGTGTCGTTACCTTTACATTTTTAACCGTCTTAGCCATTCAAGTTCTTTTGGGCTATAAACTCAATAACTTTACCATTAATTTACCTGTTTTTATCGTTGCCATTGGGATTGCTGATGCCGTCCATGTTTATACTATTTGGCTTCTCCACAAAAGAGAAGGAGTTGATAATATCTTAGCTGTAGAGCAGAGTTTAAAGAAGAACTTTCTACCTATATTTCTTACCTCTTTGACTACCACCATCGGTTTTGCAACACTGACCATCTCTGAGGTCATTCCTGTGTTTACATTAGGAGTTGCTACGGCTTCAGGAGCCATACTCGCTTTTATTATCTCAATTATTTGGATGCCAAGTGTTCTTTTACTGCTAAAAAAAGAGTATAAAGTGGAGCATATCAAAAAAATAGAGAAGAAAAAGAGCATGGGATATGGGAGTTTTATTGTTAAAAATGATAAAAAAATTGCTCTTGTCACCACTGTTATTTTTGTTTTTCTTACCATTGGAATATTTAATGTTAAGATTGACTCCAACACCATTCGATACTTTGATAAAAGTGTTGAAATCCGTCAATCTGCAGAGTTTATCATGGAGAACATCACAGGACCCATGGCGTATGAAATAATTGTCGATAGCCAAGAGCCAAATGGTATTAAAAATCCTGATTTTCTAAAAACAGTTGAGCTGTTTTATAAAGATTTTCAAACTACCTACCCTGATGTGAAACATCTAAATTCGCTTATGGACACCATCAAAATATTTAATAAAGTTGTTAATAATAGAGATGAAATCCCCAATAATCAAAATCTTATTGCCCAATATCTTCTCCTCTTCTCTCTCTCTCTGCCGCAAGGAATGGAGATTAACGATAAGATGGATATCAAAGAGCAGAAACTTCGAATTACTGCACGGGTTAATATTGTAGATACTTCTACTGATTTGGAGATGATAAACTATGTTAGTGATTGGTGGGGCAACACCCCTTATAGAGCCTCGGTACAAGGGCAAACTGCCATGTTTGCGTATATGCAAAAAGATGTCACCAATACCCTTATCTACTCACTCTCATTGGCAATTTTTTTGGTCTCGCTCATTATGTTGCTTATATTTAAACGCTTTAAAATCTTATGGGTATTTATCTTGCCAAATATACTCCCCGTGATATTGGTTATTGGACTTATGGGATGGATTGGTATTACCATAGATATCGGTGTTGCCATTGCAGGGGCAATTATTATTGGTGTTGCGGTGGATGACACCATTCACTTTTTGGTTAAATATTTTGAAGCGAGAAAAGAGGGTCTCTCGATGGAAGATACTTTTGATGAAATCTTACGCTATGCAGGAAAAGCGATACTATTTACAACCATTATTTTAAGTGTCGCCTTTTCACTGTTTGCTTTCTCAGCCTTTACCCCAAACCAAAATTTTGGTATTGTCACCGCATTTGCACTGATTATCGCCTTGGTCATAGACCTTCTACTCCTCCCCGCACTGTTAAGCATTGTAGAGGGGGAGTAACTTCATTTATTATTAATAAATATAAATAATTACATATATTAATGAGTTCTTAAAGCAATTTATTAATTCAACTGAATCAAACGAGAATTACACTAAAATAATCGCCTAATTATAAACTTTGGAGAAGCAATGAAAATTTTATTAATAAATAATAATCCAGTAGTATCACGATTAACCGCACTAAGTGCAAGAAAAGAGAATATATCATTAGACGAAATTAAAAATATCTCTGAATTAAAAGCAAGTGACTATAATATTATTTTTGTAGATGGAGAGTCATATAACAACGATGTCTCAAACATTATTAGAAACTCTGGCGTGGAAAAGAGAGTACTCTTCTATGCACAAGGAGAAGAGCCACATAAATCAGTTTTTACTAAAACCATATTAAAACCTTTTTTACCATCAGAGGTATCTGAAATTTTACGAGAGATGAAAGTAACGTTCCTAAAAAGTAAGAAAGAGGAAAAGAGTATCAATTTTCAAGATTTAGTCGAAGAGACCAAAGAGAAAGAGCTTGAAGTATTCAATATCAAAGAGCCAATTGTGGCATTAGCCTCAACAGATAAAAAACCAATAGAAGAAGAAAAGAAGAAGATAGAAGAAAAGAAGATAGAAGAAGAGAAGATAGAAGAAAAGAAGATAGATTTAGAAAAAGATGGATTCGACCTCAAAATAGAAAAGCCTTTCCCTCTTGATTTAGATGATAATAAAGAGAAGAAGAGGGTAGAAAAAGAGTCAAACAACCATAAAAAAGATATGTTTGACTTAGATAGTGATTTATTTGAGATTGATGATAAAAAGGAGAGCCTAAAAGAGGGCTTTGATGACGATCTCTTTGAGATAGATAAAGAGATTAAAAAAGATATCCTAGATGATTCACCATTAGATTTTGATACAGAGAGTAAAAATGAAGTATATTTCTCTTCTGAGACTCCCAAAGTAAAAAAAGAAGAGGAGTTGATATCGGTAGAAAAAGAGCCAAAAGAGGATACTAAAATCACAAACAAACCTGAAGTAACCACAAAAGTACTTAATAATGATGATATCGCTGATATTAAAGATATTCTAGAGGAGAAAGAGGGTTCAGAGGAGTTAACGGAGATTCCTAATTCATTAATGAGTGTAAAAGAGCTTGGAAACGACTCTTTGGTTGCAGATGCCCAAGCAGAGATACAAAAGAAGAAGAAAAAGAAAAAGAAACATTCAGACGAACTTACCACAGAAGATGCTATTGCACATACATTGAGTAAACTCCCCATAAAAGACCTCCGACGACTACTTAGAGGTGCAACAATTAATATCTCTATCCAATTTCCAAACGATGTATAATGCACGGAGCTATTCTAGTCCTCTCTGGTCCTAGTGGCGCAGGAAAAAGTACCATTATTAATCATGCCAGTGAGAAGATAGGCACGTATTACTTCTCTATCTCCACCACCACACGCTCTCCCAGAGAGGGTGAAGTGGATGGTGTAGACTACTACTTTGTCTCTCATACTGAGTTTGAAGAGGACATCAAATCAGGAAATTTTTTAGAGTATGCTACGGTTCATGGTAACTACTACGGTACATCACTAAAACCTGTTAACGAAGCTTTAAATAAGGGGAAACTGGTTATTTTTGACATAGATGTACAGGGTCATAGACTCGTTCAAGCCAAAATGGCTGACCTTGTTACTTCTGCTTTTATTACCCCCCCTACCCTTGATGAACTAGAAAAAAGACTCTATGCACGTTCAACGGATAAAACCGAAGTGATTCAAAAAAGAGTAGAAAATGCAAAAGAAGAAATCAAAGCTATTTCTGAATTTGATTACATCATTATCAATGATACAGTAGAGGATGCATCACAAAGATTTGCCACCATTGCACAAGCTGCGAGACTCAAACAGAGTCATAAAGAGTTAGCAAAGTTCACTCTTAATTGGCAAAATAGTCAACAATAAACTATTAATCAACAAAAAGTAAGTATAATCCTCTAAACAAACCTCAATTTTGAGGAAAATTATCAAAGGAAGAAAAATGGGAATGCCTAGTATACCAGAGTTACTTATTATCTTAGCGATAGTAGTACTACTTTTTGGAGCAAAGAAAATACCAGACCTAGCAAAGGGTATGGGTAAAGGAATCAAAGACTTCAAAAAAGCCATCAAAGATGATGATGAAGAGACAAAAGTTGCTGATGCAAAAGCGAGTGTCAAAGAGATAAAAGAGGACACTAAAGAGGCAGTTACCGAGACCAAAGAGGCTACAAAAAAAGCTTAATCACAATCAATTAGGGTATCCACCAGAGATACCCCTACAACCCCTAACCACCCCCACGGAATATTTATGAAAATCAAATCACAACTAACTAAAATAATAGAAAAGGCACTTTTAAATGCCAATATAGAAGCGAAAGATATTGTTATATCAGATGCGACCAAACCAGCATTTGGAGACTACCAATATAATGGTGTCATGAAACTTGCCAAACAGCTCAAAAAAAATCCCAGAGAGATAGCCACTCAAATTATAGAACATATTGATACTACGGATGTCATAAACAAAGTAGAAGTAGCAGGACCGGGCTTTATTAACATCTGGCTCAATAACAGTTGGCTCTCTACAGAAGCAAACCGTATCTTAGAGGATAAAAGAGTAGGTGTAGGTTATGTAGAGACCCCTCAAAAAGTAATTGTAGATTACTCTGGACCAAATATGGCAAAACAGATGCACGTGGGACACCTACGCTCCTCTATTATCGGGGATACCCTCGCCACACTTCTTGAATTTTTGGGAAATGATGTTATCCGTCAAAACCATATTGGCGATTGGGGGACACAGTTTGGGATGCTTATCGCCTATCTTGAAGAGCAGAACACCGATGGAAACAGCCAAGAGCTAAAAGATTTGGAGCAGTTCTACAAAGATGCCAAAGTGAGATTTGACCAAAGCGAAACGTTTGCCAACAAGGCACGTGAGTATGTGGTCAAAATCCAAAATGGAGATAAACATTGTTTAACTCTATGGCAAAGCTTTATCAACGCCTCACTGGGACACTGTGAAGAGATCTACGAGAAACTCAATGTCAATCTAACACGTGAGGATGTAAGAGCAGAAAGTTTCTACAATAAGCAACTACCAAAAGTGATAGAGACCCTACAAGAGAAGAATATCTCCACCACCTCAAACGGTGCAGAGTGTGTATTTTTGGAGGGAGATGAGACCCCAATTATTGTCCAGAAAGGAGATGGTGGGTTCTTGTATGCCACCACCGACCTAGCCGCCCTCACTTTTAGAAACCAAGAGCTAAACGCAGACCGTATCTGCTATGTGGTCGATGCAAGACAAGCCCAACACTTCAAGCAGGTCTTCAGCATCGCCAAACAAGCAGGAATGGTCAAAGAGTCTGTGGCACTGGAGCATATAGGTTTTGGAACCATGATGGACAAAAGTGGAAAACCCTTTAAGACCCGAGATGGTGGCACAGTAAAACTGGTTGACCTTCTAGATGAAGCTATCATCCGTGCAAGAGATGCCATAAAAGACAGAGATGTCCACTCGGAAGAGGAGCTAGAATCAGTCGCAAAAGCGATAGGAATTGGTGCTGTAAAATATGCAGATTTGAGCATTAGCCGTGAATCAAACTATATCTTCTCATGGGACAAGATGCTCTCCTTTGAAGGAAACACCTCACTCTATATGCAATACGCTTACGCAAGAATCCAGTCGATTCTACGAAAACACAATGCAGAAATCAGAGGTAAAATTATTATCGGGGATGAGATAGAGCATCGTCTAGCCCTTATGCTTCTAAAGTTTGAAGACACCCTCACCAAAGCCTCCATAGACGCTACCCCTCACACCATTACAGGCTATCTCTATGATGTGGTCACACTCTTTATGAAGTTCTACGAGTTAAATCCTATCCTAAAAGAGGGAATTGATGAGCAGACCAAAATGAGCCGACTCCAACTGGCAACATTGACAGGAGATGTTATTAAAAAAGGGTTAGAGATTTTAGGGATTGATGTGGTGGAGAAGATTTAATATATCTCCTCCATGAACTATTTATCTGGTTCCTTCTGATGAAAAATATACTATAATATCATCTATATTTATATTGACACAAAGGATTTGTATGAAATCTATTATCATCTTAGCCATACTCTTTGCTATTGGACTTATATTTTTTTTCTATAAACGAGAGAACAACACGCAAAAGATGCTCCTCTCATTTGGTTTTTTAACAGGAATTATCACATGGGGGATTATTGGTAATACCCTACACTCGATTGTTCCTCTTTTTTTAACTCATCTCGTGGCACTTATCGCCTCGTATACGGCTCTTCTTATTTATATATTTAGAGATAAATTCTACTGGTATATTGCCCTACTTCCTATGGCTACACTCTCTTTGTATCTACTTTTGGCATTCGTGGGAAATAGGCATCTTTAGAATTTCTGTTTTAACATCTCAATAATTGGCTTTGCTAACTGCAATGCCTTGGCACGGTGGGAGATAGACTTTTTTATCTCCTCATCCAGTTCCCCAAATGTTAAATCATAGCCAAGAGGAATAAATATGGGGTCATAACCAAACCCTTTTTTTCCCCTTATCGTGGAGAGGATATCTCCATACATCCAACCATGCACCACATACTCTCCATATTTTGAAACAATTGCAATAGAAGCAGTATAATGTGCAGGTGTTTTTTTAACCCCTTTTGAAGTAATAGTATCTATTAGTTTATGGATATTATCCTTATCACTTGCTCCCTCTCCTGCATAACGTGCTGAATAAATCCCAGGTTCTCCCCCAAGAAGAGGTACACTAATTCCACTATCATCAGAGATAACAATATACTCTTCTGAATTTAATTTTTCATAGATGGTTCGTGCTTTAATCAGTGCATTTCCCTTAAAACTATCAGCATCTTCAACAATCTCCATCTCACCTAAAATATCTGAAAAAGCGATAATCTCAACATGACACATCTCTTGAAACTCTCGTAACTTCCCCTTATTTCCTGTTGCTAAAACAATTTTCATTAACTCTTAACCTTTTATATATATAATAGGACAAATTTTATCCTATTGGAGATATTAATATGTTTAAACAAATAATGCCACTTAGCTTTATCGTAGCTTTACGATTTTTTGGACTCTTTATTGTGCTTCCTGTTCTCTCACTTTATGCCTTGGATATGGAAGGGGGAACCCCTTTTCTTGCAGGTCTTATTGTGGGGGGATATGCCCTAACCCAAGCTATTTTTCAGATACCATTTGGGATGATGTCTGATAAGTTCGGACGAAAATCAGTTCTGCTGATTGGTCTTCTTATCTTTATTGCAGGTTCTGTAATCGCTGCAATGAGTGACAATATCTATATGCTACTTATCGGTCGTTTTTTGCAAGGTGCAGGGGCGATTGGTTCGGTAGTATCAGCGATGATAGCCGACCTCGTCAAAGAGGAGCAGAGAGCCCATGCCATGGCAATTATGGGAGGAACTATTGCCATGAGTTTTGCTGTTGCGATGATAGTGTCCCCAATTGTGGGTGGTCATTGGGGAATAGACAAACTCTTTTGGCTTACAGCAGTATTATCCGTAATTGCCATTGGTGTGCTTTTTACCTCGGTACCACAACCCCCAACCATTGTGCATACCTATTCAGAGGAGGAGTCAAAACTCTCTGAGGTCTTCAAAGACAAAGCGTTGGTGCGAATGTATGTTACCTTTTTCTTTCACTGGCTGATTATGACTATGGCATTTTTTATTATCCCGTTGGTGATGACCAATGAGGTTAGCCAAGGTGGTTTTGGTTGGGAAAAAGTTGATTTATGGAAAGTCTATTTTCCTGCGATGATTTTGGGAGTTATCTCTATGGGACCTGCTGCCATTTTTGGAGAGAAGTATGGAAAAGGTAAAGAGGTATTTTTAATCTCTATTATCTCTGTTCTTTTAGGATTTTTGGCGATGGGATTTGCCTCGACTCCGTGGGTATTTATCACAGGTGTTGTCCTCTTTTTTATCGGATTTAATATGTTTGAACCTCTGCTTCAAAGCTTTGTTGCCAAGTTTGCCAAAGTACACCAAAAAGGAGCAGCCCTATCGGTGGCAAATACCTTTGGTTATATCGGTATCTTTTTAGGTGGAATCTTGGCAGGTTGGGTGATGCAACATTTTGACAGAGCCACCTTGGCAATTGTTGTGACATTTATCTCTATCGCATGGTTTTTTTGGGTACTCACCATGCCAAGCCCAAATAACAGAGGAAATGTCTACTTGCCATTGGATATCTTTGACCGAGAAAAAGTCTCTGCCTTAACCTCACATGAGGCGATAGTGGAATCGTATGTTAATGAAACAGAACAGATTGCCGTGATTAAGTTTAATAAAGACCTAATAGATGAAGATGAAGTTCGAGGGTTATTGAGTTAAAAGAGATAGTTAAAAGAGCTTTTACCCTTGCCTAATCAGCTATGGGAAAAAATAAATATTGGGTAAAAGCCATATGAGTTACAAGAGGCACAATAAAATATAGGAGGGGGAAATTATGTCTCTCATGTCTGTAGTATATCTACCATTTGTGTCCAAATCGTGTCGAAAAAAGAAAATTTTCACTTTTATTTTAAATTTTTCCACCAAATTAACAATTTAAAATATTAAATTTTAATTTAATTAAAAATAATTTTAATTTATTTATGTTTATTTTAAGTTTATTAAAGATATACTTAATTAAATATATAAAACAAGGATTAATTATGAAAAATAATATTTATTTAATAAAAATAATATTTCTATCCCTTCTAGTTCTAAATGCTGTTGCCCAAGCAAATACTGAATGTAAAAAAGGAAGCTGTCTCGCATCATTTACATCATCCTCAACTCAACAACAGATACTAACAAGATTTAAAAAATGTTCACAACCGTTCATAGGGAAAACCCAAATGATAGAGAGTGTTCAAAGGGATGAAAAAGAGGAGGAGAAAAAGAGTTATTTAACATCAAACATAGTACAAATCGGAGCCTTTAGCCAATATCACACAGCTAAAGTATATGCCAAAAAATATAAATTAATGGGTGACCAGTTTACAACAAGAATCAGCCAAATTGTCCAAGGAGAAAGAAGCATCTATAAAGTACAGATAGTGGGATTTGAAAATAGACATGAAGCAAAACAGTTTATCGCGATGTATAGTAATACGGGGGCATTTTTAGTAAAAAAGAGAAGAGAGAGTTAAACTCTCTCTTTTTAAAGGGGAAGATACTATTTTTTAGCTGAAAAATCTTTAAGATTTATCTTAGCATCTTTTTTTAGTGATTTTACTTTATCATCCATAAATGCATTAAATTTACCTCTTTGTACTGTTGTTTTTAGTTGATCTTTGACCTCATCAAAAGATTTAAGACCCTCTTTTTTTCTGCCTTCAAGATAGATAACATGATAACCAAACTGTGTTTTTACCGCCTCTTTGGTAAACTCACCATCTTTTAGCTTGTCTGCTGCTGCTGAAAACTCAGGTACCATTCTGTCTTTGGTAAACCACCCAAGGTCACCACCAGTTTTACCAGAAGGTCCTGTTGACTTCTCTTTGGCAAGTTTAATAAATTCCTCTTTTACGTCTTTAGCTTTTCCAAGAGCCTCAATAATCTCTTTCGCCTCTTTCTCCTCTTTTACCAAAATATGTCTAGCTTTAAGTTGTGCAGCTACTTTGTAATTCTCTTTGTTTTTCTCATAACTCTTTTTCAAATCATCATCAGTTACAGTATCTGAAACTTTCTTAGACTCTTGTTCCATCCAAAGATTTAAGATTAACTCTTTTTTAAGCAACGCCAACTTTGACTTAAAATCATCACTCTCTCCAATTTTACTCTTTGAGGCGTGTTGGGAGAGAAGCTTTCGGTCAACAATCATCTCCATAACTCTTTTTTTCATCGCTGGATCCAGTGTAGAAAATTTCATACCCGATTGCCCCAGCGTCTGAGATATTTCATCTTTTGAAATCTCTTCACCATTAACAGTTCCAAACTCTGCTTCTGCATAACCTAACGTGGCAAACAACATTACACTTAATGCAATTTTCATGTTTCTTTTTATGTTTCTTTTCATCATGCTTTTTATATCCTTAATTAATTCTTTTTAGATTTAAGATTATATTCAAAATAAATAAATAAAAGGTTAACCAAATCTAACATTTACCTAAATCTACCTTTTTATACTCAACATCCATCAATGTACAAGCTCGTCTCATCACATTTTCAATTGTAAATCCAAACTTCTCAAAAAGTAAATCAGCAGGAGCAGAAGCCCCAAAACTTTCCATGCCCAATACATCATCGGCATATCTGTAAAACTCAGTAGCAGTTGCTGCTTCTACAGCTAACACCTTGGTATCTTTTGAAATAACTTCTGATTTGTACGCTTCATCTTGCTCATTAAATAGGTCAAGACATGGCACAGAAACAACATTTGCTTTAATTCCAAGAATCTCTAAATGACATGCAGCTTGAAGACAAAGCATCAACTCACTTCCACTTGCCATCAATGTAAAGTTTGCATCTTTTCTCTTCTTCACCATATAAGCACCATTTGCCACCTCTCCAAAATCTCTTTTTGGTTTAAGGGTCTGAAGCTTTTGACGAGAGAGAACAAAACCATGAGGAGCATTCATACTAAGGGCTGTTTTCCATGCCTCTACATTTTCTGTAGCATCAGCAGGTCTCCATACATAGAAGTTTGGCAATGCTCTAAACTGGCTAATATGCTCAATTGGCTCATG
>CAYVNI010000176.1:0-3230 GCA_964452815.1 uncultured Sulfurovum sp.
CATGGTCTCATTAACGCACGGGATTTTGGAGGAACTAAAAAGTGGCGAACCTGCTACACAGCCGATGCCACAGGGCATACCATGCTTTATGCTGTTGCCAATGAGGCGATGAGACGGGGTGTGGTGGTTGAGGATAAAAAAGAGGCTATCTCTCTCATTATGGAAGAGGGTCAATGTTATGGAGCGATTGTAAGAGACCTCAAAAATGGGGGGCTTATCGCCTATGTTGCCAAAGGGACGATGATTGCGACAGGTGGGTATGGTCGTATCTACAAACAATCTACCAATGCCACCATCTGTAAAGGAACAGGTCATGCCATCGCCTTGGATGCAGGAGCGTATATGGGAAATATGGAGGCGATTCAGTTTCACCCCACACCCATCGTGCCATCAGGAATTCTTCTAACCGAAGGGTGTCGTGGTGATGGTGGAGTGCTTAGAGACAAAGATGGCTATCGCTTTATGCCTGACTATGAGCCTGAAAAGAAGGACTTGGCAAGTCGTGATGTGGTGAGCCGACGGATGCTAGAGCATATCAAAAAAGGAAAAGGTGTTCCCTCTCCCTATGGTGACCACTTGTGGCTAGACATCTCTATCTTGGGGCGTGAGCATATTGAGAAAAACCTAAGAGATGTTCAAGATATTAGCAAGACCTTTAATGGCATTGACCCTGCTGATGAGGGGCAAAAGGGTTGGATGCCCGTGCTTCCGATGCAACACTACTCTATGGGGGGGATTCGTGTCACCCCACAAGGGCAAAGCGTTAACATCAAAGGGCTGTTCTCTTGTGGAGAGGCTGCCTGTTGGGACATGCACGGGTTTAACCGTCTGGGTGGAAACTCGGTGAGTGAAACGGTGGTCTCTGGGATGATAGTGGGGAACTACTTTGCAGATTTTTGTAATGAAAATGAGATAGATATTAATACCAAAGTGATACATGATGCCCTTGATAAGCAAGACAACTACCTCAATAACCTTTTGGCGATGGAGGGGACAGAGAACATCTATGACATCAAAGATGAGATGAGAAATATCATGCAGGACAAGGTGGGTATCTTTAGAAATGGTGAGGATTTGGAGTATGCTGTTAAACGACTAAGTGAGCTACTTGCCAAGAGTAAAAATATCACCATAGATAACAAGCACCGACTCCTCAACCCCCAACTCGAAGAGGCGTACAAAGTACCCATGATGCTCAAAGTCGCCCTCTGTGTTGCCAAAGGGGCAAGAGACAGAACCGAGAGTCGTGGTGCACATTTTAGAGAAGATTATCTTAAAAGAGATGATGCCAATTGGCTCAATAGAACCATTAGTTATTGGGCAAATTCAGAGGATTTAGAGCCGACCTTGCAGTATGAGGAGCTTGATATTATGAAGATGGAGATGCCTCCTGCTTTTAGAGGGTATGGTAAAAAAGGAAACACCATTGAAAATCCATTGAGTCAACAGCGACAAGATGAGATAGATGAAATAACGGCACTAAATCAAGATGCCAACCGACATGAACTACAAGATGCGATTATGCCGTATGAGCTACAGAGTGAATATAAAAGAGTTAATGAGAGAATAGGAGATTCAAGATGAGTAAAACAGTAGAGCCTTCGTTAGAGAAGCAAGAGAAAAGTATTGGAAAAATAGAGGATGTGGTTGGTAAAAGTGAGATGGGGGCAGGTGAGGGTCGTGATATTACCATCACTTCACTCAAATATAATCCCAATAACCCCGACTCTAAACCTGAGTTTGTGGAGTATAAACTAAAAGAAACCCCTGGGATGACCCTCTATATCGCTTTGACCAAAATTAAAGCGACCATTGACCATGACCTCTCTTCTGATTTTGTCTGTAGAGCAGGAATCTGTGGTGCGTGTGGTATGCTGGTCAATGGTAAACCACAACTGGCGTGTAAGACGCTAACCAGTGATTTTAAGGGAGGCAAGATAGAGCTTCTGCCTCTGCCTACTTTTAAACTAATTAAAGATTTATCGGTGGATACAGGCTCATGGATGAAAAATATGAGTATTAGGGTCAATAGTTGGATTGTTGCCAATGAAAATGAGCCAACCGATATTGCCAAAATTGAGAAACCAATTGAGCCTAAAGTGGCTGATGAGGTGTTTGAACTTGATAGATGTATTGAGTGTGGGTTGTGTGTGGCGAGTTGCTCCACGGCGATTATGAGAGAGGATTTTGTGGGGGCTGTGGGACTCAATAGAGTGGCACGATTTCAGATAGACCCACACGACACACGAACCGATGAGGATTTTTATGAGCTTATCGGTGATGATGAGGGGATTTTTGGATGTATGAGTCTTTTGGCGTGTGAAGACCACTGCCCAAAAGAGTTGCCATTGCAGAGCAAGATTGCTTATATGCGTAGAAAAATAGTTCAGGTTTAATTAAGAGATTGAAAAAAAATAAGAGCAAATATGCTATACTTTGGATTATATAATTTTAAGGAAAAATTTTGAAAAAGATATCATTTATTTTTTTACCCATTCTATTTTTTATTTACATTGCAGTGGAAACCTATCTCAAACTCAACCACTCTTCTCTTTGTGAGACCTCGGGGTGTCAACTGGCAGGTGCGTTGCTTCGTTTTGATAGTATTTACCTAAACTTTATTGGTATGGCTTCGGCCATTACCATTATTGTTGTGGGGCTTTTAAGCTACCGAGAGATAATCAGTGAAAAGCTCTTCTTTTTGGTGGTTGGAGCATCGCTTCTCTTTGAGACGATTATGCTCGGATATCAATTCTACGCATCACCTGAGATGTGTGTTTTCTGTATGGGTGTTTATGCGTTTTTGGTGGCTATTTTACTTTTGGCTTCCCCAAAATATTTTGCCATCACAGCCATTGGGGCGATAAGTGTTTTTACCTCGCTTAGTTTTTTAGAAGTTCCCAGTGCCAAGCCGTATCTTGGAGAGAATGGAAATTATCTGATTCAATCAGAAAACTGTGGACACTGTAGAAAAGTAAAAGCCTATATGAAAGAGCATGATATTAAGTTTACCAAAATAGATATTGGTGACATAGAGGCTCAAAACTTTGCAACATTTTTAAATTTTAAGACGATACCTATCTTACTTGTAAAAGAGGGAGAGAAAATTAGAATAATTAATGGTGACAAAGATATTATCAACTCGTTTAAAACGCCAACTGAGAATATTATTAATAACATTGGTAATATTATCATGGATAAGATAGAGGAGAGTATCACTGTAGGAGGTG
>CAYVNI010000177.1:0-6145 GCA_964452815.1 uncultured Sulfurovum sp.
ACAGAAAAACCCTATGTTTGATGCTATTGAGTTTAAAGATATGAAACAGTTTGAAAAAGCTATCTATCAAGTTTTTGCTACTCTTCCATATAACAGTTATACCAAAAATGATATGCACAAGTATGAGGGGTATTATGCCAACATTATCTACAGTTACTTGTCTGGTTTAGGAATTGAATTTAAAGCCGAAGATACCACCAATTTAGGAAGAATAGACCTAACCATTGCTACCCCTGATATGAGCCAAGTCTATATTATAGAGTTTAAAGTGGTAGAGAATGAGAACAGAAATGGTAAAGCATTGGAGCAGATAAAAGAGAAGAAATATCATGAAAAATATCTTAATAAGGCAGAAGAGATAACTATTATTGGAATTGAATTCTCTAAAAAGGATAAGAATATTTGTAAGTTTGAGTGGGAGATGATTTAAGAATTTTTAGGAGAAATCTATTGCAATAAAACATCCAACTCCCCCTCTTGAGCAAACCTATAAAGCATATCCCAAAGCTCATTGGCTCATAAAGGTAATATTCTGATGGTATGTTTGCTTTTTAGTGACATCAAGACATTGGTAACTTCTCATTATTTACCTAAATTTACCCAAAAAGAGGTGCTTAAAAAAATCATAATCCCATAAAATAGGTATTCCAGTTTTAAGAAATATTCCAAAAGTGGTGAAAAAAAGTAAATAAAACAAACAAAACTAATAAGAATTATCCATTTTTTAACTATCTTTCAGATATAATTCCACGTTTGTAAAATCTACAGACAAATTCTCATGTGGTTAATCCTTGAATGGTTGCGTTTTTATTTTTAATAAAGCGTTAAGGGCTACAGTGGAATAAACCAGTAGACTACGGTCTCTAAAAATATTATTTTTGTCTTGAAATACATAATTTTATTATCTATTTTTGGACTTTTGCAAGGAGCAAAATATGGTAACAATGAAAGATTTATTAGAATGTGGTGTACACTTTGGACACCAAACTAGAAGATGGAATCCAAAAATGAAAAGATTTATTTTTGGTGAGAGAAAAAACATCTATATTATTGACTTACAGAAAACACTTAGATACTTTAAATACACATACAATGTGGTTAAAGAGGCAGCATCAGAGGGTAAAACTGTTATCTTTGTAGGAACTAAAAAACAGGCTCGTTCAGCTGTTAAAGAACATGCTGAGAGATGTGGAATGCCTTATGTTTCAACAAGATGGTTAGGGGGAATGTTAACCAACTACCCGACAATGAAAAAATCTATTAGAAAACTCGAAATCATCGAGCAGATGGAAGAGAATGGTCAACTTGAACTTCTTACTAAAAAAGAAGCATTGATGTTACTTAGAAAGAAAGCTAAACTATCAGCATATCTTGAAGGTTTCAGACACATGAAAAAACTTCCAGATATGATGTTTGTTGTTGATGCTGTTAAAGAGCATATTGCTGTTAAAGAGGCTAGAAGAATGGGGATGAAAGTTATCGCTCCACTTGATACAAACTGTGATCCTGATGTTGTTGATTATCCAATTCCAGGAAACGATGATGCTATTCGTTCAATCAACCTTTTCTGTAAAGAGATGGCTGAAGCGATTATTGAAGGTCAAGCTGAACTTGCTGAAAAAGAGGGTGCAGCTACTGAAAATGCTCCTGCTGCTGATGCAGAGCTTGGTGAAGCGATGATGGCTCAAAAAGAAGACCCAATAGTGGTTGCTGAAACTGCTGTTCCTTCGGATGCAGAAGTTAAAGAGATTGTTAAAGAGGCAGTTGAAGAGGCTGTAGCAAATAAAGATGAGCTTACAAAACTCACAGGTATTGGAAAAGTTAGTCAAGATAACCTTTACGCTGCAGGTATCACAACATTTGCACAAATCGCTGCGATGAGTGATGAAGAAGCAACAACAGCAAAAGTAAAAGCTGAAGCAGTGGCAGAAGCAAAAGAATTGGCAGGGGCGTAATCTATGGCAAACTTTGGACCAAAAGATATTAAAAAACTTCGAGAGACTACCAGTGCTGGTATGATGGATTGTAAAAATGCACTCAAAGAGACTGATGGTGACTTTGATGGAGCAATCGCATGGTTAAGAGAAAAAGGTCTTGGAGCTGCGGCTAAAAAAGCAGGTAAAGTAGCGGCTGAAGGTGTTGTCTCTATTCAAGTTTCAGATGAAAAAGCAGTTATTGTTGAGATTAACTCTCAAACTGACTTTGTTGCTCAAAATGATACTTTTAAAGCTGTTGTTGCAGAGATTACAAAACACGCTTTTGACAATAACTTGGCTGATGCAGAGGCGATTAATGCTTCTGAAATTAACGGTCAACCATTTGCAGACCACCTTTCACTACAGATTGCTACCATTGGTGAGAACCTAGTAGTTAGACGTTCGGGGATGATTGCTTCAGATGATGAGACGGTTGCCATCAATGGTTATGTTCACGCAAATAGTAGAGTTGCTGTACTTCTTGGTGCTAAGTGTGAGGATGCAGAGACAGCTAAAAAAGTAGCTCTTGAGCTTAAAAATGTTGCAATGCACGCGGCCGCGATGAGTCCAAGCACACTCTCTTACAAAGATTTTGATGCTCAGTTTGTAGCTGATGAGACAGCAGGTAGAATTGAGAAAGTTAAAAAAGAGAATGAAGAGTTGGTAAGACTTCAAAAACCTCTTAAAAATGTACCTCAATATGTCTCTATGATGCAGATTACAGATGAAGTTTTAGCCACTGCTAAATCGGCTATCGAAGCTGAATTGGCATCAGAGGGTAAACCAGAAAAAATTTGGGACAGAATTGTGCCAGGTAAACTAGAAAGATTTATCTCTGATAACACACTACTTGACCAAGAACTTGCACTGCTTGACCAAAAATATGTTATGGATGACTCTCTAACTGTAGCACAACATATCGAAAAAATCTCTGGTGGTAAAGCGACCATTACAGATTTTATTAGACTTGAAGTGGGTGAAGGAATTGAAGTAGAAGAGGAAGATTTTGCAGCAGAAGTTGCAAAACAGATGGGTTAACCACCCAACTCCTCCTGTTCCCACGTTTAATGTGGGAACAAATCTCTATTTATAACACTCCTCTAACCAAACTTCCTATATAATTTTTTAACTTATTAAAAAGATAATCCATGCCAAAAACCCTATTAAAAGCCACGAGTATTTCCCATACCTTTGAGTATCTACTGTTTGAAAATGTAAACTTTGACCTAAAAGAGCAGGAGAGTATTGCCATTGTTGGTCGCAGTGGTTCAGGAAAATCAACGCTCCTTCATATCTTCTCCTCATTTATAAGACCTAATGTTGGTGAGGTAGAGCTATTAGGAAAAGAGCTATATGTCCTAAAAGAGGAGGAAATAGAGGAGATTCGGCGAAATAAATTGGGAATTGTCTTCCAAGCCCATTATCTTTTTAAAGGGATGAAAGCGATAGAAAATCTGGAGATTGCGACCTTGCTCTCGTCTCAGACCATCGACGATGAGTTATTAGAAGCGTTGGAGATAAAAGAGACAATGGAGCAGAAGATTGGGGAACTCTCAGGAGGTCAACAGCAACGCATCTCCATCGCCAGAGTACTAAGTAAAAAACCAAAAATAATCTTTGCTGATGAGCCTACAGGAAATTTGGACAAAGAGACAGCAACCTTAGTAATGAAGGTACTTTTAGACTATATCAAAGAGCATAATGCAGGGTTGGTCTTGGTCACTCATGATGAGAGCATGGCAAAACTTTGCAACAAAAGCTACCGACTCGAAAATAGAAAGCTAGAGGAGATATTATAACAGTTGTGGACATTGTCATAAAAATACTGTTCTTTTTTATTATCTTCTCTTAAGCTCTTCTATTATTGTCTTCTATAAGAAGCATTTCTAATTAATCCTCGGTTTGGAGAGTGTTGAGTATTAAGTTGAGCCAATCTCTGTTGGGCTCCTCTATGTCCCGCCTTTGCTGCGATATTATACCAATGACGTGCCAACTCTTGTTGTTTAATAACCCCAAATCCCTTATCAAAATTTACCGCCATACAGTATTTTGCCTCAACATGACCTTTTCTAGCTGCTCTATGAAATAGATTAAAGGCTGTTCTTGGGTTTTTTTGTACTCCCTCACCTTTGGCATACATCATTGCCAAATCAAACTCAGCTTGAGGATGACCTCTTTTAGCCGCTTCTTGTGCTTTGGCAAATCTGTTATTTTGACTCATTTTGCTTCGGGGATTAGAACGGTTCACCTTACGAGGTTCAAAACGATTTTGCATTGGTCGTTGTCGCTGTTGTTGAACTCTAGGTCGTACTCTTTGATAAAATTGTGGTGCTTGATAGATCCTTCTATCTACTCTTTGAACCCTTTGATATCTCATAGGGGTATGGTTTATTTGTCTAAAAGAGTTGTTTTGGTTCAAAAAGTTTTTTTTGTGATAAACTCCCTTATTATGAGTATTATTTTGAAATGAATTGGATGCTAAAAGCATACTACTATTGGTTAATAACAAAGTGATTAAGAGTAATAGAGATTTCATTTTTTTCCTTTATATTATATAAACTTATGTTATATAAAGATTATTTTATAACAGTAAGTATTAATTTTAACTTAAATATAAATATTAATATTAATATTTATATAATACTATTTTTTTATTTTAAATCCAAATATTATCAATTAATCGTGTTTCTCCTACTTTTCCTGCTACTAAAATAATGGTATTCCCCAATTCAACACGCTCTATAGATAGAAATTGTCGATTGACTAAAGCGATATATTCAACCTCTATGGAAGTGAGTTCTTTTTGCATTTTCTCTTTTATTTTAGAGGTTTCAAACTCTTTTTTCATTACCATTTTGGTGGCTTTTTTTAAGGAGCGAGAGAGACTTAGGGCGTGGACTCTCTGCTCTTTGCTAAGATAAATATTTCGGCTACTGAGTGCCAAGCCATCGGCATCACGGATGATATCACAGGGGACTATCTCAACATTGATAAAGTAGTCTTTTACCATCTGTGTAATCAGTGCCAACTGCTGTGCATCCTTTTTTCCAAAGTAGGCTCGAAATTTTTCAGGTTTAGAATAAGCAATTAGATTTAAAAGCTTCATCACAATCTGTAGCATCCCATCAAAATGCCCAGCACGGGAAGTTCCTTCTAGTATAAACCCCTGAATAGCAGGAGCTGTAATACGAAGCTCATCCTCACCATACATCATCTCGACCGTTGGCATAAAAAGAATATCCACCCCTGCGAGTTCACATATCTTACTGTCCGCTTTCTCTTTTTTAGGATAGGCTTCAAGGTCTTCCCCCTCTAAAAATTGTGTAGGGTTGACAAAAATAGAGACCACCACCACCTCACTCTCTTTTCGTGCTTGACGAATCAACGAGAGATGCCCCTCATGTAATGCTCCCATGGTGGGAACAAAACCTATGCTCATTTTTGCCTTTTTAGTCTCGTGGTGTAATTCTTTAATGGTATTAACAGTAATCATATAAACCTCTAAATTTTTTGAAATTATACTAATTATTAATAATAACTGCAACAGTTATTTTTTTGTAACTACTCACCTATTGACAAAACAAATAAATTATAATATTATGACTGAAAAAGAAGCAAAAGCAATAATCTCAAAATCTACTATGAGCAGAATGGTTTAAATGTGATGGATGAGTTGAAGGGTGTTTTTAGGGATTGGTTGAGATAAAATGAAGATAAGAAAAATACTTTTTTTACTGTTGGGTATGGTGCTTTTTGGGGGTATCTACTTTTTTACTATTTTGGTTGATGTATCAGAGATAGCGACCAATTCTAAAAAAATTGATTTTACCATTGGCTCAAAGATAGAGCAAGAGGCGAGGTTTCATATAAAGGTGGAGCATAATCAAACAACGCTATCGTGTAATGGGAAGCGTGTTCTTTTGGACAGGAGTAAAAAACATGATTACTTTTATCGTGGAGAGGAGCAGATAACCATCCCTCTAAATCGTGGAGAGAATCGGTGTCATGCTGTGGATATGCAGTCTAAAATCAAACAAAAAATTGATTTTATGGATTTTATGGTTCTCTTTATTCTTTTGGGTATCCCTCTTTTTTCTCTACTCTTTTTTATTGTTGTTGGTATTTTAAATTTTTTTAAAAGATATATAAAAGTAGATGAAAAAAGTATA
>CAYVNI010000178.1:0-2980 GCA_964452815.1 uncultured Sulfurovum sp.
GAGTTCATATAACGTCCAGCAATCACTTTTGGCTCTTTGGTGCTTTTTATCTCACCTAAGTCTTGTGCCTCTTTTATAAAGCTTACAAATACCTCTTGCATAAAGTTAAACTCCATCTTGATTTGATGACTTAAGTTTTTATATTTGTTATAACACTCTTGACCTGAATTGACAAGCAGACAACCTTTGACATTACCCGTCTCTTGAAGCTCTTTTATGGTAATTTCCGTCAACATCAGCATGGTAGCTTTAGGTCCAATATCTTTTTTTAAACCATTGAGATAAACCAAAGTTTCTTTTCTGTAAAGCTCCAAAGTACGAGAAAAAAGCTCCTCTTTACTCCCAAAAGTATGATAAAAACTACTCTTTTTAATACCCATTGTAATCAAAAGATTTTTCAATGAGGCATTAGAATACCCATGTGTCCAGAAATAGTTCATGGCTGCTGCTAATACTTCACCTTCATCAAAGGCTTTAGGTCGTCCTTTTGTCTTATACATTTGACATAATAGACTAAGTAGTACAAAAAGTCAAGTGCTATGCTGTATAGTTGATATTTTTAGCTCGTCGAGCCAAAGAGTCAACCTCTTTTAAGAGTGTAGGAAAACGATACTTTCCATGCATAGAACCAATGGCTCTTTTTGCCTCTTCCAAATCAAAATCTACAGTAGTGATATATAATGGCTTCAAACTTTCACCTCGCAAAAACTCACACACGGTTGGTGTATTGCCAAACTTTGCCTTTGCCACACCAATAATGGGTACTTTTTTCTCTAGTGCCTCATAGAGATGCAATCCCAAACCTTTATGGGTCGGTTCATCTAACCACACATAGCCATCGACCACCACCAACTCTATATCATCTAACTCTTTTAACGCTTCCATAAGACATGGCAACTCACGCTCAAAGAACTGACCAGCAACATAAGGCATTATATCTTCTACAAAGTGCTGTTTTGAGTAGATAGCTTTTTCATCATCCCAGTTTTCAAAACCAAGACAGGCTACTATTGCATTTTTGTTTCCATTGTATTGAACATCTAACAGATATTTCACATCATTACCTCTCTTATTTTAACTCTTATGATTTGCAAAGTAACACCATTCTTATTAAGAATATTTTTTTCACTCTTTCTCCTCAAAAACGCCACTATTCTCTCAAAAGGGTGTGTACCACCTTCCTCTATAACTGTTTGGACATTGGGCAATTTAGCAACTGCTTCTCTATAGTCCAACACATCATCGCCAACTCTGGTACATAAAAGAGCGAAGGGGTAATACAAGACTTACCCAAACTCCTAAAATATTCTCGAAAAAGCATCGTTTTTCCACCTTTTCCTGAACTACCGAAACTGTGTATGATTATGGTTATTTTCTCTCCTCAATCAGATACTGTTCATAAGCCTCTATCTTCTCTTTTAAGCCTCTTTGCTATCGTTTCATCTGCCTCATGTAAAAAGTCCCAAATAATCTGAGCCTCAGCTTTATAAGCCTCACGCTTCTCTAGTTTCCAGTAGTGTGGTGGCTCACCCAAATTTGCTACTCTATCTGCCATTTTTACCACCCAAACCTCTTTGGGTTGCTTTTTTATTCTCTCTAAAGAATCTATCATCTGCTCACGTTTTGTAGCTAAAGTTTCATTTTTAGTCAGTGCCATTACACCATTGGCTACGGCTTTACCAAACTCCTTTTGAAGTTCTTCATAAGTCACTTCCGTATCTTCTATGGTGTCATGTAATATAGCACAACAGATAGCCAGTTCAGCATTCTTCAAAGTAGAAGTCACACCCATTACCTCTAACATTACATTACCTATATGGATAATATATGGTAGTTTCTCTCCTGGGTATTTTTGCTCATTATGTACTCTTGAGGCAAAGAACCATGCTTTTTTATTGTGTCTTGGTCTGTTTTCATTTTATTTCTCATATTCCTATATATTAAACACTCAGAGGATCCAATTCACCGACCAACAACATAAGTCTCTACAAATATTGAGTATGGCTGTAGTGTTTTAGCTTCTCCCACATAGGTTGCCCCTTTGAGCATATAGTGATTATCAAATCCTCTTTTTTGGTTTATTATAACATGTTTTTGTTGTGATGCAAACTGTATAATTTGGCTAAGAGGGATACAGATAGGTTTCATCACCATCAACAAAGTAAATTAAGTCAAATAATGATAAACTAAAACAAAAAGGAGTTCTGATGCAAACTATACAGTTTAGAGTAAATGACAACTATTTACAGATTATTTTATCTCTACTTCAAAATCTAAAACAGGGCATAATTGAAGATTTATCAGTGGTACGAAACAGTCCAAAAGATAATTTTGTTAAGAAAAAAACAGACGAGATAGATATGTCAGACTATAGATTTGATAGAGATGAAGCCAATGCAAGGTAGATGTTTTTTAGATACAAATATTTTGCTCTATCTTTTCCACCTCAGAGAGGATGGAACTAGAGGTGTTGCGAGTAAAATTTCTTTATCATAAAAGTGGAGATTCAACGGCAGGGACGTAGAATCTTGTTTTTATCATCGTCATATCCTCCTTTTCAGTTGTATAATAATTCAAAAACTAAGCGATTTAGCCCCTTTGCTCCACTTCTATTACAGAAGCTTCATCACTACTACAGGCTAATCCGTCACTGTGCAACGCATTGGTACTCAAATTCTAATGGGGCTTCCACTTGAATCTCTCCCTTGACATCGTTACGACAGCTTCCCAAGTTCCATATAAGAGCCTATATCAAATTCTTGCCATCTCCACCCCGTATGCTCTCACAACACTAAACAAGTTTGCTTGTGAGTTATCCCAAGTCAGTCAGTTATCCTTGGTTTTAACATAATCATTAAGTTTCGAGACTTCATCAATGGTTCACTTTCGTTCAACTCTTTGACACATACCTGAAAGAGTCAAGCTCTCCCTTTTCCTTAACGCTCAGCACCATAGCTCTTTACTACAGCACCTTAAGGTG
>CAYVNI010000179.1:0-1595 GCA_964452815.1 uncultured Sulfurovum sp.
TGCCACATTAGATATTGTGTCTTTAGCTCATTTTGTGTAAAAGCTTTTGTAGTTGGATTTTTCAATGTTAGAGCATCTTTTCCAAACATATCAAAAAGTAGACTAAGAGCTACTCTTTTTGGCTCTTTTATAGCTTTTGCACCACCAAGCAGTTTAAAGTAGTTGATATGAGCCACTCTCTCATACCCCTCATAGTCACATATCATAAACTCTCCACCCCAAAGATTACCATCATCTCCATATCCAGTACCATCAAAAGCAACCCCTAAAACCTTTTTGGTTAAATTTTTTTCTGCCATAACAGCCAATATATGAGCATAATGGTGTTGAACCCCCTGTAGGGGTAGAGCAATGTCTCTACCTACATTTTTCGCATATTTCGTAGATTCATAATTGGGATGCTTATCATGCACAACTATTTCAGGCTCAAACCGATAAATCCGTTTCAAATTCTCAATATTTTCCTTAAAATACTCCACAGACTCAATCCCATCCAAATCCCCAATATGAGGCGACAAGATAACTTGGTCATCAAATCCAATTGCTACAGTACTCTTTTGATTTGCTCCAACGGCTAAAACCTTTTTATCCAATTTAAATGGTAGTTTAATGCTAATGGGCGTATAACCTCTAGCCCTTCGTATAAATATAGTCTGATTTTTCACAACCATTACCACAGAATCATCACACCCATTAACTATTTCACGGTCATGGTCTAGCAGATAGTCATAGATATTAGAGAGTTTTTCTATGCTCTCTTTGTTGGTAGCAATCGGTTCATCAGTCACATTGGCACTTGTTGCCACCAAAGGACGGTTGAGCTTTTTTAAAATAAGAATATGTAATGGAGTATAGGGCAAAAATAGCCCAATCCGTGAAATATTCGGTGTGATTCCTGTAGGTCGGGTTGCCCTCATCCCGACAATCACAATCGGACGCTCTTTTGAACTTAATAGCTCCTCCTCTTTTGTATTTATTACAGCTATTTCATGAGCCATCTCCATATCCCTAACCATAACAGCAAAAGGTTTACTAAGTCGTCTTTTTCTATCTCTTAACTTTTGAATCGCCTCTTCATTGGTCGCATCACACATAAGATGATAACCCCCTACTCCTTTTATGGCTAGAATATTACCATCAAGAATTAATTGAACTATATTATCAATGGTAACCACAAGGGCTATCCCTACAGAATTTTGTAATGATAAATTTGCCCCACAATCCCAACACCCTATGGGTTGAGCATGATAGCGTCTATCTAAAGGATTGTTATACTCCTCTTTACATGATTGACACATTTCAAAAAACTTCATTGAGGTATTGACCCTATCGTAAGGCAAATCATAGATAATAGAGTAACGCACCCCACAATGAGTACAGGTAATAAAAGGGTAACCATAACGGCGATTATTTGGGTCAAAAAGCTCTGCTTCACACGCTTTACATATAGATATATCAGGTGGGATATTAGCTCTTATCTCTCCATCTTTTTTTGTCTTTATAATTTGAAAATCTTGAAAGTTTTGAAATGCTACCTCTTCTACCTCTAATAAATCTATAGATGCCAAAGAGGGAAGCTCATGTTGGATACTCTC
>CAYVNI010000180.1:0-4843 GCA_964452815.1 uncultured Sulfurovum sp.
TGTCTTTCAGGAGCAAGATGGAGTCACTGTGGAGCAAACAATGTTTTGAAATTACGAGCTATAAACTCGACTAATGGTCGTTGGGAGCAGTTTTGGAATAAATTAGTTGGATAAAATTAGTACTTTTTAAGGTTGCACCCCCTGTTTTCCTAAATTTCCCTCTATTGGGTAGTAGGTCATATATCTAATCCCATTGGTGGTCATCACCTGTATATAGACTTTGAAATAGTTGGTAAATTTAAGAAGAAATTGAATATTAGTACCATTTTTGACAACAGGTGTTAGGATTTTATAAAATCCTGTTCGTGTACCATTTCCTTTAAATGTAACAAAATGTGGGCCAACATCTTTTCCTATTTCAGTTGTTCCTTTAGATGCCGTATAGCAGTGCCAGTCACTTCCATCTAAAGAGTTACTGTAGAATCCGTTATAAAAATTTCCTCCTAGTGCATTATTTGATATCAATATTAAAGCTATTAAGCCAAACCATATATTTTTCATAAATATTCCTTTTATTGATGTTGTTTACTGTTCTAAACACAACATATTATAACAAAAAAAACTTTATTTTTAATACTTTTCCCTAAACTTCATCTCATCCAATTTTTTTCCAAAAACCAAAACGTTAAAAAATCTGTATCCCCATACGCCAAACATTACGAGCCATACGGTGATGGAGATGTCGAAAAATACAAAGAAGTTCCAACCGTTTACAAGGGCTAGAGAGGTTAGGATGCGAACCACTACGACTACTTGTGTCCAGTAAAATAGCATGGTTGTGAGTTTGTCTACTTCCATTTTATTGCCTGAGTGACCAAGGGTGACGCGTGTGCCAAATCCTATTAGTACGGTGAAGATGAAGCCTAGTAGTAGCATATGAATATCTAAATATAAAAAGTTGAGTCCTGTGCTAAGAGAGATGATGTTTGTGATGCCTGAGAGTACAAAAGCGACAGGTATCCAAAAAAGAGCAAGATGTAGTATCCATACCAATGGGTTAGGGTTTGGAAATGGTAGTTTCCAACGATGAAGCTCTTTTCCTATGAGATATGCCAAAAAGAAATCGGCTAAAAAAGAGGAGTGGGGTTGCATTATCTCTAACAGAATATGAAGTCCTAATAGTCCTACAATTACTCTAAATCTCTCCATGTGCTTCTCTATGGGTGCGTGTGAGAAAAATGGTATCATTCTCTGTCCTACAGTGAAGGTTAGCAAAAATAGATAGAGGTAGATGGAGAGTTGAATGGAAAATGTATGTAATGATGGAAACCATGTACTTAATATAAAAAATAGATGAGCCACGATACCCACACCCACAGCCACCAAAATCCAAAATTGGTCGTTTTTTTCACTTGGATACATGGGGGATGCGTTGTAGATACTCAAAAGAATATTTCCTGCACCCAGTTGGGCTACGAGTATCATTATCATTGCCAAAACAGTAAGTATCGAAGAGAATAATGCTCCAAGCAAAAAGAGAACAGAGCCTCCTAAAAAGAGTAAGAAAACAGGTAGAAAATGCTGTTGAGGAATGGCAGGAACACCTGAAAACCGAGGAAAGGTGGTAAACAAAAATGCTATAAATGCAGGAGAGAACATCAAGTATATTAATGAGTAAGCGTGATAGTTTTTGGCTGAAAAATCGGTAACAATAATACCTTTAAAAAAAAGCATAAATAGAAACATTGAGAGTATGGCATTGATAAATGCCAATAGAAAAAAAGGTTGATGGGGTTGAGAGAGAAAAAAATGATTTTTTAATTTTTGTATCTCTTCTAATATTAATTTTTTTGTTAAATTTTGAGTTATATTTTTAATATTCATGAGTAATTGCCTTTGTGGTAGCTATTGTCTAATAATAGCTTAATTTTTATAAAAATCAACGTGGTTAATTTCGATTCTCTTTTTCAGTGATACCAGAGACCCCAAATCGTCTCTCTAGCTCCTGTTTTACTCTATCTGGTGAGATATCACGGTATCCAAGCCCGACCAGTGTATGGTAGAGTAAATCAGCTGATTCATAGATGACCTGTTTATCAGACTCTTCATTAATCGCCACACAGACCTCCTCTGCCTCTTCACGAATTTTACTTAACAGTAGCTCTTTGTCATTGAGGAGTTTTTTTGTCCATGACTTTTTCTCATCTTTGGAACTCTTACGCTCTAAAATAGTGTGATAGAGTGTATCGACTATGCCATACATAGCATCGGTATCTACCTCTTTTTCTAGGACTCTTTTGTTTTGTGTGACCGAGGTGAAAAAACAGCTTTTTGTTCCTGTATGACAGGCGACACCATTCTGTTTTATCTTGACCACAATGGTATCAGCATCACAATCAAGCAGAACATCTTTAACCTCTTGGGTGTGGTTTGAGCTTTCACCTTTTTTCCAAAGTCGTTGACGGCTTCGGCTAAAATAGTGGGCGTAGCCTGTGCTAAGGGTGAGGTTGTACGCCTCTTCATTCATATAGGCTAACATGAGAACTTCATTGGTCTCATGCTCTTGTGCGATTGCAGGGATTAGGGGATTTTTTTGCCAGTTGATATGCATGGGGGTTCTCCGAATTAATATTCATTATTATGTTTGTTATTATGTCCATTTCTACGGAGACCGTAGAAACGAGGGGGTTAGATATTACTGTTGTGCCGAGATAGCTTTTTGCTCTTTACCTTTGGCATCGACCCAGATATTAGGTACAGCTCCACCAGGGGTTAAGAAGATTTGTGCATCTCTGTTGACTTTTAACGCTTCGTTAAACTTACCTTGAGTCTTAATCTGCTCTAGTTGTAGCAGTTGAGTTGTCAAAGAGTCTGAAATAAGTTGATTTGCTTTGGCTTGTTCTTCAGCTTCGATTCTAATCTTATCTGCCTCACCTTGTGCCACAATTCTGTTTCTCTCAGCTTCACCACGTGCCACTTCAGCATTTTTTTGAGCCTCTTGAATGGCTCTCTCTTTTTGCTGTTCTGCAATATTTACATTTTGCTTTTCAGCTTGAAGTTGCTCAATTTTCTCTCTAATCTTAGCAGGAAGAACAATATTTCTAAGCTCCACGGCTTCAAGTGTCACAGGTTGTCCCACTAGGGCATGAATCTTATCTGTCACTTTGGTCTGAATCGCAGTGGCTATCTCATTTCTCATCTCAGGGAGTTTTTCAGCCGTATATTGACCAATAACATCACGAACCACCTCTCTCACTTTAGAGTTGATGATTTTCTCTTCCCAACTTGAACCCCATTTTTCAATTGTTCTTGGCGCACTCTCTGCTTTTAGACGATACTGAACGGCCAAATCAATGCTTACGGTTAGACCTCTTTTGTCCAATACAGGAATCGCTTTGCTTCGTTTGACTCCACCCTCTAGGTTGTTAGCACCCAAGGTTCTTTTTGAGTTGTAGTCATCTCCACGCATGGTGTTATCTTGGTTACTGTAGATAATCTGCTTCATTCGTGTATTGACAATAATAACTCTCTCTATCATTGGGATATAGAAATGTAATCCTGCATTAAGAGGCTTTTCATTGAACTTTCCTGTGTGGACTTTAATCCCCACTTCACCTGAATTGACAATCTCGTAAGGTTTAAGGAAAATAATTACTCCAATAATTGCAAAGGCGATAAACAGCCAAGGTGGGGTCGTTTTTCCACCTCCACCATTACCACCGTTATTGTTTGGTTTTCTTGTATTGGGAGTGCTATTGTTGTTTGCACCCCCACCATTGGGTTGTTTCTTTTTGAAATAGTCGTTCATGTCTGCTGGCATAGGTATCCTTAGTTTATGTATGTTAAGTGTTTAATATAGTCAGGATTCTTTCCTGCAACTACGTCAAAATAGGCACTCTGTAATTTTTCCGTTATCTCTCCACGAGAACCACTTCCAATTATTCGTGCATCAATCTCTCGAACAGGAGTAACTTCAGCGGCTGTTCCTGTCAAAAATGCTTCCTCTGCGATATAGGTCTCTTCTCGTGTGATGCGTCTTCTTCTTACCTCAATACCCATATCTTGAGCAAGGTCGATAATGGTGTTTTGAGTAATTGACTCCAAAGAGTTGTCATTTGGTGGAGAGATTAAAATCCCATCTCTAACCATAAAGAAACACGCACCACTCGCCTCTGCAATATACCCTTGGTCATCAAGTAGTAACGCCTCGTCATATCCCGCCTCCACGGCTTCAAATTTTGCCATTTGAGAGTTGAGATAGTTCGCCACAGCTTTTGCTTTTCCCATTCCTGAGGTGTTAGGGGTTCGTGTCATAGAAGAGATTTTGAGTCTAATCCCTGTTCTAAGCCCCTCTTCTCCCAGATAAGCTCCCCATTCCCATGCTGAGATAGAGACCTCAACAGGTGCATCTTTGTGATATAGACCCATAACTCCGTAACCCAAATAAACCAATGGTCTAATGTAAGCACCATCAAAAAGCTCATTTTCTTGTAATAGTTTCACCTGTGCATCGTTTAACTCTTTTAGGCTATACGGCACATCCATAAGTGTCATTTTTGATGAGTTTAAAAGTCGTTGTGTATGCTCATTTAATTTAAAAATAGCACATCGACCATCAACAGTTTTATAGGCTTTTGTCCCTTCAATTGCTCCATTTCCATAGTGCAAAGTGTGTGTAAGTACGTGAACTTTGGCATCATCCCAAGGGGTCATTGTGCCATTCATCCAGATATATTTTGCTTTATCCATTTTATTATTGCTCCAAACGCTCTATTTGGCGTTAAATTTAGTAGGTGATTTTAGCCAAATTCTAGTTAGGAAATGTTTACATCTAATTAAAAATATATTTACTTCTGTTGATATACTAAACAATTAACACAATTTTTAAGATAAAAGAGTAATA
>CAYVNI010000181.1:0-8639 GCA_964452815.1 uncultured Sulfurovum sp.
TAAAAGAGGGAGAGAAAATTAGAATAATTAATGGTGACAAAGATATTATCAACTCGTTTAAAACGCCAACTGAGAATATTATTAATAACATTGGTAATATTATCATGGATAAGATAGAGGAGAGTATCACTGTAGGAGGTGATGAAGAGCCATCATCTACCACCTCTTCAACTTCAACCACAACCAATGACCTTTTTAGTGGTGCTGGAGAAGAAGATGAGGGGTGTGGGTTTGCTACTCTGAATAAAATAGAACCCGACTGCACGAAATAACCTATACCTCTTGTGACGAATTTTAAATTCGTCACAAAAAAATCATTTATCTACTCTGCTTTTGGTGTAAACTTACGCATAAGAGGTTCATACTTTTTATCTGTTAATGTTCTAAGGAACGAGACCAACGCATCAACATCAGCAACGCTTAATGTTTCTGTCTCTCCTAGCCGTTCATGGTTAACGGTTGCAGGAAAATCATTTTTACCCCAAGCTTTACCTGTTTCTGGATTTGTATTATGTATTCCTTTGCCTGACATGAAATCATAAAACTCAACAGTTGTTCTTAGTTTTTGAAATGTACCATTGCTCATATATGGGTCTGTTACGGCGATATTTCTAAGTGTAGGAACACGAGATTTTCCATTATGTGTCTCATTATCTACTAATCCACCTAACCCTTTAAATGTTGCATCTTTATCCTGTAGACCAAGTGCCGCTCTTCTGTCCATTGCTGAGATATTTCTAGGACTTCCTATATTTTCATACTCATAGTTGGTAAACATCTCTCTATTTTTTCCTGTTTTATCAACTGATATAGAGCTAGAGTTTAAGGTATGACAGAGTCTACAGTTAGTTTTATCAGAATTAAATAGGTCAAATCCTTTTTTCTCCAACGCTGTAAGCTCTACTTTTCCCTCTACCCATCTATCAAATTTAGAGTCAAATGGAGCAAACTCTTTGGTTCTCTCAAAATCAGCTATCGCCTCTGCCATCTTGTCAAATGTTTTGTTGGTATCCTTAAAAATATCATCACCATAAATGGCTTTAAACTCTGAAACATACTCTGTATTCTCCTCTATTCGACTAACAACCAACGCTTTATCAGGCATCATCATCTCTGCACCATCAAGAGGTGGCCCCATCGCTTGAATTTTAAGTGTGGCTGCTCGTCCATCATGGAACTGTCCACCTGAATAGACACCATCTTTTTCTCCAAACTCTGGGCTAAACATGGCATATGCTGCTGTTGGAGAGTTTCTTCCACCCAATGATATACCATCATCCCCTACGGAGAAAGCCCCATTGACAAAAATGGTTTGATTGACATCAGCCCCTTGGTATCGTGCATCTATAAACGCATGGTCAGGGTCGTGACAGGTTGCACAGTTGGTACTTCTTGTTTTTGATAGGTTTTTATCAAAAAAGAGTAGTTTCCCCAGTTTCTGACTCTTATTGAGTTCCTTTGTAGTATTATCTGTTTCACCATTTGCATCATCAGCTTTATTACTGTTATTCGAGCAACTAGAGCCACATCCAGTTAACAATAGTATACCTGAGACAGCAACCATTCCAATTATTGTTTTCATACTTCTTCCCTTTTTTTTAGTAGAAAATTACAACTTTTAGTGAATAAAAATATAACTTTCATAGAGATTCTATCATATAAACTCTTGAAAAAAATTCAAAGAAATAAGTTAATTTAAATTATTTATGAAAACAATAAGTAATACTTATCATATTTTTTTATTAGAAAATATCTAAGACAAATCAGATATAATTCCACTATGAAAAAAAAATACGCCTATAACCACCCCCCCATTCCTTTTGATTTTGAACAGACCATTGAGAGATTTTTTGTAGAGGAGATTCCTCTTTTTGATTTTAAAGACAAGGGTTCAAATCTTATTTTAAAGATTAAAAAAACCGATATGAGTACCTTTAAACTTATTACCGTTATTGCCAAAGCCACAGGGTTAGAGCAGAGAGATATCGGTTATGCAGGACTCAAAGACAAAAATGCAACCACCATTCAGTATATCTCTGTTCCTAAAAATTATGAGAGAGAGTTATTAAAAAACTTAACAACTGAAAAAATAGAGGTTTTGGAGACAAAATACAGTAAATTTCCTATTAAAATTGGTCAACTCAAAGGAAATAAGTTTGCTATTGTTCTGCATGATGTGAGTCCTGAAGCGAGTGAAAAGATAAAAGAGGTTGCCAAACAGATGCAAGAGAGTGGTATCCCAAACTACTACGGATATCAACGGTTTGGAGAGGATGCACAAAGTTACAAACAGGGTAAAGAGATAGCCCTTTCAGGCAAAAAACTAAAAGGTGCAAAAGAGAAGCTTTTGGTCTCTGCCTATCAGAGTCATCTCTATAACGGTTGGCTCTCTTCGCGTGTTAAAATCTCCTCTGTAATTGAAAAAAACAGTGTAGCCGATGGGGCAGAATTTCTCTCCTATCCTCGTGAATTGGTAGATGTATTAAAATCTCAAAAGCAGTTTTTTAAACTCTTTATTGGTGATGATATGCAGCGTTATCCCTATGGAAAATCCTATCCTTTGCAAGATTTTGAGCGAGGGAGCAAAGAGTTTTTAGCTCATACATCATCTCCTACGGGTCTATTGTGTGGCTCAAAAGCAAAACGTGCGTTGGCTGATGCTAAGCATCTTGAAGAGGAGTTTGATGATACGGAGTTGTATTCATTAAAGGGAGACAGACGATATGCGTGGATTTGGCCTGAAGATTTGGCATTTTCGTATAATGAAAAAGAGAAGAAATTTAGAATTCAATTCTATCTGCCAAAAGGCTCTTATGCCACCACCTTTTTAGAGGAGGTTGGCAAGAAGAGTCTCAAATAGTTTTGAGTTGTGGTCGATAAAATCGACCCTACTTTTTTTCATCTACTTTAAACTTACTGATATTAGAATCGCTTAGATTGGTATCACAAACCTTGACCATACATTTGATTTTATTTGCTTCTGCTTTTGTAGGATTACACTTTTTACAATCTTTTTTCTTACAATTACAAATTTTTACATCACAAAGAGTTGCTTTGATAGTAGTTCTAAAGGCGATATTGACATCTGACCAAGTTTTACCTTTGTGGAGGTCAAAACAACTTTTATTGATACTTGCCAGTGCAGATTTTCCCTCAAAATCAAAAAGGTCAATGGTTCCAATGGCTTGAAAATCCCCTTTTATATATCTGTACTTCATTGGAATTAGAAGTGTTTTACCATTCATACTCAATGATACATCAAGTGTTCCTGTGTAAGGGCGTTTTCCATCTTTGGATTTATCAGCATTAATATCTTTGATGACTCCCTCTATTTTCCCACCTTTTAATTTGCTAAAAAACATCTCCACTAGGGTTTTGTCTCGTCCTTCATTTTTGGTATCTATTTTTGAAATATCAATAGAAACTTTTGAGCCTACAAAAAGCTCTTTGAAGTTTTTCCCTGATTTTTTATTGGGGGTATACTTTACATCCGTAAATTGCCCACCCACACCTAATTTTGCGAAAGTTTTATAGGCTTTCCATGTGACATTTATATCATCTGATTGCTCCAAAAGACATCCCCCAGCGTTTGAGTTGCTAAACGAGAAGAGTATAAATAGTGCTATTATGAGTTTTTTCATTGTTAATCCTTATATTTTTACGTGATTATATATGATTATTACTTAAATTAATAGCTATTTTTCACTTTTACCTTTTATCCAAAGCTCATCAAAAGCTGAGACTAAAATGGGATTTTGGCGTTTGAACTCCTCTTCATCGAAAACAAAACGAAAATTGTCCATATATTGCACCAGTATTTCATAAGCATCTCTAATCTCTTGAAATTTTTTGGTACTGCCATTGGGCATATCAGGATGGTAGAGTCGTGAGAGTTTTAGATACTTTTTTCGTACTTGCTCTTTACTTGTTAGTGAGAGTAAATCCAATCTCTCTACGGCATCTTTAAACTCATTTAGGCTTACTTGGTGCATTTTCTCTCTCTTTTATCTGATAATTCTTTTGGCTTTTACATATATCTTATTGTACCTACTTTTTGAAAGGGAGGAGATAATAACGCCATCTTTTTTAGAAGCTGCATGGATGAATTTGTCATCTCCTAAATAGAGACCCACATGGGTAATGGGAATGTTTCGTTTTTTATCAGTTAAAAAAAAGAGTAAATCTCCTTTTTCTAGCTCATCTCTCTCTACATACTCTCCTACCTTTGATTGTTGATATGCAGTTCGAGGAATGGCTATTCCCTCTTTTTCATAGAGATATTTCACATATCCCGAGCAGTCAAAAGCATTTGGTTTTGTGCCACCCCACACATATCTCTCTCCTAAATGCTGTTTTGCATTCTCTACAATACTATTTTTGTTGTAGTTATAGGGGTCTGCTTTTTTTATTTTAATCTTTTTGAGTTGTGAGAGTAGTCTCTTTTGCTCTTGCACTAAATCTTTAAAAAAATTGTTTTTATTGTGGGTTATTTTTTTTCCCTTAACTAGCGTTCCATCTCTATTTTTTATGACAAACATATTTTTAGAGGTTGCAAAGAGTATCGTGGAGCATAGTACAAAAAAGACTATAATCGTTTTTTTCATAAATTTTGACCTTGTTATAATTTATTAGTTTTATTGTTAAAGTGTTAAAGATATTATATCTAAAAAATATAGAAAAAAAGATTAAGAAAAAAACAAGTGTGGGCAAGAGTATGCCCACAAGAAGAAGATGTTATTATTATTTAAGCTTGTCAGCCCGTGGATAGAAAAAGGTCATCTCTCTAAAGACCACAATATTTTTAGGGTCTTCAACAGCGTATGCTTTGAGCATTACTTTTAGAGGGGTATCTTTGGTATTGTCATCTACAAGCTTCTCTTTGGTTGAGAGAATTACCAACTCTTTTACCAATTTTCTAGGGTTGATAGTGACACTTTTAAATCTTTTGATTTTAAATTTATCAGCATACTCACCCACTATCTCTATCTTAAAAGTATGTTTTTTAGATTGCGTATTTTGGAACAGCATATAGTAGGAGTTTGTCACCTCATTCTCTGCTTTTACCTTATAGAGTTGGGTTGTTTTATTAACATTTAGAAGCATGTTCTCTTTTTTCCCACCCATTACAAAAAGCATAACAAAAATAGCAAGAATCACAGCACCATAGAGATAGGTAATCTTTCTAAGAAGTTTTGTCTCTTTGTTTTCATGTATCTCATTCATGCTTGTCCACTGAACCAATGACTCTTTGCCCAGTTTACCCATAACGGTAGTACAGGCATCAACACACTCTAAACAGTTGATACACTCCAACTGTGTCCCTTTACGAATATCAATGTGAGTAGGACAGACGGTGACACAGTGTTGACAGGTGGTACACTCATTGTTCTCATCGGCTAAATCTTTTTGCTTAAAGACCACTTTCTCTTTGTTCTCATCATAGATGTCTCCCCCTCGGTGTGGGTCATAGATGGCTTGGAATGTGTTGTTATCATAGAGAACCGATTGTACCCTTGAGTAGGGGCAGACATAGATACAGAAATCCTCTTTTAAGAAAACAATATCGTAGATAAGAAATCCTGCTATACCAAAAAGAAGCCCCATAATAATACCATGCTCACTGGGATTTTGAATATACCCAAAGAAATCCTCTGGAGGAACAAAGTACCAAATAAAGTCGGCAGCCGCGATAAGTGCAAGAACCGACCATATGAGGATAGCAACAGTACGTTTACCTGCATTCTTTCTATAATCTGGCTCTTTCTGTTTGTTGTTAATCTTTTTTCTTATCCCTAGAAGTTTGGTCTCGATAAGGTCTCGGTAGATAACCCTAAAGATGGTCTGAGGACACGCCCAACCACAAAATGCACGACCACCAATAGCCGTTGCTGCAAAGATACCAATAAAGAGTAACATTAAAAGAAAGACTAATGGTAGAAGCTCTTGCATATCGTAGGCAATTCCCATAAGTTGTAGCTGTTTTTTATCGAAGGACAATAGGAATATATGATTTCCCCCAATTGTAATAAATGGTGTGACCAATGCAACGACGGTTGCTATTACATATCCATAATACCGTTTGATTCGAAATGGCATTAAAAACTCCTTGTGTTTTTTGTTTAATGCTTATATAATACATATTTAATCTATAAATCTGCTTATTATATGTAAAGCTTATAATAGTTATTATCTAAAATTATATATACTGTGACAATAAGTGACAAAAAGGAAAATTTTGCCTATAGTTAAGTGTACCCACTGCCAATTAGAATTTGATGAAACTGTGATGATTACAGAGGAGAAAACCCCAGATGTCTACTTTTGTTGCAACGGCTGTCAAGGGGTCTATCATCTCTTACAAGATGATGGACTGGACAGTTTTTATGAGAAAATGGGAAACAGTAGCATCTCTCCACCTCTACAGATAGAGAGTGATAGCAGTAGTTTTGATATGGAGAGTTTTAAACAACGCTATATCAAAACCACAGCTGATGGTTTCTCCTCGGTTGATTTGGTCATAGAGGGGATACACTGTGCTGCGTGTATTTGGCTCAATGAAAAAGTTTTGGCTCAAAAAGAGGGGATAGTCGAAGCCTCAATAAATTTTACCAATAACAAAGCCAAAATCATATGGGATGAAGAGACCATTGCACTCTCTACGGTTATTGATACCATTAGAAGTATTGGGTATAACGCCTACCCTTATGACCGAACCAAAGAGGATGTCAAAGCCACCGAGAATAAAAAAGATTATTTTATGAGAATGGCAATTGCTGTTTTTGCGAGTATGAATATTATGATGATAGATGTGGCAAAATATGCAGGGTTCTTTACAGGCATGAAAGAGGAGACTCTACACTTGGTGCATATTGCTGAGTTTATCTTCTCTACCCCTGTGCTTTTCTATAGTGGTTGGATATTTTTCAAAGGGGCATATTTTGGTCTAAAAAACAGAATTGTCAATATGGATTTACTCGTCTCATCAGGGGCAACGCTTACCTATATCTACTCTCTCTATGTCCTCTTTGGTGGAGCAGGTCATAGCTATTTTGACTCGGTAGCGATGATTATTACCTTTGTCTTGGTGGGTAAATATCTCGAAGTGATAGGCAAAAAAAATGCCGTGGACACCATGGATAAAATTCGCTCACAAGTGCCACATGAAGCAACCCTTGTCAAAGATGGCATCAAAACCGTTGTTCCTCTCGACACCATAGAGGTTGGTGATATCCTAGAGGTGAAAACAGGAGAAAAAGCAACCGTGGATGGCGTACTGATTGGCTCTAGCCAAGAGTTTATAGGAACATTTGATGAGAGCAGTTTAAGTGGTGAGTCCCTGCCCGTGGAAAAAAGAGCAGGGGAGAGCATCTACTGTGGCACAATCAATTCAGGTCAAGTAGTCCGTTATACAGCCACCAAAAACTATGCCAACTCCACCCTAAACAGTATGGTAATGCTACTAGAAGATGCATTGGCCTCCAAACCACAGATAGAGGATACCACCAATGAGCTATCCAAATACTTCTCTGTGACCATCTTGTTCCTTGCCGTAGCTACCTTTGCAGGGTGGTATCTCTACAACGGAGATTTTGAAAATGCACTCATCATCTCTATCTCAGTAATTGTTATCGCCTGTCCGTGTGCTTTGGCACTCGCAACCCCTATCGCATCACTCATTGGAATCTCTTGGGCAGCCGAAAAAGGGTTACTCTTTAAAGAGGCAAAGTTTATTGAGACCTTTTCAAAAGCCGATACCATTGTGCTTGACAAAACAGGAACAATCACCGAGGGGAAACTAACCGTCCAAAAAGTAACAGGAGAGATATCAGAGGAGCATCTAAAAATACTCTATGCCCTAAGTGATAGCTCAACCCACCCCGTCAGCAAAGCCGTAAAAAACCACTTGAAATCAAAGGCTTCAACTTCAAATTTAGAGCTAACAAACATAGAACAAGTCCAAGGAAAAGGACTCCAAGCAACATATAAAGAGATGATAATCTTAGGAGGAAACCAAAAACTCCTAGAGGTACATAAGATAGAGAGTACCCTAGTAGAGAGTGACCACACCCTCTATCACTTCGCCATAGATGGGAAAATCATTGCCTCATTTGAGCTAGAGGATGCCATCAAAGAGGGTGCAAAATCTTTGGTCTCTTACTTAAATAGTATCAATGTAGATATCATTATGGCAACAGGAGACCATAAAAGAGTAGCCAGTAGAGTCGCCCAAGAGGTAGGGATAAAAAGCCACCAATCCGAACTCTCCCCCATAGAGAAAGCCACGTTCATCAGCACCCTAAAAGCAGAAGGAAAAAGAGTAGTAATGGTAGGTGATGGCATAAATGACGCTCTAGCCCTCTCCAAAGCAGATATCGCCATAGCGATGGGAAATGGAGCAGATGTTGCCCTATCTGTAAGCGACGTGGTCATCCTAAACAACTCACTCAAAGCGATAGAGGAGAGCTTTATGATTTCAAGAAGAACCTTTACCTTTATCAAGCAGAACTTGGGACTTTCACTTATCTATAATATCTTAACCATTCCCATTGCAATGGCAGGGTATGTTATCCCTCTGGTCGCTGCGTTATCTATGAGTTTAAGTTCCTTGATGGTGGTGGGGAACTCTATGAGGATTAAGA
>CAYVNI010000182.1:0-22281 GCA_964452815.1 uncultured Sulfurovum sp.
TCTCTTTGGTTTTATGGCTGTTGGTTTTGTGATTGGTCTGCCATTTGGGATTTATCAGACATTTGTGCTTGACAAAGAGTATGGGTTTACCAAAACCACACCAAAGCTCTATATTATCGACCAACTCAAAGAGATGGCAATCTCAATTATTATTGGTGGGGTTGTCTTGTATGCGTTGGCTTGGATTGTTATTAATGTTGCCAATTGGTGGGTATGGGGTTTTGCTCTGCTCTTCTCTTTGGCTGTGCTTATCAATGTGATATACCCCACCATTATCGCACCAATTTTCAATAAGTTTACCCCCCTAGAAGAGGGTGAACTCCGAACCGATATAGAGAGCATGATGGAGGGAGTAGGTCTAAAGAGTGATGGTGTGTTTGTGCTTGATGCCTCAAAGCGTGATAGCCGACTCAATGCCTATTTTGGAGGGTTAGGAAAGTCTAAACGGGTGGTTCTGTTTGATACCCTTATCGAAAAACTAACCAATAAAGAGCTACTTGCCGTATTGGGACATGAGCTGGGTCACTTCTCTCATGGGGATATTTGGAAAAATATTGGGATGATGGGGGTTCTACTCTTTTTGTCATTTTTCTTATTGGGTAATCTTCCTGATGGACTCTTTTATGCAATGAGTATCGAGCCTAATGCAGGAGTCGAGATAGCCATGATGATGATGCTTCTGCCTCTTATCTCTTTTGTCTTTATGCCAACGATGAGTGCCGTTAGTCGTCACAATGAGTACGCAGCCGATGAGTTTGGTAGTGAACTAGGAGGAAAAGAGAATTTGGTATCAGCACTAATGAAGTTGGTAACAGAGAATAAAGCATTCCCAAAATCACATCCTATTTATGCTTTTTTCTACTACACTCACCCTCCTGTTTTGGAGCGATTAAAAGAGTTGGGATATGATGCCCATGCTGTCAATGAAATGGCAAAGCCATTGGATAGAGATGGGATTTTTACATTTATAAATGAGGAGAGTAACCCTAAATAATTTTTGGGGTTATCCCCAAAAATAAATTTTTTGACTATAAAATTCCTACAGCCTCTCTGATTATTGCCATTTTGGTATTTGAAATTTTATGCATCTTTTTTGCTCCATCACTTAAAATATCTTTTACGATATCGGGGTTATTTATATACTCTTCACGCTTCTCTCTCGCTTCGCTAAACTCATCCCAAATAAGCTCTTTTAGATATTTTTTAAAGTGACCATACCCCTCTTCACCTGTTTGGTAACGATTTTGAAGCTCTACGCGTCTATGGTCATCTAAAAACAGTGATGCTAGGTTATAGATATTGCACCCCTCATACTCCAATGGCACACCAAGTGGTGTTGAGGAGCTAACTATCTTGTTACAGCGTTTTTGAAGCTTTTTTTCGGTCTCCATAAAGATATCAATGGCATTGTCATAGCTCTTACTCATCTTCTGTCCATCTATTCCTGGAATGGTCGCTACATTTTCATTTACAACGTGTTCTGGCAGGGTAAATATCTCTCCATACTCATTGTTGAACTTAATCGCCATATCACGCGTCATCTCAACGTGTTGGATTTGGTCTTTTCCTACGGGGACCTTCTCTGTATCAAGAAGTAGAATATCAGCAGCCATAAGCACAGGATAAGAGAATAGGGCATGATTGGCTGTTATCCCTTTGGCTACCTTGTCTTTATAGGAGTGGGCTCTTTCTAGTAGTCCCATAGGTGTAAATTTTGAAAGTATCCAGTAGAGTTCTAGAACTTGTGGAACATCGCTCTGTACCCAAAAGGTAGTTTTTTGTGGGTCTATTCCAAGTGAGAGATAATCAACAGCAGCATCAAAAGTAAGTTGTTTCAATAAAGAGGCATCTTTTGAGGTTGTCAAAGAGTGGTAGTTGGCAATAAAAGTAAAAAGCTCCTCTTTCTCTTGAAGCTCTATCATCGGTTTCATCGCCCCAAAATAGTTTCCAATATGAAGTTTTCCTGAAGCTTGAATTCCTGTTAATACACGCATTTATATCCTTGGTTTTGATGTATGGTTATGATGTGGTCGAAATTATATCTAAAATATAAATATAAATTCTAAAAAGAGAAAAGTTAATATTTAGTTCACATTTACTTCATTTTTTATAAAAAATATAATTAGTGTAAACAATTTATTTACAATTTTGTTTAAATATGTTATATTCCTATAGATATAAAGGATTTATTGTGAAAAAAGTAATTTTTTATTGGTTAATGCTCTTACCAATTTTAGGTTTTTCTGATTTAGATGTTAATAAAGTGACAAAAGTTTTACTGAGTATTGAACAAAATAAGCCATTAAAATATTTTAATGAAAATGTAAGTTTAACAAGTAAGTTTCAGAAGAATTCTAAAGGATTACATTTCTCTTCTTTGGCAGAGGCCGATATTCTTTTTATGTCAAAGATAAAAAAAAGTTCAAAGCTTGTTATTACCGATAGTTATGAAAAATTACAAAAATCTGATAAAAGTGTTATTGGGGCAGTTTATATAAAAAAAGAGCGTACACATATTTTTCTGGTTAGAGAGCGTTTGAAAAGGAGTGGGTTAAGAGTTCCATCTAAGATGAAAAAATATTTGATATCAGAGTGTAATTTAAATTTACTCTGTCTGTTGCCAAGTTGAACTTGAGCGTTATTTATTATTTAATTAAAAATAAAAAATAATTTAATTAAATATTTTATAGTTTTTCAATAAAAAAATAGAAGTTTTGGATATGAGTTCAGCCAAAACTTAAAAGAAACAAATAAAATACTATTAAACTTATGATAAAATATCTATTATTGGGAAGAAGGGGAACTTAGGATATTTTATGCACAATAGATTTATATTTTCTACATTTCACAAGTTTTATTACTATGCGTTATTTACATATATCATTATCTTTATTTTTTTTACTTATGGCTATTTTAAACTACCTGAAATGCAAGAAAAATTTCAAAAAACTGTTCTAAGCCTCTCTATTGATAATACAGATGAAATGGTAGATGAGACAGTATCTTTTATCCTAAAAGATGAGACATCGTTTATCTCATCGCATATAAAAAGTAATAAAGTTCGACAAAAACATGAATTGGCGTTATCACGATTAAAAAGAGGTAATATCTCATCGGTTTTTATTGTATTCCTACAACAAGAGAAACTGGTGTATCTTTTAGATGTATCAAAGAGGGATAGAGGCAGTTTTGGAGAGCTGTTTCAAGCTGAAGATATGAACCTTTTTACCAATATGATCGAAACCAAAGAGAAAGAGATTTTTATACAAAAAGGTCTTAAAAATTTAGGTTTTACATTGATTAAACCTATTATTGAAAAAGATAAAGTGGTGGCATTTCTACTGCTTGACTATCAGCAAAAAAGTTTAGATATTATGATTTCTAAAGTGATAGACTATATGAATATTCTTAAAAATATATTGGCACTAGTTGGTGTGATTCTTCTTTTTTTTGGACTCTATTTAATGTTTATAATGTTTGCTAGAGAGAATCGATACATGATTGCAAATACCCACGCACTTAAGCGAAGCTACTTAATGGATAATTATGAAAAGATAAATTTTTCAGATTACTATATCTCTTTGATAAATATAGATTTTCTTAAACGAATTAACGATATTTATGGAGAGAGAGTAGGGGATGAACTTATTGTGGAGCTAATGAAGAATATCTCAACACAATTACGAAAACAAGATGTATTTATTCAATATGGTGGAGAGGAGTTTTTACTTTTTGTCTTGAAGCAAGAGACATCTGTTCATGAGTTTAGATTAATGATGGAAGAGATTCGTATTATGGTAGATAGGTTGGAACTCTATGTTAAAGATGAAAAAGTACATATGACGGTCTCTATTGGTACATTATCTCAAAGTCAAAATGCAAAATCTCTTCATGATGCGATATATAAAGCAGATGTTGCCCTATATAAAGCAAAGCATAATGGACGAAATAGAGTATACTCATATGAGCTATCAAGTGACAAACGTCTCTATCGTCAAAAGTTAAAGGATATGATAGTGGATGATAAGTTGGTCTGTTATTATCAGCCAATTGTTTCTCTTGTAGATAATAAAATTATTCATTATGAAGCACTGTTGCGTATTAAGGATGGTGGAAAAATTATCTATCCAGATAAAATTTTACCTGATTTTGAAGACAGCTATTTTTATAGTCGTATTAGCATGAAAGTGATTGAGTTTAATATAAAAAAAATAAGAGAAAATCCAAAATTTAAAGTGAGTATTAACCTCAGTTCTGATGATTTGTTAAATGACTCAATTATTGGGATTTTAATTAAAAATAAAGATATCTCAAATCAACTTCTGATTGAGATATTGGAAAATAAGTTTATAGATTACAGTAAAATGGAAGTGGTTATTAAAAAGTTGAGAATGTTTGGTTATGTTATCTGTGTGGATGACTTTGGCACAGGATATGCGAACTTTGACCACCTTCTTAATCTCTCTATAGATTATCTAAAGCTAGATGGAAGTATGATAAAAAATATTCATATAGATAGTAGACCACATGGGATTATAAAAACATTGACAAAGTTTTGTCGTGATAATGATATCAAGGTAATTGCCGAGTATGTAGAGAATGAGAAGATTGTTGATTTATTAAAAGAGTTTGGTGTGAATTATGGTCAAGGCTATTACTTCTCAAAGCCTCTTCCATATGATGAATTTTATCCTAGTCAGAATCAGAATCAGTCATCGTCCATACGTTGACCACGTTTTCTTGCCACTAAGTCAAGTGGCACACCCTCAAAGTCAAACTTCTCTCTAAAAATATTAGAAAGATAACGTTTGTATGAAAAATGCAACCCATCAGGTCGGTTCATAATAATAGCAATTTTAGGTGGCTTGGTCTCATATTGAGCTGCAAACTTAATGGTCACAACCCCTCCATTAACTGACGGTGGGTGGTGTCTGGTAATGGCATATTTGAGAACTTCATTCAGTTTTGCCGTTGGGATACGCTGTTTGTATCGTCCATACATATTGATAATATCATCTAAAATTTTATGAACCCTTAGCCCTGTCTTTGCTGAGATGGTAATAAGTGGTGCATAGTGTAAAAACTTCAACTCATCACGAATATCCTCAACAGCTTTTTCATAGGTTCGCTCATCTCGAATGTCCCATTTGTTTAGCACAATCAGACACCCTAGTTTATACCTCTCAATAAGATTGGCAATTCTCTCATCAAGCTCCAAAACACCCACCGTAGCATCAATCATCAAAAGAGCAATATCGGCCTCTTCTAGCATCGCCTCAGTTCGTCCAAGAGCATACTTTTCAATCCCCAAGATTCTACCACGACGACGGATACCTGCTGTATCAACAAACGTGATTTTGTGGTCTTGATACTCCATCGACTCATCTATCGGGTCGATGGTTGTCCCTGCCACAGGAGAGACCACGGCTCGTTCCTCTTGGAGTAGGGCGTTTAGAAGTGAGCTTTTACCTGTATTGACACGACCGATAATCGCTACTTTTATCTCTCTGTCCTCTTGGACTTCCTCTTCATTGTGAATTATCTCCACAATCTCATCAAATCCAAACGGGTCATCATCTTCGGTAAGCTCTAGCCCACCTTCCTCTTCTCGCTCAGGAATATGTGTCTCTAACCACGCATAGAAATCATTCATATATCTGTTGTGGCTCACCGACATGGGAAGCGTAATATCAGCCCCAAACTCCAAAAAATCCCAATAACGTAACGACTCATCTTTGTCATTATCTATCTTATTTACAATCAAAGCAATAGGTTTCCCCTGCTCTTGAAGCCCATAAAACAAATCTCTGTCCTCTTGCGAAGGGATATTTTTCCCATCAACCAAATAGATGATAACATCTGCCTCATCAGCAGCCCTAAGGGAGAGCTTTTTAACGGTGGCAAACATCTCTGTGCTATCATCAATCCCCCCCGTATCTATCACCTCAAAATCACGATTTCCCGAAATGGTCACAATCCGTTTTTTGATATCTCTGGTCGTCCCCACCACATCAGAGGTAATCGCATCTCTCTCTCTGGCTAATCGGTTAAAAAGGGAGCTTTTCCCTACATTCGGTCGTCCTAAAATGGCAACCTTTTTTAATACATTATCTTGCTTTGGCATATCTTATATCTTTCTGAAAAATTATGGAAATTATATCAAATACTCTATATGTTTTGTATTATTTGAAAAAAGCCAAAGGATAAAAGCCCATTTGGGTTCAGTAATTTTTTAAATATGAAGGGGGAAAACGCACCCTACGGGTTTTTATAAAAAATATTATAATCAAAAAGATATTCATAACATATTTTTGTTATGATTAGAGACTTAAATATAACAGGAAAATGTTATGAATACAAAAAAATGGATTTGGCAACATAAAAACTTTCCCAATTTTACCCATGATTACAGTAAAATAGAACCGATGATTTTTCAACTTATAGAGAAGATGAGTTGTTTGGCTATGAATGAACATGATAACTTTTCGGTTGAGACCTCGTTACTATAACTCACTTGAAAAAGCTCAAAATCTACTCTATAATAGAGATTTAGAGATTACCGAGTGGATAAAATGGCACACTAAAAGTATTGAAAAGTCAATAGATATTTCATTGCAAAATATTGAAAAAGTTATAAAGAAAACACGATTTTATGACAAGATACGATATTTGAAACTAAATGAAAAACAGAATATGTAGGGGTTGACCGATGTGTCAACCCATGTTCATTAATTGAGATTGCAAACTACCTTGGACTACCTTAGATTATCAAAATCACTTATCTCTAAGGTTATTAAAAGTGGAGATTCAACGGCAGGGGTGTAGGGTTTGGGGTGGAGTATCAAGAACGCTTCTCATCACAAGCCAAAACCACCCCAATATTAGTACCTACCTCTTCTCCCCAAGCATGTAACTGCTCAAATATAGGAATAAGTTTTTTTCCCCATGTTCCGTGATGGTATATTCCACTTTAGGAGGCACAATAGGGTAGATCTTTCGCGTAATAAGTTGATGTTTTTCCAACTCTCTTAATGTTTGCGTTAGCATCTTTTGGGTGATTTTTCCCAAATTCTTTTTAAGTTCTCCATAACGAAGTGTTCCATGAGAAAGATGCCAAAGTACCAAGCCTTTCCACTTTCCACTCACCAAATATAGAGCAAACTCAAAGGAACAAGCGTACTCTTTTTCATCATAAATTATCTTCATTAGTATCCTTTTAGTATGTATATACCTTTTTAGGTAGTTCTTGACATCATAACATATATTGGTTAAAATTTTAAAAATATAAGGAAAAACCATGAAAAATGATTTCACAAAAGCGATGGCATTTCGACATGCTTGTAAACTGTTTGACGAAAATAAAAAAATAAATGATGAAGAGATACGCTACATATTAGAAGCAGGAAGAACCTCCCCTTCATCTTTTGGGCTAGAGGGGTGGAAGTTTTTAGTCATCACAAACCAAGAGCTTAAAGAGAAAATTCGTCCAGCATGTTGGAACCAAGTACAGATTACCTCTTGTTCTCATTTGGTTGTGCTTTTAGCAGAGATAGAGGGTGCTAGAGTAGAGAGTGGAAAACCAAAAGCACAACTGGGACGTAGAGGAATGGATGAAGAAGCACTTCAAGGTTATGTTGAGATGTACGGTGGACACCTAAAAGAGACATTTGCAACTGACAAAAGCACCTACGCATGGACAGCTAGACAAACCTACATAGCAGGGGCAAACATGATGACAGCAGGAGCATTTATAGGCATAGACTCATGCCCAATTGAAGGTTTTGAAAAAGAGAAAGTTGAAGAGATTTTAGAGCTTGACACCACTAAATGGCAAGTGGCGATGTTGCTTCCGTTTGGCTATAGAGTAAATGAACAGTCTACTCAACTGAGACTTGATTTTGATGAGGTTGTGAAGTTTATTGAATAAGAACTATGAGATTAAAATACTTAAATAACTATTCAGAAACGCTACAAGAGCAGATAGTCCAGCTTATTCAAAAAAATAAACTCTGCGATTATCTTTTAAATAAGTACCCACAAAAGCATGATATTCAGAGTGATAAAGCACTCTATGAGTACATAACGGAGTTTAAAAACAGCTACCTCAAAAAATACAGACTCTCCAAGGTCATCTACGATGGCAAGATAAATGTGATTAATAATGCTCTAGGAACACATACCTTTGTATCTCGTGTACAGGGTGGAAAGCTCAAAGCAAAAAATGAGATACGCATCGGTACGGTGTTTAAAAATATGCCTGAGGAGTTTTTGCGAATGATAGTGGTACATGAGTTGGCTCATTTCAAAGAGAAAGAACATAACAAAGCGTTTTATCAATTCTGCACGCATATCGAACCCTCCTATCATCAATTTGAGTTTGATTTGAGGGTCTATCTTACTTATATGGATTTATTTGGGAAATTATATTAAAAAAATTGTATAATTCCCAAAAAAAAACAGGAACAATTATGGAATTAAAATTAGGAATCCCAAAAGGAAGTCTACAAGAGTCAACGCTAAAGATATTTAAAGAGGCAGGATATAATATTAAAGTGCGTGAACGAAACTACTATCCAACGGTAGATGATAAAGAGTTGTCATGTATGCTGATTCGAGCTCAAGAAATGGCACGATATGTGGAGGGGGGGCAGATTGATTGTGGTCTTACGGGGCTTGATTGGATAAAAGAGAACCGAGCCGATGTGGTTGAGGTGGCAGAGCTTACTTATGCAAAGCAGAGTTTTAACCCTATCCAATGGGTCTTGGCCGTTAAAGAGGGTTCACCCTACAGCTGTGCCAAAGATTTGGAGGGAAAAACCGTTGCAACTGAGGTGGTCAATCTTACCAAAGACTATTTTGAAGCACAAGGGGTCAATGTCAATGTGGAGTTTAGTTGGGGAACAACTGAAGTAAAAGTACCTGAACTCGCCGATGCGATTGTTGAAATTACGGAAACAGGTTCATCACTTCGAGCCAATGATTTAAAGATTATTGATACCGTTTTAGAGACCACCACACGATTTATCGCCAACAAAGAGGCGTATAATGATCCAGAAAAACGCCAAAAAATTGACCGAATTGTGATGATGTTAAAGTCAGTGATAGACGCTGTGCCAAAGGTCTGTTTGATGTTAAATGTTCCCAAAGATAAGCTTGAACGTGTGTTGGAGCTTTTACCAAGTGAAAACCCAACTGTCTCTGATTTGGCAAAAGGGGACTGGATAGATATTATGGCTGTTGTGGATAGCTCTGAGGTGCGTTATCTTATCCCTCAACTCAAAGATGAGGGTGCAAAGTCGATTGTGGAGCTTCCTGTTAGTAAGATTATCGAGTAGTTGAGACTATCTACTTGTGGTGAGGGTGGCTATGGCAATAGCAAACCCCCCATCATGAGCGATAGAGAGGGATGATTCTGATATCTTATGAATGTCTTGTGCTTTTGGTGTCAATCTAAAATGAGGTGCACCTTTTTTATCTTTATAGATTTGAATATCATGAAAGCAGAGTTCAGCACCGATTCCACAACCCAAAGCCTTTGATATTGCCTCTTTTGCACCCCAATACCCTGCGATACTCTCGGTACGTGTGGCAGTTTTCTGCTCCTCTTTAGATAAAAATCTGTCCAAAAATTTATCTCCAAATTTTTGGATAGATTTTTCTATTCTGCTGATGACCACAATGTCTGTTCCTATTTTCATAAAGAAAGTTTATCAAATTTTTAGATAAAATATAGTAAAAAAAGTAAAAAGAATTTTATGATTGAGAATATATTTGCATTTATAGGTAGACCGTTTGTTAATTTTATGGTGAAAATGGATAAGTTTGGAACATTTATTATGTTTCAGTTTGCCCTTTTACCTTTAATATTTAAACGACCTTGGCGTATCAAACAGATTTTTGAACAGATGGAGATTATCGGCATTGGAACATTTGGTGTTGTCTTTTTGGTGGCACTCTTCACAGGTTTGGTTCAAGCCGTACAGCTCTATCAAGGTTTCTCCAAATTTGGAGCAGAAAACTTTATGGGCTTTACCATCTTCATCTCTACCGTAAGAGAACTCGCCCCCATCTTCGCAGGACTCATGCTCATCTCACGCTCCATCTCCTCAATGGCAGCCGAATTAGGAACCATGAGAGTCACCGAACAGATTGACGCAATCGAAACCTTGGCAGTGGACTCCAAAAAATACCTACTCATCCCCCGAATTATCGCCACCACCTTAGCCCTGCCTCTTTTGGTTATCGCCTTTGACTTCATTACCAATATCAGTGCTTTCCTCATGGCCTACCTCGCACTTGACATGAACCCAGTAGTCTATGTAGAGACCATCAAACAGTTCATCTCATTCTCAGACATAGGCACAGGATTAATCAAAGGGTTGGTCTACGGTTATCTGGTAGGAAGCATCGGAGCATATGTAGGCTACAACACCACAGGAGGAGCAAAAGGGGTAGGAGTCTCCACCACCAAAGCCGTGGTCTTGGCTTCCGTCACCATCTTTATTGCAAACTTTTTCTTGTCTCAGATTTATTTGGTTTTGAATTGGTGATGGGGGAGAGCCAATATTTTTTTAAAAAACTTGAATCCCAACACCTCAAAAAAATCAAAAGCAAAAATTAAAAAACAAAAAGACACAACTCTGTAACAAAATTATGATAGAATAAGCAAAAAGTTATTATCATGAAAAAATATCTGCTTCCCTTTCTTTTCACCTCTCTACTTTTGGCTAATCCTACTGATAAAGCCACTCAATCTAAACTGATTTCCATAGATGATGCTTTTGTGTTGAAGAGTAAGGAGGCTGTTTTTGATAACACTATCTCCTATACGCATAGACCTCTGCTAGAGTGTGAACCTCAGATTTCGGTGGTTTATAAGGTGGAGTCAAAGAGAGAGATTAAAGTGATTCCTAAAGATGCGTTGCGTAGTGGTACGCATTATAGTTGTAAACATAAAAAGGCTACTTTTGATTTTACTACTGAGCCTCTTTTGGTTGAGGATGCCCGTTATCTTGCTTCTGAAAAACTTTTGAGATTGAGTTTTTCGGATAAGATTGATAAGAGGAGTCTGCGTGAGGGGCTGGTGCTGCAGAAGGTTGATAGACTCTCTACCACCAATTTAAAATACTCTTTGCTTCAGAGTGATGGAAAAGAGATGATTTTGGCGATTAATGAGCCTGTCAAGAGGAGTACCATTGTTCTAAAAATTACCAAAAAGATTAAAACTTTATATGGTAAAACAGTTGAAAAGGTGTTTGAGAAGAGATTTCATGAAGATAAAGAACCACCTGTGGTATTGGACAAAGAAAAAGAGCCAATGGTGATTCATGATGCTCCTCAGATGATTGCTCTTGATACGGGTGGGTTTGCGCTTCGTCTCTTTTTTGATGACAGTTTTGAGACCAAATCACAGAAGTATATTGAGATTGAGGGGATTGAGCATTTTACGGTTAATTCTGATAACTATATCTATCGCTCTATACGTAAAAAATATGGTTTATCTGATAAGCCCTACTACTATACCGATATTATCTCTTCTGAATTTAAACCAAATAAGAGTTATACCGTAAGATTAAAAAAAGGGTTGAGTACCTATCGGGAGCTAAAAGAGGAGAAGAGGTATACCCTAAAGACGGGTGACCGTGCCAAAGGGATTATCTTTGAGGAGGATAAAACCTATGTCTCCAATGCAGGTGAGTTTGGCTTCTCTTCGGCCAATCTCGACAGTGCTACGCTTATTGTGGAGCGTCTTTTGGATGATAACTTACGCTATTTTCTAAATTTTCAAGATGCTGATAAATCAAATATAGAGCCTTATTCCAAAGAAGTTTTAACTAAAAAACTCACACTTAATAATCAAAAAAATGAGATAGTCAAACAGAAATTTTCTTTTAAATCTTTGGATAAAAAGTTGCCTTTTGGGGTCTATAAAATTACGCTTCGTTATGGCAATGTGGTGAAGGAGAAGATAGAGGAGAAATCCTTTTCTAAAGTGATTTTTTTATCTGATTTGGGGATTTCTGTAAATCTTGCCAAAGAACAAGCGTTTATTAGCGTTCTCTCTCTTAGCACAGCCAAGCCTATAGAGGGGGCAACTGTGGAGATTTACTCTATCACTAATGATATACTCGGAACGGTAAAAACCAACAGTGATGGGGTTGCCATTATTGAAAAAGATGACCTGTTGACAAAAAATCTACTCAATGGAGAGAGCAAAGGGGTGGTGGTTCGGACAAAAGAGGATACAAACTTTTTGCTCCTAAATAGTCCTGTTAATGGACTCTACCCCTCAACCATTATGGATAAGAGAGAGCGTTTTAAAGCCTATCTCTATTTTCAATCAAAAATAGTACGACCAGCGGCCAAGATAAATGCACTGATTACCATCAAAGATAGAAATTTCATCTCTGCTAGTAAATTGCCCATAAAACTTATTTTGCGAGACCCCAATGGGGATGAGGTCTATAGCAAGGTGCATCATACCGATGGTTATGGGTTGATAGATTTTAACTATCAGTTGGGAGAGGCTGAGAGAACAGGAAGATATAGATTGATGGCAAAGATAGGAGATGAAATCATTGGTCGTGAGAGCCTTAAAGTGGAGGCGTTTATGCCACCCAAAATAGAAAATCATATCTCGACCAACAGAGATATCTATAGAGATTCAGAGCTTATAGAGCTAAATATTAGCTCCGATTATCTCTTTGGGTCTCCCTCATCAGGGTTAGAGGGGAGTGTAAAACTCAACGCACGAGCCGTAGAGTTTCATCATAAAGATTACAAAAACTATGGCTTCTCCAATGCCCAACTTCATAGAGACAATGTACAGTCCTATCTTAATTTGGAGGACTCTTTTACCCTTGATGAGAAGGGGAAAGTCTCATTGCTTCTATTTCCTAAGATAACCCAACGAGTCCCCTCTATATTAGAGGCGATGATTGGGGTGACGGTAATGGATGACACACAACCCGTCTCAAACTACAAAAAGATAAAAATCTATCCCTACAAAGCGATGGTTGGTCTCTCTATTGATAAAAGTTCATTTGAAAAGGGGCAGAAACTCACAGGTAAAGCTGTCTTGATTGACCCATTGAGTGGAGAGGTGATTAAGCGTAAACTCTATGCTGTTATTAAAAAGATAAATTGGCAATATGATTATAGCAATGGTCAGTATGATTGGCAAAAAGAGATAAAAACAGTAGGAAACTTCTCTCTTCAATCAAATGAAGCGTTCTCTTATGCTGTACAGGAGAATGGGGACTATCTGATTGAGGTGCATGACTATCTTGGTGGACACTCCAGTGCTGTTAGTTTTGATGTTTGGTGGTGGTCATACTCCAATATCTCGCCTAAAAATGATTTGAGAACGGTGGAGATAAAATTTGAGGAGAAACTCTATAAAAAAGGTGACACCATAGAGGTTACCCTCAAATCTCCTATTTTAGAGGGAGAGGTCTTTCTCACACTCGAATCAGAAAAGGTGGAACTCTATCGACGCATGACCCTAGATAAGGGCGTGAGCAAAATTAGCATACCGATTGAGGTGGAGATGGGACGAGGATTGCATCTTCATGCTGTTGCCATTCGTGCCTCTGATAGCCCTTCTAAGCTGATTCCATTTAGAGCGACAGGTTATAAATTTGTCAAACCAAACCGTGATGAGCATAAGATAAAAATAGAGATAAATGCCCCAAATATTACAAAATCTAAACGGGAATTGAGCTTAAATATCAAGACCGATAGCGTCTCAAAACTGCTAATAAGTGTGGTGGACAGAGGTATTTTACAGCTGGTCGAACAGAAAAAGCCTGAACTGTTTGACCATTTTAATGAGAAAGCAGAGAATCGACTAAGCTACTATGATTTCTATGATGAGCTTATGAGTTTTGTGGTAGAGGGGAATTTGATAGATTTTGGAGCAGGGGATATGATGTCTCATAAAAAGAAACACCTTGCTCCTGATTTGGGAAAACGGATTAAGCCATTTATGATTTGGTCGGGCATTGTTGAGAGTAAAAACAGTGATAAAAACATCACCATAGATATTCCTGAGTTTAACGGTAGAGCCTCCATTGTTGCCATCGCTATCAATGCCGATGGTCTGGGGGTTGCCCAAAAAGATATCACGGTCAAAGATGATGTGATGTTAAAGCCCTCTTATCCCAAATATGCCCTTGTGGGGGATAAGATAGATGTTCCGTTACGGGTGTTTAATACCACCAAAGCACCAAAGATGGTCACCCTCTCCTCAACACTCTCTGACAATCTCTCTTTTGTATTAAGTGAAAAAAATGTGACCATCGCTCCCAATAGCTCAACGCTTATTAGGGCGTTGCTAGAGGCTAAAAAGATAGGAAAAGGTGAGATTATGCTTCTTGCTAAGTATGGAAATGAGACCATTACCAAAAGCGTGGAGTTGCCTATCTACTCTCCTTATGCCCTCTCAACCCATACTTTTAAAGGGATTTCAAATCAGAGCAAAACCTTTACCCCTCCCAAAGAGTATGCTGATGCCAAGGTGATGATCACCCTCTCCAATAATCTCATTGGTGCGTTGCGTGATGACCTCAACTACTTGGTGCAGTATCCACATGGTTGTGCTGAACAGACCAGCTCAAAACTCTCTGCGATGCACTACGCTAAACCGTTTTTACAAAAAGATGAGCTGTTACGAGACAGTGAGAATTTTATCCGACAAGGGGTAAAAAAACTTCAAAGAATGCAGAACTATTATGGAGAGTTTAACTACTGGAGAGGGGGAAATTATGTTCACCCTTACGCCTCACTTTATGCCTCTCAAATTCTGCTTGAACTAAAACGTGATGGGGCAGAGATACGGGATAGCTTTATTAGGAATATTATTAAGATGTTAACGGCTGTATCGAGTGCAAGTGGGGATTATGATGCGAAATACACCAGTTCGCAACGGGTTTACGCAGGGTTTATCCTAGCAGAGCATAAGCGTTTAAGTGAGAGTACGGCAAATATGCTCTATGAGAAAGGGATGTACAAAGGGGATTTGGTCTCAAAACTCTATATGTCAGCAATCTTAAAGATGCAAGGAAAAACCAAAGAGGCGACCGAGCTTTATAATGGTCTTAACTATGGTTTGTCCGATTATGCCACAAAAAACTACACAGGTGCATCAGGAAGCTTTGGCTCAATTAACCGAGATATGTTTTTGCACTTTATGATTAAAACGGCTTATTTTGGCAAAGATGTCAATGATTTGGTGGTGGTACAAAAAGAGTTCTCAAATCTCTACTCCACACAGACCAAAGCCGTGGCACTCAAAGCCATTAGCACCTATCTTGGCAAACCAAAAAGCTCTAAACTTGATGTCAATATCAAAATAAATGGTAAAAATGAGAACTACACAGAGTCCACGACCATCACCTTAGAGAGTGTTAAGAGTCCAACCATGACACTAACACCAAACAACTCCTCTATGAGTTATGCCATTGAGCTAATCAAACATCTTCCTAAAGAGATAAAAAATGAGATATCACCAAAGAGTGAGCTGTCTATTGCCCGTGAGTTTATTAACGAAGAGGGTAAAAATATAGATATCCAAAACTTAATACAGGGCGAAAAGATATACTCAAAAGTTAAAATCAGCAACAATGGAAGGATAGACAATGTGGTGGTAAGCCAACGTGTCCCTGCGTGTCTCTCTATTGTCAACAACCGTATCAAAAATCAAAAATCAAAATACAAAGATATTAATATCGACCAAGAGTACAAAGAGATTCGAGATGATAGGGTCTTAAACTTTATCAATCTCCCTAAAAAAACGACTTTTAGCAGTGAGTTAAACAGAACCATCACCCTACCAAACAGAGGGGTTATCTATACGCCATTTATGGTCACAAGCAGAGGCGAATGTCAACTTCCTGCTGTTGTCACCGAAGCGATGTATGACACACGGATTAATAGCTATGCAAAAGAGGCGAAGGCAATCGTGGTCTATGAGGCAAATGCTACGACCCAAAAGAGCCCAATATTAAAAACCCCTGTTGTCAAAAAAGAGAGTTTAAGTTTTGAATCACAAGCAAAAGCGTTGGTACGCTCACTCTATAAAAAAGAGATGACCTCAACCAATGCCAATGATTTTGTCAGCTTTTTTCACTACCCTATGGAGGTCTACTATCGAACCAAAAATGCCTCTAAAGAGATAATTTTAAAAGACAAAGAGAACTACTTTAGAGATTGGAAAAAACGAGTCTATAAAAACATAAAACTTGATGTGATAAGCAGTAAAAATGATGAGGTGGCTAAGATTAAAATAGTTTTTGACTACAGACTTGATAATGGAAAAAAAGAGTTAAAAGGGGTAAGCAGACACCTCTTGACCGTTAAAAAAATTGATGGAGAGTTGCTGATTGGCTCGATTGAGTTGGCAAAATAGTTGCTTTGAGATTAATAAGATTAAATATACTATTGTATACTTTTAAAACTTTTTAAGCATCAAGGAGCATTAGTGAAAATAGCACTCATAGGGGATATTGTAGGAAAACCTGGGCGAGATATTATAGGAAAGTATCTGCCCAAACTAAAAGAGGAGCAGGGCATTGATTTTGTGGTGGCAAACCATGAAAATGCTTCTCATGGTTTTGGTTTGACGCGTAAAAACTGTGATGAGCTTTTGGGCTATGGGATAGATGTGATGACGGGGGGAAACCACTCTTGGGATAAAAAAGAGGTGTTTGAACTCTACGATACACACCCTCTTATTCGCCCCATTAATCTCCCTGACAGTGGTGCAGGAGAGGGGTTGATAACGGTTGAAGTTTTGGGGCAGAGTGTGGCTGTTTTAAATGTGATGGGAAACTACACCATGCCGATGGCAGACAACCCTTTTATCAAGATAGATGGGGCTGTAGAGCGTCTAAAAGAGCAGGGGATTACGCATATTATTGTGGATGTTCATGCCGAGGCGACCAGTGAAAAATTGGCACTGATGCACATACTAAAAGAGCGAGTTTCTGCTATTTTTGGAACACATACTCATGTGGGAACAGATGATTTAATGGTGGTAGATGGGTGCTGTTATGTGACAGATATTGGGCTTACAGGGTGTCGTGATGGGGTGATTGGGATGGATAAAAAGATTCCCATTCAGCGTTTTATGACCAGTGTTGGGGGGCATTTTGATATTCCAAAAAAATGTAAAACCATTCTACAAGTTGTTATTTTTGAACTCAATAGTGAGGGCAGGGCGACCTCTACGTATAAACTAAAAATATACAGTAATGGGCAAATTGTGAAAACAGAGGGGATAGTGGAACACTATTGATAGATTCTTCACAGATAGTATTGTCTTTAAACGCATTTTGGCTATAATTTCAAGATTTTTTATATAAAGGATAGCCGTTGCAAGGTAAAGTTTGGAAGTTTGGTGATAACATAGATACCGATTTGATTATCGCTGCGAGATACCTAAATACAAGTGAGCCAAGTGAGTTGGCAAAGTATGTAATGGAAGATGCAGACCCTGAGTTTGTCGCAAAGATGAATGTAGGGGACATTATCGTTGCAGGTGAAAACTTTGGTTGTGGTTCTAGCCGTGAACACGCACCCATCGCATTAAAATCAGCAGGTATTTCTGCTGTGATTGCTCCTACCTTTGCTAGGATTTTCTATAGGAATGCTTTTAATATGGGATTGCCTATCTTTGAGCTAGAGGAGTCAGCCCAGATAGATGAGGGTGATACTGTAAAAGTAGACATGGAGAAGGGTGAAGTGATTAATATTACACAAGCCAAAACCTATAAATTTACACCCATTCCTGATTTTATGCAAGAGTTGGTGGATGCAGGTGGACTTATTGAGTTTGCCAAGAAAGAGATTAGAGAGAAAGCACAGAGCAAGGGGAAGTAACAATGGGAAGAAATTATAAAATAGGCGTAATAAAAGGTGATGGAATTGGTCCTGAAATTATTGATGAGGCAGTTAAAGTACTTGATGCCCTTTCAGCAAACTTGGGGTTTAACTTAGAGTATCATGAGATGCTTATGGGAGGCTCTGCCATTGATGAGACAGGTGTTCCTCTGCCTGATGAGACAATTCAAGGGGTAAAGACCTGTGATGCTGTGCTTTTTGGGGCTATTGGTGGACCAAAATGGGATAACCTAGAGCGTCATCTACGACCTGAATCGGGTCTTCTTGCTCTTAGAAAAGAGATGGGAACTTTTGCCAATTTGCGTCCTGCTATGGTTTATGATGAGTTGGTTAACGCCTCCACCCTCAAATCGGATGTGGTCAAAGGGGTAGATATCATGGTGGTACGTGAGCTAACAGGTGGTATCTATTTTGGTCAACCAAGAGAGCTACTAGCCGATAGAGCCTACAACACAATGGTCTACACCCGTGAAGAGGTAGAGAGAATCGCCCATGTGGCATTTGAGATTGCGATGAAGCGTGATAAGCGTATCTGCTCAGTAGACAAAGCAAATGTTCTTGAAGTGAGTCAATTTTGGCGTGAAACCGTCATAGAGATAGCCAAAGAGTACCCAGAGGTTGAGCTTACGCATATGTATGTGGACAACGCTGCGATGCAACTCATCCGAAATCCAAAGCAGTTCGATGTTATCTTGACAGGAAATATCTTTGGAGACATCCTCTCCGACGCGGCAAGTATGCTAAGTGGCTCTATTGGTCTTCTACCAAGTGCCAGTACAGGAAAAGGAGTAGGCTTATACGAACCAATCCACGGCTCTGCTCCCGACATCGCAGGTCAAGGGATAGCCAACCCTTTAGCCACCATATCCAGTGCCTCCATGATGCTAAGATACGCCCTTGGTGAAAATGAAGCAGCCGACAAGATAGATGACGCTGTTAAAAAATCACTTAAACAGGGTTACAGAACAGGAGACTTGGGTGCATATGATGCCAAAGAGATTTGCTCTTGTTCTGAAATAGGTGATATTATTGCTCGGTATGTTTCTAAGTAACTATCTCAACTTCTCCTTAACACTTATAGAATCTTTTTAAAAATATGACAATATGACATATTTTTAAAGAGTCTTAGAAATCTCTATTATAATGTCTTTATAAAAATATAAAAGGCTATAATTATGGTAATAAATTTAAAAATAGAAGATAACATATATATGAACTCTAAAATGCCTAACAACTACACTTTTTCAGAGGATTGGAGAAATAAAACACTCTTGTATCCCAATAGAATCATTCGTCTTGCTACAATGTTCTCAGGAATTGGAGCAATTGAGTTTGCTCTAAAACGATTAAATCTAAAGACCAATATTATTTTTGCCAGTGATAATGATAAATTTGTAAAGCAGAGCTATTTTGAAAATTATGATATAGATGAGAGCCGTTGGTATGGTGATGTTCATGATATAGATGGAGCAAAATATCAAGGTCAAATTGATTTGCTTGTGGGGGGTAGTCCTTGTCAATCTTTCTCTATGATTGGAAAGAGAAGAGGGCTTGAAGATACACGGGGAACACTATTTTATGAGTTTGCACGGGTTGTAAAAGAGTCTCAACCCAAAGTTTTTATCTATGAAAATGTAAAAGGACTTATTAATCATGATAAGGGAAAAACATTTGAGATAATAAAGGCTACTTTTGATGAACTGGGTTACAAATACTCTTATCAAGTAGTCAATGCCAAAGATTATGGAGTGCCACAACATCGAGAAAGAATTTTTGTGGTTGGATTTAGAGACCACTCAGTTGATTTTAAATTTCCCAATAAAATTGAATTAGAACATACCATGCAAGACTTTTTAGAAGATTATATTGATAGTAAATATTATCTCAAAGAGAAAGGGGTTAAGTTTGTCACCAGCTCTAAAAATCGAAAAAAGCGATATACCCAAATTAATGGAGAGATAGCCATTTGCCAAAAAGCCAATCAGCAGTTTAATTGGCATGGAGATTTTATCTATGAACAACAGCAAGAGCAGGAGTTCTCAGAGTTTATATTTGATGTTAATGAGGTTGAGGAGAAATATTATCTATCTGAAAAGATAAAAAAATATGTTCTTGCAGGTGGCACAAAAAACTTTAAAACATCCACCAAAACAGATTTAGAGGTGGCTAGACCTCTATTGCAATCTATGCACAAGATGCACCGAGCAGGTGTTGATAACTATGTAACTCATAATAAGGGAAGAATAAGAAAGCTAACTCCCCGAGAGTGTATGAGACTTATGGGGTTTGGAGATGGGTTTAAACAGACTGTAAGTGATACACAGATGTATCGACAGGCAGGAAATAGCATTGTTGTTGATGTGCTAATTGCGATACTCAAAGAGATGGATATCACAAGATTTATAGAGAGCATAGATGAATAATTTTCAAAAAATACAGATAGATGGAGTGGAGTATTATATTGTTGATTATATTCAAAATTTAAGAGCAGAAGATAGCTTTATCCATAGAAATAATAAATTGGCTATTTTTAAAGGAAATGGAGAGTCTAGAAAATATGTAGGAAGTTATACAGGGAAAAATGGAGATAGATTAAAAGATTTTTTTGAATATCAAAATTGGGGAGATACGAAAGGAGAAGATGGTAAAAGAGTCTATCCAACTATTTCAAAAAATTGTTTTTTTAGTCAATCTAATCTTCTTCAATATCTTTATGATGCACGAATTGAGTATCAAACACAAGAGCAAATTTATCATAGAGATATTGGTTGTTTTTTTGACATAAATTTAAAATCTATCCAAAGATTATCAAATAATATTATCTCTTTTGCTATTCATGATGTTTCAGATTTTCAAGATAATAAAAGAGGAAATAGAGCTTATATCCGTTCAAATGAAGAAGTTTGGGATGTTTGGCGAAAATTAATTCTACCTAAAATTAGTTATCTCTCTATTCTAAAGATTATTCCTGTTGATACTAGACTCTCTACTAAACCTCTCTTTTACTTTAGAATTCTACTGGATTATAAATTTCGTTCTATTGTTCATCCCAAATTAACAGTCTCTACAACAGAGGTAGTTAAAGAGAATAAAGAGATAATTCACAGAAAAAGTGTTGCTCGAAAAGGGGCTTCAAAGTATAGAAAAAAGGTATTTGAGTATATGCCACAGTGTCCTTTTACAAAAATATCAGATGATAGACTTCTAATTGCGAGTCATATTAAACCCTATCAAGTCTGTATAAATGAAGAACGAGAAGACCAAGCAATAGATTATCTTAATGGTCTCTCTTTGTCTCCTACTTATGATAAACTTTTTGACCAAGGATATATTACTTTTACTAATAGTGGTCAATTGATTTGTGGGACACAGTTAAGTTCTTATACTTGGGATAAGTTAAATATAAACCCTAATGCCAAAAATATTATGAGAATTTACCCCGAAGATAGAGAAGAGTATTTAGACTATCATCGTAAATTTGTATTTCAGGACAGTGTTGAAGATATTGTTTGATGAGCTTTTTTGATAACGCCAACTTTTAAAGTTGGTGCTATAATATGTTACTCCTGACTCTCCACTTCCTCTTCTTTCAAAGGTTTATCAACAGCTTTTGCTATTACCTCGATATAACATTTACTCCAACCTTCAGCAACCACAGAGTTTAGTTGTGTGGAAATCTCTTCAAAACTACATACGGTAGCCAAGTCGGCACTTTTTCCAAATTTGCAATCAAAATCCCAATACATTGTTTTTTTGTTTGGTAAATCTTTTTTCTTCTCTCGTTTTACATACTTACGAAGATCATTTTTAATCGCATCAACGGCTCTATCTGGTTTGATTCTCTCTTGCTCTATTTTGAACACTTTTTTCATTTTATACCTCTGTATGTTTATTTTTGGTATTATATCCAATATCCAAAAAGGCTATATTTAATGAAAATCACACTAAGTCTAAGTGGTGGTGGGTTGCGTGACTCATATGGGGGCGATTAGGTTTTTGGAAGAGCAAGGAGTTGAGCTGACAGACGCGGCAAGTATGCTAAGTGGCTCTATTGGTCTTCTACCAAGTGTCAGTACAGGAAAAGGAGTAGGCCTATACGAACCAATCCACGGCTCTGCTCCCGACATCGCAGGTCAAGGGATAGCCAACCCTTTAGCCACCATATCCAGTGCCTCCATGATGCTAAGATACGCCCTTGGTGAAAATGAAGCAGCCGATAAGATAGATGACGCTGTTAAAAAATCACTCAAACTTCACTCCTTTACCTTTTCCATCATCATAATCCCAAATGAAACCAAAGTTCCTAAAACCATCTGAATAGCAAAATCTACTTTGATATCAAACAGAGTGCCTACTATATAGGGTTGCAAGATAAGCACG
>CAYVNI010000183.1:0-3035 GCA_964452815.1 uncultured Sulfurovum sp.
CACCCCTACAATGATGGAAAATCAAGTGTTAGGGTTGTTGATGCTTGTTTAGATTTTTTGGCAAAAAATAGAATTAAAAGAAAACCGTTAAATCTTGTACGTAAATTTAAAATTCGTAAAAAATTGGGATATTTTAAAATATAGTTGGTATTTATAATTTTTAAACCTATTTTTTGCATCACCTACCTTAAATTTTATCTCTAATTAAACGAAAGTATATCCACTATTCTCTTTCAAAAACTTCAACCATGGCTCTTTGTGAAAAATAATTATTTGGTTATAATTTTTCCATGAAAAAATATATATTAATCCCCATAATACTGCTTATGTTAACTGCGTGTAAAGAGGTAGATGAGCATACCCTAGTACTATCAAATAGTCCAGAGCGACAGCCTATTGTTCATGTCAATAGAAATCGTCACCTTCAGATGGCAGAGTTTTGGCTTAAAGAGCTTGAAAACCCTGATAAAATCATTATGACTCCAAAAAAAATTAAAATTTTTAACAACTTCACAACATACAAACAACACAAGATTACTTTTTTTAAAGACTTCTCCCAAAAATATGGTAAAAATTGGGTAAGAACAAGTATTCAAAAGTCCTTTAACAGCATCCAAAGAGGCACAAAATACCTTACCGATGATACCCCCGTAGAGAGAAGTTTTTTTCCAGATATTCGTAAAAATATGCATCTAAAAGCACTCCATAAAAAAAGTGTCTCCACACGATTTGCACTTACGGTAAACTATACCCATCAGAAGATTGTCCCTACCGATATTGCCCTACTAAAAAAGAAGTATCAGATACATTTTGACCGTAACCAAAACTCTGCCTTGGATATCGCAACACCTCTTGCAATCTTGCACACCTCAAAAGATGGCGTATGGCACTACGGAATGAGTCCCTTAAGCTCAGGTTGGGTAAAAGACAGTGATATAGCATTTGGTTCTAAAAAAGAGATTAAAAACTATCTGGAGAGTAAAAGTTTTGTGGTAACCACTTCGGCAAAAAATGCCCTACTCATTAGGGGGGAGTACCATGACCACCTGCGTATGGGTGTACGGCTACCCTTGGTCATGGGGATTGATGATATGATGATGGTGCGTATTCCCACACGCGATGAGGAGGGAGGACTCACCATAACCAATGCAACAATCAAAACATCAGACATACACAAAGGGTATCTTCCCTATACCCCTAGAAATATTCTACAACAGGCATTTAAATTTATCCATGCCCCTTATGGATGGGGGGGAATGTATGGAGAACAGGATTGCTCAAAATTTCTTCAAGAGGTCTATGCAACAGTAGGAGTAGAGCTTCCAAGAAACTCCTCTTCTCAATCTAAAGTTGGCAAACAACATCTCAACCTCACCCGATTAAACAGTGAACAGAAAATAGACAAACTAGAAGCAAAAGCAGAGATTGGAGCAACCATTTTGCACCTATCAGGACATATTACACTCTATCTAGGAGAGTACAAAGGTGTACCCTATATTATTCACACGGCATGGGGAAGCTCTGGCAGACACTTTGCGTTGGGACGTACTGCAGTTACCCCCTTAACCTTTAATAACTACCTAAATAAAATTGATATCAGTACCACCATCAAAAATTAAACCACGCAGAAGTTAACAAGAGAGAGACCTTCGCTCTTCACGCAAAAAATAGAGTCTATCAAGCAGTGCCTCTGCTTCTCTCTCTCCTCTGTAGTTTTTGATAATAGCCTCTGCATAATAAAGCGATATCGTATGCTGTTTATAGCATGAGACCCCATCAATAATAGAAGAGGCCAATTTTAAATCATACGCCAACTCATTATAGTCAGTTAAATCATGATAGAGATCGACAACTTTGAGATGAAAATATTGAGCCAACTTCATCTTTTTTTGTTTTCTATAAAAAGAGGCTAAACCCTTAAAAACCCTAGCCACATAAGGGCTATATTTTGAGGGATTTTTTTCTGCCAATACAATGTAGTATTTCAATGATGCCTTATATGCCGACAAGGCATCAATATACTCCAGTTGAGAGGTGTATATCTGAGCCAAATGATGAAAAGTTGCCCCAAGCATATCTCTGTACCGTTTAGGCTCTTTTTGTTGTAAATAGAGCAAAATTTCAAGGACCAATAGATACAACTCCCCTGCTCTATTTTGTCGATTATGCCGAAAATAGAGTGAAGCCAACTCAAAAAGAAGCATGGCTAGTTCCTCTCTATAGTCATCTGACTCATCATTGACCAAACGCTTATATATCTTCAATGCTCCCTTATACGCATTTTTGGTCTCTTTGAATTTATTTTTAGCATTGCATATCACCGAAAGATGATGATAGATATTCAAGACCTTCATTTGAGATTTATAAAAATCCTCTTTGGGCAGTTTTTTATAAACTTTCAATGCCTTGTTATAGAAGAGTTCAGATTCTGTATATTTATACTCCCTTCTATATAAATTAGCTATATCCGTATAACCTTTAGCCAACATATCGTTATGTTTTTTTGTTCTGTTTACCTCTAAATTGTGCATAATGAATCTCCCTTAAAAATTTATCTTAATCTATAATACAAGTTAAATGTGTATTAAAAAATAAAAAAACAGAGGTTTTTGGGAAAAAGTTAAAAATTATTCAAGATATTATATTAAATTTAATTATTTAAAATATTATTAAGTATATAGACTATCATATTTAATATTTTAAAACATTCACTATGTCACTACCCTTAATTTTTTTGCCAACGTCATCGCAAACCCTTTTTCATAATAGGCAGACTCATTCACAAAAAGTGTATATCGTGGCTCTCCCTCATAAAGTATGGTCTCATTTTCAAGCGTCAAAAAGAGAGGGTCGCCCTCTTTGATAAGGGTAAAATCGCCCCCCTGTCTATCCTGATGCACCATCGCCACAATATCCCCCTCCTCATCACGGGGGTAGTCTACTAGCACCTCATGCTCATACACCTCCACCTCATCAACCAACTCTATCTCTTCGCCCCTGTTCTCTCTCTCCACAAAATCCAAAAGATGATAGAC
>CAYVNI010000184.1:0-7583 GCA_964452815.1 uncultured Sulfurovum sp.
TTATCGTAAAGACATAGATGGTCTTCGAGCCATTGCTGTTTTATCAGTTATTTTCTATCATTTGGGCTTTCCCTTTATCTCAGGAGGATTTATTGGGGTAGATATCTTTTTTGTCATTTCAGGTTTTCTGATTACACAGAGTATTCAAGATGATTTAAAAAGAGATGCTTTTACCATAAAAAAATTCTATATCAAGCGTATTAGACGGATTATCCCTGTACTGTTTTTGGTCACTATGACCACCTTGATTGCCTCATTTTTTATTTTGGGGATAGAGGAGCTAAAGGAGTTTGCCTTAAGCCTGATAAGTGTTTCTATTTTTAGTGCCAATATCTTTTTTTGGCAAAATATCGACTACTTTTCAGTCTCAGCAGAGCTTAAACCCCTGCTTCATACATGGTCACTGGGGATTGAGGAGCAGTTTTATATATTTTTCCCCCTCTTTATGATGTGGACAGCCACATGGCGTAGCAAAAAGGTTTTTATTGGCACGGCTATTTTTACCCTTTTATCGTTTGCCCTGTGCCTCTCTCCTTTTGGAGCATCACATATCCAAGCCAACTTCTTTCTGCCCATTACACGATTTTGGGAACTCTTTATGGGGGTGCTTTTGGCACTCTTTTTAAGTCGAGATAGCGATGTTAATTATAATCACAAGATAGATAATATTTTAGCACTATTGGGTCTTGGATTTATTGTCGCCCCTCTGTTACTGTTGGATTACAATAGTCTTTTTCCCAGTATAAATGCTTTTTATCCTGTACTGGGTGCTGTACTTATTATCCATTCAGGATATAGGGGAGAGAGCTTTTTAGTGCCAATACTCTCAAATATAATAGTGCGTTATATCGGGCTTATCTCTTTCTCTCTCTATCTGTGGCACTGGGTGATTATCGCCTTTGCCAAAAATATGATAATGGGTGAGTTTTCACTAACACATCAATTCTTTATGTTGTTGCTTACGTTTGCCCTCTCGGCACTCTCTTATCGTTTTGTGGAAGAGCCATTTAGACGAAAAAAAGAGTTAAAAGAGTTTTTAGGACTCAAACAGGGGTTTATGGCACTTTTAATGATGCTTCTTAGTGGAGTGGGGCTGTTTATCTTTTTAACACTGCTCTATCCTGACACACGAACCCATCACAATGAGATAAACTGTTTCCAAACAGAGGTGACAACCCTGTCTGATGTTGAGGCGTGTACCTTTGGGGATAAAAACGCAACAGATATCGTTGTCCTCTATGGAGATTCTCATGTCTCAGCCATCTATCCTGCCTTTGAGAAGTTTGCCAAAGAGCATCATAAAAAAGGGATTGCCATTGCCATCTCTGGTTGTGTGCCTCTCTTTGATGTCTTTAGAGAAGATGGCGTAGGAAACTCGGTGAACTGTTCAGGAGCGTACAGTAAAAATATTGAGAAGTTTTTGGAGAACAATGCAAACCGTATAGAGCATCTCTATATGGTAGCACGGTGGGGAATGTATGAGCGAGGGTATCATCTCAATGGCAGACTACAAAAAGCGACACACTTTATCTCTGACAATCAGACCTCTAGTAAAACAGCCAAGGAGAGTGCAGGGGTGTTGAAAAGAGGCATCAACCACACCATAAATAAAATCTCTAACGCGTTGGCTATCCCCATGACGATTTTAAAATCTGTCCCCGAACTTCATGGGGACATTGGAAAACGTGGGATAGAGCGTGTAACCAAAGAGGAGTATCTTAAACAGTTGTCTTATACCAATGATATATTTAAGATATTAGAAAAAAGTAAAAATGTGAACGTTATCTCTCCCTTGGAGATTTTTTGTCCAACAGACAGTTGCCAGATGTTTAGAGGCAATAAACCTCTTTACAGAGATGATAACCATGTCAATTATGAGGGTGCAATGATGCTGTATCCTCTTTTAGAAAAAAATTTAGAGTCGATATAGGAAACGATGGCTTTAGCCTCGCTTATTTGGGACTAAAGTCGCCGTTTCCAAATACAATACAATAAAAAATACGAAAGGTAAAAAATGAGTTTAAACAGTTGGGGAATGTACCCACAAGTAGAGAATAATGTTTTAAGATTCTCAGATGAAAAAGTATTAGAAAATATAGTAAAAAAGAGTGACAATCTAATTGCGTACGGCAATGGAAGAAGTTATGGAGACTCAGCACTGGCAAAAAATATTATAGAGGTCAAACCTCATAACTATTTTTTAGGATTTGATGAGCAAAAAGGGCTACTGACCGTACAAGCAGGGGTTCTGCTTAGTGAGATTTTGGAGTCATTTGTCCCAAGAGGGTGGTTTTTAAAAGTGACCCCTGGGACAAAGCTTATTACCATTGGGGGTGCAATTGCCTCGGATGTACATGGTAAAAACCACCATGTGGAGGGGTGTTTCTCGGAGTGTGTGGAGAGCTTTAAGATTATGTTGGCAGATGGCGTGGTGGTCAACAGCTCCAGAGAGGAGAACCCTGAACTGTTTTTAGCGACGTGTGGGGGAATGGGGCTAACGGGTGTTATCATAGAGGCTCAAATCTATCTCAAAAAAATCAATTCAAAATACATTGACCAAATCACTATTAAGACCAAAAATCTTAGAGAGACCTTTGATGCGTTTGAGGAGTACAGTGGTTCTCCTTACTCTGTGGCATGGATTGACTGTCTTGCCAAAGGGGATGAGATAGGAAAATGTCTGTTGATGGTAGGAGATTTTAAAGATGATGGAGATTTGAGCTATACGCGAAAAGGTGGACTCTCTATCCCGTTTAATTTTCCCTCTTTTGCTTTAAATAACTACACGGTTAGGGCTTTTAACTGGCTCTATTATGGAAAAGTTGGCAAACGTGTGAGTCGGCAAAAAGTGGAGATAGATACTTTTTTCTATCCCCTTGATGCGATTGGAAATTGGAATAGAATTTATGGAAAAGGTGGATTTACTCAATATCAGTGTATCTTACCAAAAGAGATAAGCTATGATGGGTTAAAAGAGATTTTACGTACCATTTCTGATTCGGGAAAAGGTTCATTTTTGGCTGTTGTAAAGCTCTATGGCAAAGAGAATGCCAACTATCTCTCTTTTCCTATTGAGGGGTACAGTTTGGCACTGGATTTCAAGATAGAGAAAGGGTTGTTTGAGCTGTTAGAGGAGTTGGATAAAATCGTCTTGAAGTACAAAGGGCGTATCTATCTGACCAAAGATGTGAGTGTAAGCAGAGAGACTTTTGAGCAGGGCTATCCTGATATAGAAAAGTTTAGAGCGTATCGAAAAGAGAACAATATGAACAATAAATTTGAGTCATTACAATCAAAAAGAGTAGGAATATAAGATGAGTTATCTGTTAATCGTAGGGGCAAAAAGTGATATCGCGAAAGCTGTGGCAAGAGAGTATGCAAGAAATGGATATAACATCTATCTTGCAGGAAGAGGTGTAGAGGAGATGGCATCATTTGTAACTGACTTAAAAGTTAGGTCAGGATGCAAAGTTCAAGCGTTGGAGTTGGATGTTTTGGATTACGCCTCACATCACGCGTTTTATGAGGGATTGGAGGAGAAGCCTTTGGGTGTGGTGGTGGCTGTTGGTTATCTTGGAGTACAGAGCAACGCCCAAAGTGATTTTGAAGAGGCTCAGAAGATTATGGATACCAACTACACAGGGGTGGTGAGTATTTTAAATATTATTGCCAATGATTTTGAGAAACGAAAGAGTGGGTTTATCGTGGGGATTGGTTCTGTAGCAGGAGATAGGGGGCGAAAGAGCAACTATATTTATGGTTCAGCCAAATCGGCACTAAGTGCCTATCTCTCGGGGCTTAGAAATCGACTTCATATTTCACAAGTGGACGTGATGACCGTTAAACCTGGGTTTGTGGCTACGGCAATGACCGAGGGGATGGATTTACCTGAAAAGTTAACAGCCCAACCCGATGAGGTGGCAGAGGATATCTATAAAGCACAACAGAGTAAAAAAAATATCATCTACACCAAAGGGTTGTGGAGATGGATTATGCTTATTATCACCTCTATCCCTGAGTGGCAATTTAAAAAGATGAGCATTTAGTCATGAGACTGGCACTGTTTGATTTTGATGGGACGATTACCACCAAAGACAGTATGGTGGAGTTTATAAAGTATGCTGTGGGTAAAAAAAAATACTATTTTGGACTGCTACGCTTAAGCCCTCTACTGATTGCCTATAAGCTGAAACTCTATGCCAATGATAAGGCAAAAGAGAGGTTTTTGGCATATTTTTTTAAGGAACTTACGATTAAAGAGTTTCAAAAAATGGTCATCGGTTATGATAAAAATGAGCTAGATAAGATAGTGAGAAAAGAGGCGATAGAGAAGATAGGGTGGCATAAAAAACAGGGTGATGAGGTTGTTGTCATCTCTGCTTCTATGGAGTGTTGGCTTAAGCTATGGTGTGACAGACAAAAGGTTAAACTCATTGCCACAAAACTAGAGATAGAAAATGGAAAGTTTACAGGGAAGTTTAGTACCAAAAACTGCTATGGAGAAGAGAAGGTTAATCGTCTTCAAAAGCTTTATCAGACAGAGAAATATAGTCATATCTATGCCTATGGGGATAGCCAAGGGGACATAGAGCTTTTGGCATTGGCAGATGAGGCGTTTTATAAACCGTTTTGATAAGGTCATTTTAATAAAAATTTAAAGAGTTAGGAAAATAATGTTATTTAATAGTTATGAATTCATATTTGCGTTTTTGCCAATTACATTTTTGGTCTATTTTTGGTTAAATACACAACGCTATACCGAGGGTGCAAAGGTATTTTTGGTTATTGCATCGCTGTTCTTTTATAGTTGGTGGAACATTATCTATCTTCCCCTTATTGTGGGAAGTATGCTGTTTAACTACTTCATTGGAGCATCACTGGGAAAAAAAGCGACCAAGCCGATGTTGACGCTAGGGATTGTGGGAAATGTACTGCTTTTGGGATACTTTAAGTACGCAGACTTTTTTATTATGAACTACAATTGGGTCTTAAACACAGAGACTCCTCTGCTTCATTTGGCACTACCATTGGCGATAAGTTATTTTACTTTTCAACAGATTGCCTTTTTGGTGGACAGCTATCGAGGAGAGACCAAAGAGTATAACTTTTTAAACTATGCGACGTTTATTACCTTTTTCCCTCAACTCCTTATGGGACCGATTATGCACCACAAAGAGATTATCCCTCAGTTTCAAAACAGGTTTAAACTCAAAATCAAGTGGTCAAATGTCTCTTTGGGACTCTTTATCTTTGCGATGGGACTTGCCAAAAAGACACTTATGGGTGACCCTCTGACCGAGTATGCACAGTTGGCATTTGACAATGCTCAAAGCCTCTCCATGTTAGAGGCATGGTACGCGTCACTCTCCTATGTGTTAGCCTACTATTTTGACCTTAGTGGATATGCCGATATGGCAATTGGAATTGGAAAGATGTTCAATATCGACATTCCTTTGAACTTCAACTCTCCCTATAAGTCGCGAAACTTTGCTGAGTATTGGCAACGATGGCACATGACCCTTTCACGTTTTCTTGGTGATTATGTTTATAAGAGTCTAGGAGGAAACAAACGATTAGCCCATGTGATGTACATCAATATCATGATTACCTTTTTTGTTTCAGGTTTTTGGCATGGAGCAGGGTGGACATTTGTGGTTTGGGGTATCCTCAACGGGGCGTTTGTCGTCATGGCACACATGATGCGAAAAGCAAAAAAGAAGATGAACTATTTTGTGGCATGGTCGCTGATGTTTTTAGGGGTTATTATTACTAGAATCTTGTTTGTCTCTGGTAATTTTGCTGATGCGTGGCACGTGACCTATACACTGTTTGATATTTCAAGTCTACATTTTGATAATCTGAAATATGCTGATAAATATTTTCAGACCTTCTATTTGGCATTGGCGTTGTTTGTCTCTCTCTCGTTTAAAAACAGTATTGAGATTTCAAAAAACTTCAAACCAAACCTTAAGTACGCTCTCTACACGGCGATACTTTTAAGTGCTTCACTCTTTACCTTTTCAAAAGCCAAAGAGTTTTTATATTTTCAATTTTAAAGGATAGATGATGAGAAAAAAATATCTAAATTATCTGGTGTCATCTCTGATATTAAGTGTACTCTTTTTTGCAATAGGAATCTTTGGCATCTATGCCTTAGACCCTGCTGGGGTCAATAAAAAGTTTGATTTTGGACTGGTTAAGGACTCGGAGTTAACACTTCGGACTCAAAAGTTTGTGGAACTCAATAGGGTTAAACCCAATACGCTTCTCTTTGGTGGAAGTCGTATGCACTTTATGAACCCAAAATTGATAGAGAATTATACCCATGATAGGGTCTATAATGTAGCCTTTTCTATCTCTACATTAGAGGAGCAGTATCAGTTTTTAAACTATTCGATTGACCATTTTGATATCAAAACGGTGGTGATAGGGCTGAATCTTTATACCTTTAGTGAAAAGCTAAAAGCAAATGAAAATTCAGACTATGATGCTGAGATGTTTGAGCATGGCTTCACATGGATGAAACAGCTCAAATACTATATGGAGTTTCCTCTGCATAAATATTTTGCTGACTATGTCGCCAAAGGCTACTCTGCCCCTCTCTATAAAGATGGTGGACGAACCGAGTATGGAGAGCGTCTGTATGTGGGCAATAAATCATGGAAAGCAAGAGAAGAAGAGGTGGTTGATGGCTACTCTAAATACTACTACAATGACTATCTTACATGGGGATACAGTGGTTTTGGTCATCTCTACAAGATGGTACAACTCTGTAAAGAGAACAATGTAGAGCTAAAGCTTTTTACCACAGCCGTACACAAATCACAACTTGATATCTTGTCTGATGTAAACAAAACAGATATCTATTTTAAATGGAAAAAAGAGTTGGCATCTATCGCTCCTTATTATGATTTTATGTATTATAACTCGATTAGTAGAAACTCAGATAACTACAACGACCCTTCACATCTGCTTCAAAAGCATGGAGATTTATATTTTTCTAAGATTTTTGGAGACAAACAACCAAAAGAGGGGGATGATTTTGGGGTGTGGGTAACGGAGGATAATATTGGGAAGCATATGAAGTTCTTAAAGAAAAACATGAAAGAGAGGTAAAATACCTCTTTTTCCAGACACTATCATTATCGTATTATCTCATCAACAATATTCAAATCTTCCAGATGGTTGGTTAATACAAGCAGACGAATATAGGCACTTATCATCTCATAGATGTTTTCATTGTATTTAAATTTGACCTCATAGAGTTTTGTTTTTGCATCATTTAACTCAATAATACTCTTAAGTCCATTGTCGAGTCCTTGTTGAATGGCATCAAGATATAGGTTTGCTGACTTTAATGCCTCTTGGTAGAGGATTAGTGAGTGAATAGCCGTATTAAAGAGTAACCAACGCTCCTCATACTCTTCGTTTATATCATCTTGAACTTGTAGAAGCTCCTCTTGTTTGGCACTGTAAGCAAGTTTTGATGCAGCGACTCGAGATTCTGTTTTTCCTCCTCTGTAGATAGGAATTTGAAGTTGCAATGTGATTGATTTTGTATTTTCCAAACTAGAAACACTCTT
>CAYVNI010000185.1:0-27494 GCA_964452815.1 uncultured Sulfurovum sp.
TGGTAGACTCCGTTAAAATTCTAGGCTCCAACCGTAAGGTATATGTCTATATTGGGGCTTCTCTCATGGCATTGGGAACCACCCTTTTAATTGGATTAGCAGGGGAAGCTTCTTGGTTAGCCTCTTATCCCAAGGAGAGTGTTTATGTCTTTGCATCTGTTGTCTCTATGGTAGGGTTTGTAATGCAAGATGTAGTAGCAGACACCATGAGTACAGAGGTTGTAGATAAAAGCCAATCTAAAGAAGAGATAAACAAAGAGTTAGCCATGATACAAGTTTTGGCGCGTCTCTCTTTGGGATTTGCTGTCTTTATTATGGGATGGATTGGTGGAGAACTCTCTGCCCATTTCTCCTATGAGACTATGTTTACCATGTCTCTTTTCATCCCCATTATCTCTGTACTTGGTGTCTCTTTTGTCCGTCTAAATGAGGTCGAAACTACACCTTTAAATAAAAAAATATTTTTTGGTGGTCTTCTGTTCGCAGTTTTCATAGTGCTGATAGGCTATAACGAAATTCCTTACTCTCAAGAGATAGTATTTATTATCTCCATCAGTGTTGTACTCTATTTCTTAAGTACCATTATTAATGATTTAGATAAAGATACTATACGTCATATTAAAATGGCAATGATTATTATCTTTGTTTATCGAGCCATGCCAAGTGTTGGGCCTGGTGTTCAATGGTGGCAGATAGATGTATTAGGCTTTGACAAAGCATTTTTTGCAAAACTATCCCTAATAGGAGGAGGATTGGCTCTGGCTGGAATGTGGATAAGTGCCAAATACATTGTCAATCAATCCATTGGAAAAGTGCTAATTTGGTTAACAGTTATAGGAACCATTCTCTCTTTGCCAATTTTGGGTCTATACTATGATATACACACCATGTTGGGATTAGACGCAAGAACAGTCGCTGTAGTAGACGCTGCATTAATCTCTCCTTTTGACTACATCGCAGGAGTATTAATGCTCACCTTAGTAGCCATCTACGCCCCAGAGGGAAAAAAAGGAACATGGTTTGCCCTTATGGCATCACTGATGAACCTCGCCATGAGTGCAGGACGACTTTTGACCAAATATCTCAATCAGATGTTTGTGGTAACCCGTGAGATAAAAGATGAGCATGATGTGGTAACAACAGTCGCCAACTATTCAGAACTTGGCTCACTCTTATGGATAGTGATTGTGGTTGGGTTTGTTGTGCCTATCATTACTATTTTGGTTTATGACCCTAAAGTTAATACAGGGAAAACTGATAAATGAAGCCCGTAATACTATTTGACCTAGACGGTACTGTAATTGACTCAACCGAAGCTATTCTTGATGGCTTTAGGGTTGCCTTTGAGACCTTTGATGGAGAGGTGCCAAAAAATGAAGTGATAGAAAAAGAGATTGGGCATACCTTGGAGAATATGTTTTTGACTTTAGGGGTAAAATCTTCACAGGTTGATGCGCATGTTCATGCGTATAAAATGCACTATCGAATTATCTCGTGTGAAAAAACGATACTCCTAGAGGGGGCAAGAGAAGCGATAGAGAAAGCGAGTAGATTTGCTACACTTGGGGTGGTGACAACCAAGACGGGGGAATATTCAACAATTTTATTAGAACATATGGACTTGATGAAATATTTTGATGTTCTTATCGGAAGAGAACACGTTAAGTACCCAAAACCCCACAAAGAGCCGATTTTAAAAGCTTTGGCAAAGCTTGAACATGATAGAAATAGATGTTGGATGATTGGTGACACCTGCATGGATATTGAATCAGCAAAAAATGCAAATATTCACTCCTTAGCTGTTACCTCTGGATACGCTACCCGTCCAATATTGGAAAAATGTGCTTCAGATATATGTAAAAATGTCGGAGAAGCAATAGAAATTATTAAAAAAAGTGATAGAAATTATAAATAGTGGATAGAAAGTATACACTCGAATAATATTGTAATTTTTTTTACAAGGTATGAACACCTTTTAAGAGAGGTGAGATTACAATACTTCATTGATAGATTATAAAACGAATAGGAGAAGTCATGACAGAAATTAGATGGCATAGTCGAGCTGGTCAAGGTGCCGTATCTGGTGCTAAGGGTTTAGGAGATGTTGTTGCAACTACAGGTAAAGAGGTTCAGGCTTTTGCACTTTATGGTTCAGCAAAAAGAGGAGCTGCTCTTAGAGCGTATAACAGAATTTCAGATGAGCAGATTTTTAATCATGCGAAATTTATGAATCCTGACTATGTATTGGTTATCGACCCTGCTCTAGCTTTTTCAGATAACATTGAAGTCAATGAAAAAGAGACTACAAAGTTTATTATTACAACTCACCTCTCAAAAGAGGAGTTAATTGCTGGTATTCCTGCACTTCAAGGTAAAGAGGAGAGAGTATTTGTTGTTGACTGTGTTCAGATTTCTCTTGATGAGATTGGACGTTCAATGCCAAACTCACCAATGCTAGGAGCATTTGTTAAGACTTCTGGTATGTTTGAGTTGGATTATTTTTTAGATGCGATGAAAAGAGTATTATCTAAGTTCCCTCAAAAGATTATTGATGGAAATATGAAAGCAATTACTCGTGCGTATAACGAAGTTAACTAGGAAGGGTAAGATATGGCAGTAGAATCACAAGAATTAAACTTATTGGCAAATGATAACAGAGGTAAGCATCAACTTGAAGCTGGTTTTGACCTTATGGGTTGGGATGAAGTAACTCAGGGGTCTGTTCTTCCTTCATTTGAAGGAAATGCAACAGATATTGTTGCTAAAAAAGCTGAAGAGAGAACCTATTCAGACTTTAACTCCTATACCGCATCGGTTGCTTCATGGAGAGTTATGAAACCTGTATTTAACAGGGACATCTGTATTGATTGTCAAAACTGTTGGATATGGTGTCCAGATTCATCTATCTTGTCAAGAGACAAGCAGATGTTAGGAATCGACTATGATCACTGTAAAGGGTGTGAGGTTTGTGTGGAAGTATGTCCTACAAACCCAAAATCACTTCTTATGTTTAGTGAGTATGCAGACCTAGATGAGTCTTTAGCAGCATGGCCTGAAAAAAAGAAAAAAGCGAAAAAAAGTGAGGAAGCGTAATGGCTGTAAAATTTGATTTAAACGAAAGAGAAGTTTGGGACGGTAACTATGCTGCATCTCAAGCTCTAAGACAAGCAGATGTAGATGTTGTTGTTGCTTACCCTATTACTCCATCAACTCCTATTGTTGAAAACTATGGTTCTTATGTAGGAAATGGTTACATCAATGGTGAGTTTGTAATGGTTGAGTCTGAACACGCTGCAATGTCAGGGTGTATTGGTGCTTCTGCTGCTGGTGGACGTGTTTCAACGGCCACTTCTTCTCAAGGTTTCGCACTGATGGCAGAGGTTCTTTACCAAGCATCTGGGATGAGACTTCCAATTGTACTTAACGTGGTAAACAGAGCGTTAGCTTCTCCACTAAATGTACGTGGTGACCATGCTGATATGTACCTTGGACGTGATTCTGGTTGGATTCAACTTGGTGCATTTAATGCACAAGAAGCTTATGACCTTGCACTGTGTGCATTTAAAATTGCTGAAAACCACTCAGTAAGACTTCCTGTAATGGTTCACCAAGATGGATTTATCACTTCACATACAGCTCAAAATGTTTACCCATTAACCGATGAAAAAGCGTATGGTTTTGTGGGTGATATTGTCCCTGTAGATGATATGCTTGACTTCTCACGACCTGTTACTTATGGTGCACAAACTGAAGAGGATTGGCACTTTGAGCATAAAGCCAAACAGCATAAAGCACTTATGGATTCAACTACGATTATTGATGAAGTGTTTGCTGAGTTTGAAAAGCTTTCAGGAAGACAATACAACAGAGTTGAAACATATGATATGGAAGATGCAGATGTTGTTATTATCGGTCTTGGTACTACCGTTGAGACAGCAAGAGTGGCAGCCAAAGAGCTAAGAGAAGAGACAGGAATCAAAGCAGGTGTTCTTGCTATTAGATGTTTCAGACCATTCCCTTATGATGAAGTAAGAGAAGCGTTAAAAGGTGCTAAATCTATCGCTGTAACTGACCGTTCATCTCCAGGTGGAGCAATGGGTGCATTCTACAACGAAGTATCTGCTGCAATGTACACATCAGTAGAGAGACCAATGGTAAGTGGTTATGTTTATGGTTTAGGTGGACGTGATTTGTCTATTGAAAACTGTAAAACAATTTTTAAAGACCAACAAGCAAATATAGATGCTGGACATATTACAACAGATATCCAACAGTTTATTGGACTTAGAGGTCCTAAACTTGGATTCTTTAAAAGTGCAAGGGGTTAATACATGGCAATTACATCAATAAAGAACTTAAAAGAGTTCTCAACAAATAACGATAGATTTGAGGGTGCACACACTCTCTGTCCTGGTTGTGCTCACTCTATGATTGTAAGAGAGCTTATGAACTGTACAGATGACAACCTGGTTATCTCTTCAAACACAGGTTGTTTGGAAGTTTCTACGGCTGTTTATCCATTTACATCATGGGATACATCGTGGATTCATATCGGTTTTGAAAATGCAGCGACAGCCGTTACTGGTGCAGAGGTTATGCACAAAGTAAGAAAGAAAAAAGGAACACTTCCAGACAATGATGCTCCTGTTAAATTTGTGGCATTTGGTGGAGATGGTTCTACTTATGATATCGGTTTCCAGTGGCTTTCAGGAGCGATGGAGAGAGGTCACGACTTTACCTACATCTGTCTTGACAACGAAAACTATGCCAACACAGGTGGTCAACGTTCATCTGCTACACCAATTGGTGCTACTACGTCAACTTCAGTTGCAGGAACACACTCTTATGGTAAAAAAGAGAAGAAAAAAGACATTGTAGCGATTATGGCAGCACATGGTGCTCCTTATGTTGCTCAACTTGCACCAAACAAATGGAAAATTATGGCAAAAGGTTTCCAAAAAGCGTTAGAGACAGAAGGACCTTGTTTTATTAACACCGTCTCTCCATGTTGTACAGAGTGGAAATTTGACCCTAAAGATACCATTAACCTTACAGACTTAGCAACAGACTCACTCATGTTCCCAATCTATGAGATTGTTGACGCACATGAGCTAAATATTCTCTACCGACCAAAAAATGTTATCTCGGCTGAGGAGTATCTAGGAGCTCAAGGGCGTTACAAACACCTCTTTAAACCACAATACAGATATGTTATTGACATGATTCAAGCTGATATTGACAAGTATTGGGCAATGCTACAAAGAAGAGAAGAGGTTAGAGTATAATACTCTAGCTCGACTTTTACACCGTGGGGGGGATACCCCCCTTGTGGGTATCCTACTTCATCCCCCCAAATCATTCTAAAAAATAACTATTCCCTTAAGCGTCTTACTTAGCATCGCATCTTTTTTGACATCTGAACGCTCAACACCAATCTTGGTGGTGGTAATAACAGCTCTACCAATGACTCTTTTTTTGCCATTTTTTAAACGCACCCCCCAGTAGTTGTGTAACATGATTGGTTTAGCATTTCGACTACCAATATAAAGTGTAATGTGTCCAGGGACATAGAGTAAGGTACGGAATGGTTTTGCATTATTAAGAATGGTATCTTGTTTCTCTTGTTCACTCAACCCAGAGAGTGACATGTACATTCCATCACTCTCTTTTGCCTGTTGGCTAGAGTTTCTAGGCAGATAAATACCAAAAGGGGCAAAAAAATCACGGGTTAGTGCTGAACAGTCTCTTGCGTTAAGTTTTCCACCCCACCCATAAGGCTCACCTACTAATTGATTGGAGATGTGTGCGATATTAAACGCATTAAACTTAATTGGCTTTCGTGCGATTAGGTTAACCTCTGAGGGAGAGAAACGCTTGATATTGGCGTAGCCGTTGTTGTTTTTTCCTGCAAAGAGATACTTGTTACTCTGCTTCTCCATGGGAAAAATTGTTCCCATTTTCACCAAGGAGAGGTTGATTCCATCTTCTACCAAGCTAAGATTATCAGTCACAGTTATTGCGTATTTATTATTTTGAAATTGCTCTTGAAAATTTGCTGAGACAAAAGCGATATCTGAATATTTTAGCCAACCAAAAGCATATGATGTTTTGGCATAAACCCATTTTTTATCCTTGGAGTAGTGAGATATAAATATTGGGGTATTCATGTGTACTGAACTGTTTTGATTGTAGTCAAATGGGAAGCCCTCACCTGTACGTTTTGGATTATAGAATATCTCCAACTTACTAGGGTAGAGTTTCAAATCAGTATGTTTAATGGTAATTGCAGGTTGTGCCAATTTATTATAGTTTGAAAAGTTTGAGTTTTTAATCTGATAAGAGAACCATTTTTTTGGAATTCTTCTGCCCGAACGCCGATAAGTTTTCTCTTTGGCATATTTGAACTGCCATGTTTTCTCTATTTGGGTTAAATCCATCTCAATAAGTTGCCACGGCTCAAAAAACTTACTGTTATAGGCATCATCATTTGCCAACTGTTCATAACTGCTCATTGACTCAGCTTGTCTGGCAAAAGCCTCTGTATTTTGTTCTATCTTTAAAGTATCAGCAACATCCCTAATAGGCATACTATCCAACGCACTGGTGGGACGTTTACTTTTTATTAAAACTGTATCTGCAAAGAGCATAGAGAGGAGCGTAGTGGTCACCATGACCATAATATATTTTTTCATTATAGACCCTGTTTTTTACATCTATTATAATAAAAATAGTCCACTTTGTACAGAAAATTCATCTATTTATCTTCAATTCTCAAAGAGTTAAACATCCTATGTTTAGGGAAGTACAGAGGATATTAGATACTGTTCAAACTTATAACTTATCATTTACTCTTGCCATATATTTGACCAAGATGCTCCATCTTCTTTCCCATATTTAAAAGGGTCATGTCTGCCAAAACCAGTGCCATCATCGCCTCACAGACCACCGAACCACGAATGGCAACACATGGGTCATGACGACCTTTTAGCTCACACATTACACGCTCATTCTCTTTGGTCACCGTCTCTTGTGCCTGAAAGATAGAGGGGGTAGGTTTAAAATGGGTTTTAACAACAATATCATCACCATTAGAGATACCCCCAAGTATCCCTCCTGAATGGTTAGATTTAAACCCATTAGGGGTTATCTCATCATTGTTTTGACTTCCCTTTAGATGAGTAGAGGCGATGCCCTCCCCTATCTCCACAGCTTTGGCAGCATTGATTCCCATCATTGCCTCTGCCAATATCGCATCAAGCTTGTAGTAGAGAGGTTCGCCCAAACCAATAGGCACACCCTTTGAGACAGTTAAGACCACTCCACCTACGGAATCATGCTTACTTTTAGCCTCCAAAATCGCCTTCTCTTGTGCCTCTTCGACTTTGGGGTCAAGGGCATAGAGTTTAGAGCCTTTGGCATGTGTAAAATCATAGCTCTCTGACTTGATACCATCCACTTCACAGAGTCCTGAAAAAATCTCAATCCCTATACTCTTTAACATTAGTTTGGCTATCGCTCCCCCTGCTACCCTAGCAGCAGTCTCTCGTGCTGAACTTCTTCCTCCACCACGATAGTCACGGATACCATATTTATGATAGTAGGTAAAATCAGCGTGACCTGGGCGAAACAAATCTTTGATATTATCATAGTCACGGCTTTTTTGATTGCCATTAAAGATAACCATCATGACAGGAGTACCTGTACTAAGCCCCTCAAACGTTCCTGAAAGTATCTCTACTTTGTCATCCTCTTTTCTGGCTGTCTCTAGCTTACTTTTTCCTGGTTTCCGTCTATCAAGTTCGGATTGAATAAATAGCTCATCTATCTCTAATCCTGCGGGAACACCATCCACAATGCACCCCAAGGCTTTACCGTGAGACTCCCCAAAAGTAGTCAGTGTAAATTTTTTTCCAAATGTGTTCAAGACAACATCTCCCTTAATTTTACTAAAGCTATCTCAGCGGCTCTCTGTTGTGCCTCTTTTTTACTGCGTCCTATCGCCTGTGATACCTGTTTGTGTTGTAACTCAATAGCAATCTCAAACTCTTTTTGATGGTCAGGGCCAAAGGCACGTATTAGTTTATAAGTTGGAGTTTCCCCAAACTCTGCTTGAGTCAACTCTTGTAAAGTAGTTTTAAAATCTTTGGACAAAGAGTTCAAATCAATTGTCTCATAACTGTCTTCTATCAATCGAATCACCACTTTAGAGGCATCTTTTAGACCACTCTCCAAGTAGATAGCTCCAATAATCGCCTCAAAAGCGTTGGAGAGTAGTGAGGGTTTGGTGCGTCCATGGTTGTTCTCTTCGGCAACAGAGAGAAGAAGACTGTCTCCTAAATTAATATGTATCGCCAAGCGTGTAAACCCTTTTTCATTGACCAAAGAGGCACGAATCTTAGACAATACCCCTTCATCCTCATTTGAGAATTTTTGAAATAGATATTCACCCACAATCAAATCAAGAACCGCATCACCTAAGAACTCTAAACGCTCGTTATTATAAGGCTTCTTATAACTCTTATGCGTGAGTGCTTCGGTGATAAGGTTGGCTTGTCTAAATTTATAATCTAAAGCCTTTTCTAATGACTTAAGCTGTTTCATTTTTTTCCTTTTGTCTATAAAGTTTAAAGTAGAGAGTAGCCTCGAAAAGAGTGTTTTTTTACAATACTCTCTTTAAGAGAGATAGAGTCCAATGCATAACATTGAGGACAACGAATAAATGAGATAGGAGAGGTCTGTTTGCATCTTTTACAGAGATAACTAAATGTCAAATCCATCTCATTCGTACCACTTTTTAAAGCAGAAACCATCACATCTATTGCAAAGATATCACTCTTTATCTGTGACCCTTCAAGAGGTAAAATAGCTCTTGCGACATAGACACTCTTAAAGATATCACTCTTTGAAATTATATCAAGATTGAGGTTCAAAGTGGGTAATAGCCATAATATATCAAGAATAAGATGTGCTTTTGTATCATCTATAAACGCCCATGCTCTCTCTGGGTCTAATCTAAAAAGCTCTTGAACAACTCTTCGGTAAGAGTAATCTCCTGTTTTTAAATACTCAACAAGTCTATTAAACTTTTTATCCTCTGAAAAATTACTTTTTTTAAGCAGTGTTAAAAGGTTGAGATTTGATTCCAATTGCCGAGCCGAAACTCCCAATACTTTTAAGGGAACCAATGTCTCTTTGGCTTTATCATACTCTCCCAAAAGCTCATAAACTATCTCTAAATAGTAGAGTGCTTCACTGTTTCGAGGATGCTTGTGCAAAATTTCCAAAAATATCATCTCTGAACGTTGTAAAAAACCTGCTTTAAGATAGGTTTTCCCCAAGGATTCTAGTAAGTACTCCTTTTTTGTAAACTCCTCAATATGTTTAATAAGATGAAGATATAGACCAATAGAACGCTGATACTCTCCCCTATCAGCAAGACTCCCTGCTAATGAGGAGAGAGGAGAGATTAATGAGGCTTCAAACGGTATTTTCTCCATATCAAGAGAAAATACACAGCTATCTATCTTACCCAAAAAGCTCTCTAGGCTTCTCTTTTTTCTATCCTCTCTATAGCTCCCCATAAGATAAGAGACCACAGCTGTCAGTAAAACCAATACAATAATAATGAAAATACTAAAGAGAGGGTCATCGGATGAAGGTAGTATCTTGTCCACATTTTACCTTTTTGTTGTTTTATAATATTAACATATTAGCTATAATACACTTATGATTGACAAAGCATCCGAAGAAAACCTCAAAAACAGTATTGATATTGTTGATATTATCTCCAATTACATTGAGATAAAAAAAGCAGGAGCCAATTTTAAAGCAAACTGCCCATTTCATGGGGAGAAGACTCCAAGCTTTGTTATTAGCCCCAGTAAGCAGATATATCACTGTTTTGGGTGTGGAATTGGTGGTGATTCAATCCAATTTGTTATGGAGTATGAGAAGATAAACTACCCCGAAGCTTTGGAAAAAATAGCCTCCATGATGAACGTCTCTTTGGAGTATTCACAAGGAAGCAGTGACCATACCGAGACACGCCATCTGTTAGAGAGTGTACAGGGGTGGTACTATAAAAACTTGGATTACAACAATACTGCCAAAAGTTACCTCCAACAACGGGGCATCAATCAGCAGTCCATAGAGAAGTTTGGTATCGGCTATGTGGGAGCTTCTTTGGAGCTTATGAATTTTTTATCTACCAATTTTTTACCCACACCAAAAGCAGAAGAGGCAGGGGTGGTGGCACAGCGTGAACGTGGTGGGTTTTATGCACGGCTAACCGAGCGTATCACCTTTCCTATCCATAGTCCTAGTGGTGCGATTGTTGGTTTTGGGGGGCGAACCATCACTAACCACCCTGCCAAATATATCAACTCACCCCAAACCAAACTCTTTAATAAATCGCAACTCCTCTATGGTTATGCCAAAGCCAAAGAGCATATCTATAAAAACAAAAAGCTTATCGTCTGTGAAGGCTATCTTGATGTTATCATGTTTCATCAGGCAGGATTTCAAGAGGCAGTTGCCACACTAGGGACAGCACTCACCAAAGAGCATCTTCCACTATTGAGAAAAGGTGAACCAAAAATCATTTTGGCATATGATGGAGACAAAGCAGGAGTCGCCGCCGCGTTAAAAGCAGCGACCATGTTGACCCTTGGTGGATTTGATGGTTCAGTGGTACTCTTTCCCAATGGTGCAGACCCTGCAGATATGATTGCCGTGGGGAAAATCCAAGAGGTTGCCAATCTCCTACGAGCCGAGCAACCCCTTATCCCCTTTGTCATAGAGATGATGGCAAAAGCTCATGATCTTAGTAACCCCAAAGATAAAGAGATGGCATTTGGTGTTATCAAAAACTATCTGGACCAACTTACCCCTATTATTAGAGATGCCTATGTTCCTCATGGGGCGACAGTGTTGGGTATCTCTTCTGCTCTTTTTGGTAATATTGAACTCATAAAAGAGGAGGGAGAAAAAAAGAGACCCAAAAAAAACAGACAGCCTACCGTAAGTGTCTCAGAGACAAAAGAGGACATTGGAAAACTTAGTATTATCAAAACCCTCTATGAGAACAGAGAGTTTATAGATGAGGTGATTAATGTTATCGAATCCTCTATGTTTGGCGACTATGCTCTGCTCTTAGATGCTGTACTCAAAAATGAGAAAAATAACTCAAACCTAATAGGATTAACACTAGACGAGAACATCAAAACCATGCAAAAAGAGGAGCTAGAGAAGTCTCTTATCTCCTTGCTCTTTGGACACTATACCACCCAACTAAAAGCCATTTCTACGAGTAGCATCATGCCCTTAAACAAAAAAAGTTTTTTAATTCGTAAGATAAAAATGGACATTATGCCACGATTAAAAGGTGGTGAGTTGGTCTCCTATCAGATAAAATAGCAGTAATATTAGTTACTACGCACAATATCCACAATTTTTTGACTCATCCCATCAATGTATTTTATCAAAGGGAGTCTAAACGGAGCAAACTCCCTCTGTGTCCAGTTTTTAAAATGTTTAGGATAGACAAAACCTATCTTATTGGGTTGAGCTTGTGAGTTTTTGGAGATAGCAACCAATGTCATTTTATCACTATGATTAATCTCTGCAATCTTGGGGTCAAGTGAAATAATTGGTTTTAACTTATAGATGTGTACAAAAAAAGCTGTAGCAGAGTAGAACTTATCTTCACTCATAAAACTTTGGGTCAAAAGACCATACCCTTTTGCATTAAACTTTTTACACCCCAACATCCCACAATCATTCAGTGCTTGTTTCTCCCCCTCATTGATAATCACAATGATTGAAAGTCCCAAACGAGAGGTGAGTTTGGCATAGGCACTCTCTTTTCCCCTTTTTACCCCCCACTGTCCGTCGGCATACGAGAGCAGACCATTGACCTCATCGGCACGAATACCATACTTGGCAAGGTTAATCAGCTGAATATTACGCAAGGTATTAAACTCTGAACGTAAACGATTATGAATATAGGTAGGAATTCTCCAACCAAAACGGTATCGCTTCTCAAAATTGGTCAATTTGGTCGTTCCAATATGGGAATGAAGAGGATATTCACTCACATTCACCAAATAGCCAACCTTTTTGACCACCAAAGGAACCGACCCATTGGCTTGATTACTTGGGGGAATAGAGATTGAAGCTGTCCCCTTTTGAGTGGGAGGAACACACGCAGTTAAAAGAAACAGCATTATTAAAAGTAAGATTTTTTTGAACATAAAATTTCCTTTTTGTAATTAGTTAAAATAAATTATATCCAAATTTATTTCTTAATCTACATCAAAAATTCTATAACTGTAACCCATTATAATTGTCAAAAAGGAAAAATATAATGAGAAGATTACTATTAAGTATCATGATGATATTAACACTCTCCCCTTTTACCAATGCAACCGAGGTAATTAAAGATGGAAAAGAGTACCCCCTAGAGAAGCTTCGAGAGCAGAACCATAAGATTATTAGAATGGTGGTCGAAGAGGTCTCCAAAAATCTCCCTCAAAAGGTCAACAAATACACCCAGATGACAAAAGTAAGAGATGAAAATCTAACCCTTATCTATACCTTTGAGATAAACGCCTCTCCAAAAAGTGATGAGACCGTTCGCAAAGAGGGTAAAGCAAAGATGGAGAAAAATGTAAGCAAAGGTATCTGTCAATCTTCCAAACGCTTTTTGGACGCAGGAGTCACTATTAGCTACGAGTATATCAGTGCCTCAACGAAAAAAGAGCTATTTACCTTTACCCTAAACCAAAAAATATGTAAGGAGTTAAAATATGATTAAATCTCTAATTATCTTGACCCTATTGATATTATCTACAGGATGTGAAAAACGTTCCAAAACAGATGTTGCTAAAGTCCATTGGGACAGAGATATGTGTGCCAGATGCGTAATGGTAGTTAGTGACCGACAAAATACCACCCAAATCAGAAACCCAAAAACAGGCAAAAAATATATGTTTGACGACATAGGATGTGCCATACTGTGGTTCAAGGATGAGAACATAACATGGAAAGAGAGTGCCATCATATGGATAACCGATGTCAACACTAGCAAGTGGATAGATGCTAAAAAAGCCTTTTATGATACGGAAAACATCACCCCCATGGCATATGGATTTTCAGCCCACGCCTCAAAAGAGACAATTAAACAGGGTCAAGAGGTTGTTGATTTTGAGGAGTTAAGCCATCGGGTCTTGAAAATTGGGAAGTAATATCAGATATTAAATAGGCTCTTAAAACTTGGCATCAGGAATCTCATAGTTAGTTATCCACTACAAAATCTATATCTTTATCTCCAGTAGCAACTTCCATCATCCTTCGTGACAATGCATGCGGAAGTAAAAATTGAGTTAAATTCACAACCTCATATATACTTCCACAAAAAATGGGAGCGAAGGAGGGTTATTATTCCTCTCCTGCTCTAACACAACGAACATAATTTGTATGTTTCTTATCATAAATATGTATATTACCAGAGCTAAAATAGACAATCCATGCATAATTACTGGCATTCACATTTACCGTAGAACTCCAATAATTGTCAGAACTAATAAACTCAAAAGTACTGCTGATACTAGGATTATAGGTGGTATCCTCAATAAGTGATGTTAACTCTTTAATATTAGGAAGTCTCCACCTACCACCATTCAAAGTTAATGTTTCACAGTAGTTGATGGCTTCACTCCAACTAAGCTGTTTTATATCTCCGCCATTATCACTATAATCATCTTGCCACTCTAGTTTACTCACACTGTCACCTACCACACCCTCCTCTTTACTGAATTCTGCAAAGCTTAGGCTACTGAACCCTATCAAAATTAAAAAGATTATTCTCATTTATTACTCCTATTTTAAAAATTAAATTAAAGCTATTTGAATGCTTAGTATGCAATACAAATGAAGCTTGAAGAGACAAAAGTAATTTATCTCTCTAAAATTCATCTCTTTTTATCAAAGAAACCAATCTACTATTTTCCTCGAATACACCTAATATAATAACTCTCACTATTATTGTTATTCTTATCATTGTCAGTTTCTCCATCAGCATCAAGCATTGCCCCATTAAGAAAGGAGACAATCCATCTATTGCTACCATCATCACCAATTTCAGTAGAACTCCAATATTTCCTAGAGCTGACATTTACAAAAACCGAACCAATAGCAGGATTAAACTTCCCGTAATCTATAATCCCTAATAACTCTTTACGTGTTGGAAGTCGCCAATTGGTATAACCACCTAAAGTAAGCTTGTCACAATAGGTAATAGCAGTATCTCCAGAAGTGTCATTGTAATTTTTTTTCTTATAATTATCTGTTGTTATCCATCTTTTTTGGACGACTCTAGCTTCTTTATCATCCTGCCACTGCAACCCTGTAATATTATCGGTTACAATCTCTTCACTTCGGCTATAATTCGGAGTTACCCCTATTTGATAATCTCCATCATCAAACTTCTGGTAGCTAATTATTTGTCCTGTTTTTTTGAGGGTACTTTTGAATTTCACTATCTCTTTTAATTTTGGTGCAACTGTTGGAACAGGTGTTGAAATTGGTACAACCGTTGGAAGAGGTGTCGAAATTGATACAACCGTTGGAACAGGTGTCGAAATTGATACAACCGTTGGAACTGGTGTCGAAATTGGTACAACTGTTGGAACTGGTGTTGATGTTGGTATAACCGTTGGAATAGGTATCAAAATTGGTACAACCGTTGGAACTGGTGTTGATGTTGGTATAACTGTTGGAACTAGTGTTGATGTTGGTATAACTGTTGGAACTAGTGTTGATGTTGGTATAACCGTTGGAATAGGTGTCAAAATTGGTACAACTGTTGGAATTGGTGTTGATGTTGGTACAACCGTTGGAACAGGTGTCGAAGTCGGTGGTACAACTACAATGCTATTCAAATCATTAGAGACATCCATACCTTTAACCTTTTGAGCAATAACCCCTGCCTCCTTTTTGGTAATAGTTAATTCTTGGGAAATACTTATAAGTAAATTTTGGATACAGGTGGAATTATCAATACAAAAGAGTATCTCGTTTGGAAGTTCCTCTGATACATCTACTTTTTTGAGTTTATTGGCTAGAGCCTCTAATCCTTTATTAGTAGCAACTTGGGCAGTAAGTGATTCATTTCTCAACAGATTATAATTGTTCTCAAAACTCTCAAAGATGACACGGTCTAACAGTTCCCTATTTTCAGTCTCTTTAATTTTTTTTGTCTCTTGAACAGTAAGATATCCCCAATCCTCCAAAAGTTGAATAGCAGAAATCTCTTTTATTAAATTTCTTTCTTCTATTTTAAATACATTAAATTTAAGTGTTAAACTACCCCCATCGTATTTAATATTTTGAGGGTCATAAATCTCAACTAAAAGTGGAATATTTGGTGTAAGATTCTCTAAAGAATATTTACCATTTTCTATCAATAGACCTTTTTTAAGGTTTGTTTTGCTTAATTGCTCTTTTGCTCCACAAAGACCATCTTTATTTTTATCTTGACAAATATTTTTGACAATTACAGGGTCTGTAATTCCTACAAAACTTAGTGTTAAAGATGATGATTTTTCTCTCTTCTCATCACTTCCTCCGTCACAACTCGTAAAACTTAATGCTAACATTAGATTGAATATTAATAATAATTTTTTTAACATATGTACTCCTATAGTTAATATTATTATACCAATTTAGTATTTTATATTTATATTTTATTAAGTATTTAGCATACATTTTAAGATATTAATAATATTTTTATTTAGATTATATTAATTTAAAATTTATTCAAGTAATCACTAATATTTTTATACTAAAGGAGTTATAAACTACTTCAGACGATAATGCACCCCCACAAATAAATCCCCGTCCCACTCAGGTGTTTCAATAGAGTTTCCATTTGTTCCGTCTATTTTATTTAACGAAATAGTGGTATCAAGCGTTAAACTATTTGCTAAATAGTACCTAAAACCTAATGTCACTCTATTTTTAACAATGTCATCCCCCTTATAATACTTATTATAATAAAAATTCCACTTCATCTCCCAATCAATTATATCTGTAATCTCATAGGTATAACTCATACTATTTTCAAAAGAGAAGTCAATAGGACTATTATTGTACAAGTTTTTTGATAATAATGCATTCTCTATAAATTGAGACTCGTAGCCAACAGGTAATCCATAAGAGAATTCCATATCAGTGGTACTACTTTCTCCCTCTCCGTCATAGCTAGAGATGACTCTTCCCACTCCTCCTCGAATTTTCCATCCATGAAGACGTCCTGAAACTTTTTCTATCTCCAAAACCTCTTCCATCTTTAGTATTCCAACAGCACCCAAATGCTCTTGATAAGAGACCTTTGCCTCTTTAAAAAGTTTTTCCATGTCTAAAAACCAATATTTTTTATAGTTTTCAAGCCCATATTTACTAATATAGTTATCTTTTGTCCCAATAATTTTTGCAAGTTTTAGTAGGTCTACATCGGATAACTCCTGTTTAAGCACTTGATATCGTTGAAGCTCTTCAACAATACGTAAGGCTATCGCTAAGGGGGTGGCATTATAGACCCGACCATATCCAATACCCAATCCTACCTTTGAGAAGATATTATCTGCTTGGGTGGAAGTCTGCTCTTTTCGATAACCCACATCTCCCCCACCATAGATAAAGAGATTGTCATAGTCTAAATATCTGTCATAGCGTAAAGAGCTAAAACCATGATATGAGCTTTTTTGAGAGGAGTTCTTATCTTCTCCTTGCGATAATCCCAGATCTCCTTTTACATTAAAATCAAAAGAGTAAACGGCTGTCGTATAAATTGTTCTTGTATTGGCATTCAAAAGTGTATCATAACTGCTCTGTTCTTGATTTCCTGTTGTTGCTTTTAGAGAACCATTGACATAAGCTTCATCATATTGGCCATAAATGGTTCGATAGTCAGTCATCTCAATAGTGTGAAGAGATGTAATACTGAGAAAAAATAATATAAAACTTTTCATTCATATAACCTTTTTAAATATATTATAACATGATATCATAGTTTTTTAAATAAATTTTTATCAAAAATAGTCTATAATTATCAGTAAAGGTTAAAACTATGTTAAAAAGAAATATGATTTTATCTACCCTTATGATGCTTTCTCTTCTTGTTTCTGGGTGTACTCCAAAACAAGTAACACTGAATAATTTTAAATTAAAGATTGTAAAAATTAATAGAGAAATAGAGTTTTTGAATAAAAAATTAATACCCATAAAACCCCTATCAAAAAAGTGTAGATTAAAAAAAGAGAATCTTCTGAAACTGGAAGAATCGAACCATTTACTTATTGATAAAGTATTAAGATTAAATAATACACTAAGCTATTCAAAGTTTTCCTATAAGAATAAGAAAGTTATAGAAAAGTCTCTAGATAAGATATTGGGTATCCTTTTTAACCTACGAAAGGTCTCCAAAAACAGGCTATTGGCATTAGAAAATAGTGAAAAAAAGCAGATAAAAAAATTTCAGTTTAATCAGTATAATGAGGAATACCTATGTAATCTAGAGCTAAAACCGATACAAAAAAAAGAAACTTGTCTTGATTGCATAGCAGTTTTCAACTAACCTCGCTATAATCAGCAAAAAGTTAAAAGGAGTTTAACAATGCCTCTATTAGATAGTTTTACCGTAGACCATACCAAAATGCCCTCTCCTGCTGTGAGAGTTGCAAAAACCATGACAACCAAAGGTGGAGATGGCATCTCTGTATTTGACTTACGATTTGTCTCTCCCAATAGAGCCACTCTTTCCCAAGAGGGAATTCACACCCTAGAGCATCTCTTTGCAGGGTTTATGCGTGACCATTTAAACTCTAAAAAAGTGGAGATTATCGACCTCTCCCCTATGGGATGCCGTACAGGATTCTATATGTCTGTTATTGGTACGCCAAAAGAGAAAAAAGTGGTCAAAGCGTGGAAAAAATCTATGAAAGATGTCCTCAATGTAACGTCACAAGAGGATATTCCTGAACTTAACATTTATCAGTGTGGAACGTACAAGATGCACTCTCTCAATGATGCTAAAAATATCGCCCAAGAGATACTTGACCAAGGAATTGGTATTATGAATAATGATGATTTAAAACTTAGTAAAAAAATACTAAAAGGACTCTAGGATGTTAATTTGGATACCTGTGGATGGAACAGATGAGAAGCACTCTAAAGTTACAAAACTTATTGATGCGAAGCAGTGGGCTTTGGTTGATTTTGATGAGGGTGTTGTCAAAAATACAAGCTTTTTTGAGAAACGAGAAGAGTATGCTGAGTGGGTTGATTTTATTATCTTGGAAAATAAATTTGAAGCTTATATCGACTTTATGAACGAGGGGATGATGGTTCTTTGTGTCCGGGAAGAGGAGACGATAGAGGAGATTATAGAAGCCTACCGATTTAAAGAGCTTGATGAAGTTGGATTCTAAAAACTCCAAAACCATTATGCCCACCGAAGATGGTACAATCACCCTCTACTCTGAAAAGTTTGGAGAGTCGTACCACTCGACCTATGATGGTGCATTGCATGAGACGATGCAAAAACACGTTATCCCTGCGTTCTCTTTTCAAAAAGATAAAGAGGAGATTAAAATCTTAGATATCTGTTTTGGTCTGGGTTACAATGTACTCTCTACTATCTACCATGTGAAAAAAAACCATATTCATTCCAAAATTCATATTGTCTCCCCTGAATTTGACGAAGCTCTTGTTCGTTCTTTGGTTGACTTTGAGTATCCCAAAGAGTTTGATGCGTTTAGAGATATTATCAGACAACTAAGTCAAGAGTGCTATTATGAAGATGAGCAGTTTAAAATAGAGATTATCTTAGGAGATGCACGAGAGACCCTTCCCCAACTAACAGAGAAGTTTGACATCGTCTATCAAGATGCCTTTAGCCCGACCCAAAACCCACTACTCTGGACACGAGAGTATTTTTCTGATATCAAAGCACTAAGCAGACCCGATACAATTATCACCACCTACTCTACTGCCATTGCTGTTCGTATGGGACTCCATGAGAACGGTTTTAAAATTTTTGTCTATTATGGCAATGGCGTTCGCTACTCAACCATATCAAGTCCCAAGATATTAGAGATAAAATACATAGACATGGAGCTAAAAAAATCACGAAATAGAGAGGCTCGAAGCCTAAGAGATGAGGATTTTTAAAAACTCATCTGCATACTGTCCATATCACTCCAAGAGAGACTTTTTTTACCTCGATGGGTTAAGATATGGTCAATATATCGTGCAAATAAATCGGTTTCAATATTAAGCTCTGTGCCTATTTTGTAGTTTTTCATCAGCGTCTCGTTGAGCGTATGAGGGATAATGGTCAATCTAAAAGAGTCCTTATAGACATCATTGATGGTCAGAGAGATACCATCAATGGTAATAGAGCCTTTGGGGATAATATAGGAGATATATTTGGGTGCTACTTTGATAATAAAATCAGTTGCATTCTCACGCTTGGTCATATGCGTCACTTCTCCAATACAATCCACATGACCCTGAACAATATGCCCCTCAAATCTATCACTCAGTTGCATCGCAGGTTCAAGATGCACCTCACCTGATATCTTAGAGTCATCAATAATAGAACGCGTCTCATCGGCAAGTTCCAAATCAAACCCATCATCATGGGCATTAATCACGGTAAGACAGATACCATTGATGGCAATAGAGTCACCCAGTTTTGCTTTGTGTTTTGATTTGATGGTTAGAATATTATTTTGATAGCTTTTAACGGTGGCAATTTCTCGGATTAGACCTGTAAACATAATTCCTCAATGTGATTAAATTTTAATAGGGGAATTATAGCCAAAAAGAGTGTGATAAAAAAGAGTGATTATTAAAAAAGAGGTTTTACGAGAGAAAAAATCTCTCGTAAAAGTGTAAAAGATAAATACCGACTATCTTTTTGAGAACTGTGGAGATCTTCTCGCTTTTTTCTTTCCTGGCTTTTTACGCTCAACAACACGTGAATCACGTGTCATAAGACCCATAGGCTTAAGAATAGTTCTAAAAGACTCTTCATACGCCACAAGTGCTTTTGTAATACCATGTTTAACAGCATCAGCTTGAGCTGAGTAACCACCACCAAGTGTTTTGGCTACGATATTTACTGATTCAAGTTGTTTGGTAGCTTCTAAAGGAAGTCTAACTTTCATCTTAAGTGTCTCATGTCCACCCAACCACTCATCTAATGATTTACCATTGATGGTCATCTCACCGTTACCTGGAGTCAACCAAACTTTAGCAATCGCTGCTTTTCTTTTTCCTGTTGCATAGATAGTTGCCATTCTTATGCTCCTTTATTGATTTGTGCTGTGTGAGGATGCTCTGAACCAACATACACTTTTAATTTTTTAAGCATTGCTCTACCCAAAGTAGTCTTTGGAAGCATACCTCTTACAGATAGTCTATAAAGTTTCTCTGTACTGTTCTCTAGCATATCACCAAGTTTTTTACTTTTAGTAGAACCAAAGTAACCTGAGTGAGTAAAGTACTCTTTTGTTGCCAGTTTGTTACCTGTAAATTTAGCTTTTTCAGCATTAATAATTACAACGTAATCACCACAATCTACGTTTGGAGTAAATGAAGGCTTATGTTTACCTCTTAAAAAAGTAGCTACTTCTGTTAAGATACGACCAAAAGTTTTACCTTCAGCATCAATGAGAATCCAATCTCTTTGCACTTCATGAGGTTTCATGACAGATGTCAATTTCATGTTGTTTCCTTGTTTTAAATAGAGCCATTTGGCTTTTAGTGATGGAATCATACCATAATAAACTTAATGTTTACTTAAATTAAGTTTAACTTAAGCTTAAAGAGGTACAATTGTCCTCATATAAATTAACAAAGAGAATAAATGGTCATTTTAGGCATTGGAAATATACTACAAAAAGATGATGGATTGGGTGTTTATGCCACCACTTACTTAAAAAAAAACTACACCTTCAGCAAAAATATCACAATTATTAATGGTGGTGTTGAGGGGATTAATCTCTTCTCTATATTTGAAGAGAGTAGTAATATTCTTATTTTAGATGCCCTGCAACTTGACGATGAACCCACCTCTATCTATCTCATCCCCTCAACGGAACTTAGTGGACATGGTCTCAATTCAGGTGGTGCGCATGAAATAGGTGTTTTACAATGTCTTGATATGCTAGAACTCCAAGGAAAACCACAACCCAACGCAACCATATTGGGGATGGTACCTCATCATGTTACCTTTGACATTGCCTTAAGCGATACGATAAAAGAGGCATTTAATAGCTATATCCAAGTAGCTCTAAAGTTCTTAAAAAAAGAGGGGATTGAGGCGACATTAAACGAAACAATTCTCTCTTTAGAGGAGATTATTAGGGATGTTCGGAAAATTTAAATCTAAAATTTGACCACGGAGGTCTCCCACCCATCATAAGAAGCATCATGCTCCTCTGCCATCTCAATTAACTCTAGTGTAAGCGCATCTATATCATGATAAAAAGGTCTGTCTATCCGATAAAACACAAATCCCTTAAAACCATTTTCACTAACCAACGCGTTACCAATGGTAAACCCTTGCTTCTCTAACGCCTCTACCAAATCAGCCTTTTTATACTCACTTTGCAAATAGAGTTTATGCTCAATCGCTCGTTTTAGGTGTAGTGTATCCCCCTGCTCTTTCAACGCATCACACACTTTATGGTTTTGGATAATCTGCCACTCTTTAGCAGTTGGGTAGAGAAGCTTTTGATAGTAGTTCCATTCACTATCCTCTTGATAAGCAGAGGTCATCTCATAAGAGCCATGTTCATCAAGTGCAAAATCTAAAAAATCTTGCCAATTATAGGTAAACTGTAGATAGTATAAGAAAGTCACATACCCATCACTAAAAACACGCCCCACATACTTACCAATACGAAATTTTATTAAAGAAGCCTCTAGCTTATCTTCTAAAAAGGCTATCTCTTGCTCTTCATTTTTACCAATTAACCCTTTTTCATTTGGCTCTTTTAGTTTCACTTTTACAAAGGCTATCTGAGGATAGATATATTTAAAGTTCTCCACATCCATAGAGATACCTGCATTAAACAAAATAGAGGCAGGTTTCCCCTCTAAATTTTTCATATATAGTTCCCAATACTCTTGCATTATGCCATCTCCAAACTCATCAGATACATATCTTCTCCATCTATCACTTTTACATTTAGGCTTTCACACTGTTGACAAAAGTAGCGTATCTCATCCTCTTCATAGATATAACCACAATCTCGACACTCTAGTTTTAATTTTTGCTTATTTATTATAAACTCTGCCCTATCACACATTGTCCCCTCTTTAAAAGTATCAAATGCTACTTGAAGTAGATGAGTCTCAATTCCACTCATAACCCCTATTTTACAGACCACTTTACTAATGGTAGTTGCTTTGTTCTGCTCGGCTACCTCTTCACACTGATTTAAAAGAGCTTGTACTACGCTATATTCGTGCATCTGAATACCTATTCATTTTTTATATATTATACAGTTTCAACCTTTTGGGTGTCTTGGTCGGACAATTTTTCCAAACAAACTCTCTGCGTAATGTATGAAAACTGCTATCTTTGTCCCAAAATTCAGGGTACATTATATGGAGTTCTCTCTCGTTTAACTCCTCTATCTTCCCTCTATTCTCTTCTAAATACTCCTCTTTATCCCAAATAAACTCTTCATCAAATCTATCTCTTGCAAATTGGTGTAGCTTTTCATAATAACCATTATGAGAAAAGACCTCATCAACCATCTCAATCTTTTGGGCATACTCTACAGAGATAGGCAGAGACTCATCTAAGAGTTTTTGAGCTTCAACCTCCCCTACTCTCTTTGGTAAACTATAAGTGTGATATTCACTCCCTGTTAGTCCAAGACTCTTATAGTGAGGATTTAACACAACCCCCTCTTTGGCTACCACAAAATCACAAGCTAACCCCAAAAAGACCCCACCAGCTCCTGCATTTCTAGCAAAAGAGGCGATAGTAACTATCTCATCAGCAAAGATAATAGATTTGATGAGGTCATTAATAGCATTAATATTTGCCCAACCATCTTCACCCTGTTTTTGGCTATCTTCAAGTATATTTAGATTAATCCCATTAGAGAAAAAATCCATCCCCCCAACTAAAACCAATACTTCACACTGCCCTTTTAGATACTCTACTGCATACTTTAGCCTTATACATTGGGCTGTACTCATTGCTCCATTATGAAAATTGAAGCAAAGATAGGCGACATTGTCTCTAAACTCTACGCTTGTCTCATAAAAAGTATTGTAGCTTTTATCAAAAAGTAGAGGTAATCTATCCTCTTTTATCCCTTTGATTTTATCTTTTAGAACATAAGTAGCAGGTAGTTTAAATCTATCTACCTCTTTTAGATGAGTTATCCAAACAGCCCCATCAACTGTACCTAAACAGATAGCACCATCTCGCTTTGCGAGTATCTCTTTTGGCTCTCCTCTAAATTTATCTTCTCTCCAAACTCCAAAAAGATAACACTCAATCCCCAAGATATTATCAAGCACCCCTGGTAAGGAGTCACTACAGTTTATTTTTTTGATTATCTCATCTGTGGTATCTTTTTCCCAATCAATAGCTCTTATTTTTTGAGTAAATGGTTTATGAATAGGATTTAAAATCTGTGGAGTAGTGTTACCCTTTTTGATATTTTTAAATAGCTTATCAAGTGTACTTACAGCTACTCGTACCATCTCTTGACGATAGATAGAGGCTTTGTAACTCTCTCTCATCTCAAAACTATCCTCTGCATAAATATCTCCACCATCATAAAGCTCATTGGCTCTTAACCAAACTCCACCCCACTCTTTTTCTTGGTTAAAGATAGCATAATCTAGGCTATACGCTCCTCTATCTCCTCTTGGAGCAGGATGAAAGATAAATGTGGGATAGCTCTCATATATCTCTTTAGGGATATAGCTTTTTAGGAATGGGCAGAGGATAATTTGGGGATTAAAGGATTTTATCTCTTTTTGGATCTGAGTTGGGTTTATGGCGTAAGTTATGTCTACTTTGTAGCCTTTGTCTTTTAGGGCTGTGTGGATGGCTTGGGTTAGGGAGTTGTAGGTACTTACTAAAAGTATAACTTTCAAAGAAAACTACTTTTGTATTGATGATAACTTTTCTAATTCCATGTATGGAATAATTTTAATTTCAGAAAAGTGTTCAGGACAATAATGTTTAGATAACTCTCGTGAAAGATGTGCAAAACCGACTATATCAGCCATAGAATTTTTACAAACAGCTAACAATGCTCTATTCTGTAAATTTTTATTTTGCCTTACATCAAATTTCTCTTTTAATTTATTGTGTAAAAGAAGTGTCTCCGAAAGCTTTAATCGTATCTCACTTTTTATAATTTTAGAAGCTTCTTTATCGGAAAGCACTTGTTTTAAATTTTCTAGTTGAGCATGAAAATCGGAAATCTCTATAAAGTAAAATTTTCCATTTTTTCGCTTAAAATAGTCACATGACTTTAAATGTCTACATCCACATCTCTGTTTCAAACTTTTTTCATTAGCATCTATTTTAATAGCTCTTACTCTTAAAATTGGTCTACCCACCAAGCTACACTCTGTATGAATTTGTTCTCTATATTTTAAAAGGCTCATTAGAAATCTTGCATATACAGATTATAGAAAGGACGACTCAAATCATCTAAAACAACTCTTACTTTTTCTAGTTCTGTTTTCTCTGAAAAATTCTCATCATAAGGCATTTTATTGATAGCAATAATATCCTCTGCTATTTCATTCTCTTTCCTTAAAATATTCTCAAATGCTTTCAAAAAATCTAAACTATGCGTTGCAATAATGATATTTGCTCCGTTTTTTGCAATTTTATAAAGAAGTTGAGCCAAGATTACTTGCCATTCGGGGTGAAGGTGTACTTCAGGTTCATCCATTATTAAAAATGAGCCTTTATTAATTACATTGTTTCGTAAAAGTAAATCTATTAAACCTATATTACTAATTCCCATTGCTGTTAATGACAAAGGAATTGTATTATTTTGATTATCAGTATAGTGAATATCTCCACTTCTTGAAACATTAAGTTTGCCAGATATTATTTTTTGAATCTCTTGACTTATTTCATCAAAATCTGCTGTATCTATATATTCTAAATCTAAATCATGATATAAATCATCTATATATTCAGGATACCCTTTTAGATATTTATCTACATATTGATGACCATTATAATTTAAACGAGGTAAAGGCTTTTTTTCTAAAGCTTTTCTTATCTTAATATATACTGGGGAATCAAAAAATATAACATTACTAACTTTTAATTTTTTTATATTTTTATTCAAAGAAATTTTTATATTATTATTATTAATAACAACATTACAAATATCAAAAAGATTTAGGAATATAGGATTGTTATTTGAATTTTTAACTAAACTTTGTAAATTTGTTATTTGAAAATTTTTTTTAAAGGCAGTATCTAAATTTAACATCATTCCCATCAATACAGATTTATCTTGAATTGCTATTTCATAATTAATATAATAGATTTGAGATAAAATAGTATAAAGACTTTTTGTTACAAAAGTCTTTCCTGTACTATTTTCTCCTGCAATAATTGTCAATGGTTTAATTATAATAGAAGCTTTATCAATATTTCCAATATTCTCTAAATTGTACTCTAGCTTCATTCCCATTTATGATATTTCCTATTTTATGTTATTTTTCAATAATTATATCTAACAAAAGTTTGTTTATAGATTAGACTAACAAATCCTCGGCAACAACTCCCCAGTAGGCAAATCCAAAAACCTCTTAGTCCCCCAAGAACTCTTCATAATCACTCTACCTTGATACTCCATAGAGACCGTTCCTATAATCTCTGCACTCTTATGAGTCTCTTTTAATATCTCTAAAGCCTTAAGCTCATCGCTTTTGGGAACTGCCAAAAGATAAGTCCCCTCATTAGCTAAATCCATAGCCTCAAATCCAAGCATCTCACAAATCCCTTGCACACTCTCTTGAATAGGGATTTTCTCCTCTTCTACTTCAATGCAGATATTAGAAGCTTTAGCCCACTCATTTAGAACAGCACTAACACCACCTCTTGTGGCATCTCTTAGAGCAATTATCTCTATACCACTTTTTATTAGAGCTTTTATTTCAGGATAGAGTGATGCACAATCGGTTTTTAGGTTGCTCTCTAACTCTATTCCCTCACGAGCTGAAAAGATAGTTGCTCCGTGGCTTCCTATATCTCGATTTACTAAAATACTCATTCCCTCTTTTAGGTTACTAGCACTAATTCCACTATACTCTATCTCTCCAATGCCTGTGGTATTAATAAATAGCTTATCTACAGCCCCTTTAGGTACAACTTTTGTATCGCCACTAACTACCACTGCACCATTTATCTCTAACTCTTTTTTCATGCTTCGTACAATTTTTTCTAATTCACGGGTAGGAAAACCCTCTTCTATAATCACCGAACAGGTTAGATATTTGGGTTTTGCTCCCATCATGGCTAAATCATTACATGTTCCACAGATTGCTAGTTTTCCTATATCTCCACCACTGAAAAATAGAGGGCTAACGGTGAAGCTATCGGTACTCATGGCTAATTTTCCATTCTCTATAATGGCTGAATCTTCACTTTTTGATAGAATGTCATTTTTGAAATGTTTATAGAATATTTTGGTAATAAGCTCATTGTTCTCTTCGCCACCATTTCCGTGGGCTAGGGTTATATTTTTTGTCACTCTATTCCTTATTTTGTTTTATAATAGTACCTTTTTCAATAGAAAATCATAGAAAACAGAATTTTTAGCTCCATTTATGATATTTCTACATCCCAAGTTTCACCTCACCTAGAAACTTCATGAGTTTCTAAAAAATTACCATTCAGATAATTTGTCAAATAGGGATTTGAGGTTAAAGTGTTAGCTAAACTATTGTAGCATAAGTTATTTTTATACTTTATCTTAGATAGAGTATAACCACTGCTCTTCCCTAAATCTCTATCTTTAAAGATATAAAGCAGTACAACCAAATGTCGCTCAATAAAATTTTTGACCGTTTTATCAAGAATAAACGCTCTCTTAGTAAAAATATCTTTCAATGAGCTAGAACTTCTAGCTAGAATATTTTTAGAGGAGTTTATATCTGCATTTTGCTTTTTCCCACAAAATCCACAAATAAACTTCGCTTGACTTTTTCTGTTTTTTTTCTCAACATAGCCACATTTACTGCACTCTTGGCTTGTATATGCTGGATTTATTTGCGTTATTTCAATTCCATATCTCTCCTTGATTGATTCAAATTTCTCTTCTATTATATTTTTTCCAAAGTTACTAAGCATTCTATTTAGTTTTTTTGAGAGTTTTGGAGAGGTAAAATTAAGTCTCTCGACTACAATCTCTTTTGGT
>CAYVNI010000186.1:0-5867 GCA_964452815.1 uncultured Sulfurovum sp.
TTTGCTTCTGTTAAATTTAACATCTGATAAAAAACTTCAAAATTCCCATCTTTTGCCAAATAATCCACCGCACTCATCTCTGAAAGCATCGCATAGCCACACTCATTTTTGAGTATCTCTATCGCTTTATAGTTATCTTCATGATTAATCTCAACAATCATCTGACCTAACATAATTTTTGCAGATTTCACCTCTATTTGAGAAGAAATAGCCTCCAGTTGTTTTGTAAAAAGCTCATCTAATTCAACCCCCTGTGTAGGGACTGTTGGAACCACATGATATCTATCTGTATAGTAAGATTTTGCTTGTACATTATCTTTTGGTACATATTTTCTCATTACACTAACCTCAAATTCTGTTTTCTGTTATTGTTCATGTTTGCTGATTCTCTTCTGATTTTCTTCTGTAGCATCATCATGGCATACTGAAGCGTTTCAGGACGAGGGGCACACCCTGGCAGATAGATATCCACAGGGATAATTCTGTCTACACCTTGTACGGTGGCATAGGTATTAAACATACCTCCCGTATTGGCACATGACCCCATAGAGATAACCCATTTAGGTTCTGTCATCTGGTCATAGAGTCTTCGTGCAAACTCTGAGTGCTTTTTAGAGAGTGTCCCTGCGAGTATCATAACGTCTGACTGTCGTGGTGACGCTCTAAAAATAGTACCCATACGGTCAAAGTCATACCGAGAAGCACCTGATGCCATCATCTCAATCGCACAACACGCGAGTCCGTAGGTTAAAGGCCAAAGTGAGTTACTTCGTCCCCAGTTGATTAAGTGGTCTGCCGTAGTCAATGCTATCGGTAAACCACCAGTTGATGCGTAATTTACTTGATGCTGTGCCATTCAAGAGCTCCTTTTTTCCATGCGTAAATAAATCCAATTGTTAAGAGTACGATAAACAGAATCATCTCTGCAAATCCGAACCACCCAAGTAGTTTAAAATCAATAGCCCAAGGGAACATAAAGATAATCTCTACATCAAACAAGATAAAAAGAAGAGCTATCAAATAAAACTGTGTTGAGATGGTGTTGGGTTGTTTGGTAACCTCTGGTCCACACTCATAAATTGTAAGCTTCAACTTCTCCGTATCAAGCTTTGCCAATTTTCTACTTACAAATCTTGCCGCCAAGAGGGTTGCATTAAATGCGACAACCGTTACGATGAACAAGAAAAATATACCTAAATAAGGGTGATTGTTAATCACATGAGTCATTCTAACTCCTTTGTTGAGATGTTATTATATGTTACAAATATCTACAAAATGCAGAATATTACGTTTATAGTAGCAGAAAAATTATTAAATAGATTGTGGAAGGATTGTGCTTAAAGGGGATAAGAATGCTTTGTAACTAAGTGTTACAGTAGTCCTTATAGCATAAATAACATCTTATTATTTATAATATAAGTACTCTGTCAGATTTAAGAGATTAAAACCAAAAAATGTTCATGGCAATAGAGAAATCAATAATAATATTTGCATCAAAAGAGGAGGGTTTTATCAGCTCCATTGGGGTCAACATAAAACTACTTACTGTGTCCGTTGTTGGTGGTGTCAAAAAAGAACCAATAGGTTCAAAAGGCGTATTTTTTCCATAAATTTCCCCTGAAAAAGCGAAAATTGTTAAAAGTTTTAGAGATATTTTATTGTTCATTTTAGTTACTTCCATATAATTTATTAATTTTTTAATCTTAATGTATTATATAAAAATAAAATTTAATCTTAACTTATTTTTTAAATAATAAGTTAAAGATTTTTTTAAGCTTAGTTCGTTCCAAACGGATTTAGTCCACCCATCATTCCCATAGTTTGTGATTTTTTGTTGTCTTCCACCATCTTAATAACATCATTCATAGCCGATATCATTAAAATCTGTAACGACTCTTTATCATCCAAAATAGAGTCATCAATAGTAATATCAACAATCTCACCTCCACCATTGGCTGTCACCTCAATCATCCCTCCACCTGCTTTAGCTGTAAGCATGACCTTTTTAGACTGCTCCTCCATCTCTTTGGCTTTTGATTGAAGCTCCTCCATCATCTGTCCCATTTTACTCATATCTAATCCTTCAAACATCACTCTAATCCTTTAAACTCTTGTGCTATTGAGTTGTCATCATTCAAGATAACAATCTTTGGTTGAAATACATCCACTTCCTCTTCACTCATTGAAGCGTAAGCGATGATAATAATCTTATCCCCCACGTGTACTTTTCTAGCTGCTGCTCCATTGAGACAGATATCTTTTTTACCTGCCTCACCAGGAATAATATAGGTAGAAAATCGCTCTCCATTATTAACGTTGACAATATCTATCTTCTGTCCCACACGCATATTAGAGGCCTTTAACAACTCTACATCTATCGTGATTGAACCCACATAGTTCAAGTTTGCTTCGGTCACTGTAGCCCTGTGCAGTTTACTATAAAGCATAGTAATGTTCATTAATCTCTCTCCATTTTGTTTTAACTTATTATACCAAGTTTCAATTTCAGAATATATCAAAACAACCTTTAGAGCGTATGAATTTAGACCTTAATTTTCTGCCACTTCCCTTGATTAAATGCTCTCCACATAAAAAATGCCTTGACAAAAGTATCGGATATCATCGCAATATAGACCCAAATAATATCCTCAAAATACCATGTAAGCACAAAAGCAGGGATAATCCTCACGAACCACAAGGAGGTCAAACTGATTTTCAGCGTTCTTCTACTGTCCCCTGCCCCACGCAATGCCCCAGAGAGTACAAAGCTAATTGCCAACGGTATTTGAGAGAGTCCCACTATTTGGAGATACAAACTCGCCTCTTTTATCGTCTGAGAATCATTGGTAAAAAGTGTTACCATTGGTTCAGGGGTAAAAACCATAAAAAAGGAGAGAAAAAACATCAGCCCTATCGCATACTTCATCACAAGCAACACATCTTCACGCGACTGCTCAGGCTTTTTAGCACCCAACCCCTGCCCCATCAATGCCATCGCAGCAATGGTAAACCCAATCCCTGGCATAAATGCAATCCCCTCAATTCGTAACCCAATCTGATACCCTGCTAAAACCCCTGTCCCATAAGAGGCGATAATCGTCGTGAAAAAGGTAAACGACCCCATAGTTAATGTTCGTTCAAATGAGGCAGGAAGCCCTACTTTCAAAGCTCTATGAAACAGATTTTTAGAGAACCGAACCATCGGCACAAACGGAGTTTTTCTCTTTACATAAAGTAACACATAGACCAAAAGCTCCAACATATTGACCACCACTGTAGCAATCCCAGCCCCCATCACCCCAAGCTCTGGAAATCCATAATGTCCAAAAATAAGCAGGTAGTTAAGCCCCACATTTAGGACAATAGAGACCAGTTTCACATAAAGAGGTGTCTTGGTATTTCCCGTGGCATTCAGCGCCGTAATAAAGACCAACTTCATAAAAATAAACGGCATCATCAATGTCAATACCTGCACATACCCTGTTCCCAAAAGTGTCACCTCGGGAGCAGTATCATACCAGTAGTACAATCCCGAAGAGCCAAAATACCACAACGGCACAACCACCAAAGAGACAAAAAAAGCAAACTGCAACAGCGTAGAGAGTGCCAAAGAGGCACGTTTCATCTTTTTAGCCCCATAAAACCGAGAAATCAAAGCATTCGTCCCCACCTGAAACAGCGTAAGCAGCGCAAAAACCAACATCAAAGACTGCAACCCAACCCCCACAGCAGCCACAGCAAAAGCCGAAATAGTCCCCACCATTATAAGATCAGTAATCACTTGAAGCATATCAAGCAAGGAGTTAAAAGCAGCAGGAAGTGAGATACTTAAGATTTTTTTGTGTTTGGCTTTATCTATTTGAAAATATTTCAGAATAAACCTCTTCATCAAACGCCACAATCAAACCACCATCATACTCAATCACGGGTCGTTTTATCAAATAGTTCTCTTTTGCCATCCACTCTATTTTTCCTGTATCGTCGAGATTTAGCTCTTTTAGTTTTAGGGTTCGGTATTTTGTCCCTCGATTATTAAAAAGCTTATCAATGGTTGTCTGCTCTAGCCACGCTTTGATTTTAGCCTCATCTACTTGCTCTTTTTTATAATCAAAAAATTCAAACTCTATCTCATTTGTTTTAAAAAACTTTATCGCTTTTCGCACACTATCGCACGTTTTTATTCCGTAAATTATCATTTTTATCCTTTAGTGAAAAAACCATTTTCCATCATATGGCAGTAGTATATCTTTGAAATTCATCCACGCCTCTTGACTGAAAAGAGCCTCTTTGACGAGTGAAGTATCAGGGGCGATGGAGATTAAAACAAAGAGAGAGAAGTAGATAAGTAGGTTTTGAAATCTATCTTTTGCTGTCTTTATCCTAAAGAGTTTCAGTGCCGTTCCAAATGATTTTTTTATCCGTTTATTGCCCAAATCTACACTGTATATCTCATCTAACATCAGGTGAACAAGATAACCCCATGTCATCATTAGCCCATAACTCCAAGCAAGAAGAGTATTCAAATCAAAAAACCAATGCATCAAAATCGTTGTAACCATACCCCAAATAAACGCAACAGGAATAGAGTGAAACATGCCACGATGTTTTGAAACCTTACGAAATATAACAATCAATCCAAAACGGATAACAGAGAACACTCCCCCTGCCATTAACAACATCTCCACAAGCGAGTAGACAGAGGATTTAACAAAAACAGCAAGTGTCGTAATCAGTAAAGAAATTACGGTAAAAGCGATTCCAATTGACTTGGAGTTGTCAGAATCAATATCAGGCATCAATGAACCAAATGTACCCAAAGCAAACGCTATTACTGCTTCATTTGGAGTCAATATCTCCATCGAGAGAAGTGTTCCACTCAAAACAGAGGTTGCTGTTGCACCGACCATAAAATGCGTATTAAAATTGGCCATCCTACTCTCCAACTCTTGTTAATAACGCATGTTTACTACCCATAATATCTTCTATAATAACTGAGTTTTTAAAAAGTACCATGTATGGTTTAGGAGACAAAATACGACCTGTTCTGCTCCGTGCTGTAACTGCCACATCAACCAACCAACCTCTCCATACTACCTCTCCACCATAAGCGAGTCCTTTACGTTTAAAAGCCCTTTTTGGCTTGGAAAAAGTATACGTTGAGATATTTCCTCGTTTTAATTTATTAGAGAAGTAACTTTTTATTGTCTCTCTATAGTGTTGAGGTGGATAACCATATTTTGAAGTTTGAGAGGGAGCAATAATTGGCTCTGTGATGATTGAAGGTTTTGGTCTATCTGAAGGAATACATCCTGATAGACCAATGACCCCTATCAACAGCATTATAAATTTATATACTTTACGCATTATGTCTACTTTTTTAGAAGTATAACAGATATTTTATATAGAAAGAAGAGAAAGGAGAAAGAGATTCCCCTCCAAGAACGTAAGCCCTAAGTTAACCCCACCTAATGTTGCTCTCAGAGCCAATTTAAAGGGTTTTTAGAAATTCTTGAAGAGCTAAGGAACGCAAATTAAATAAAACCCAAAACTTTTTAGAAATAATTGCTTTAGCTTCGACAGAATAGGGATTTAACTAAGCTTTGTATTTTCTAAAAAGATGGATGTTATTTAATTTGCGTTCCTTAACACTCCTCACTCTTTCTATAAAATAGATTTTATACTAAGGAGTCCTCTATGATACCAATATTATCGAAACTATCCAAGCGATTTTTGGCTCAAAAGAGTTCAAGTTTTAAAAGATTTCTCTATAAAGAGATTGATTTCAAAGCCTCTGTTATTGGGATTAAAGGGGGGAGAGGTTCAGGCAAGACAACACTTCTGCACCAATACGCCAAAAACTCCAGACT
>CAYVNI010000187.1:0-6104 GCA_964452815.1 uncultured Sulfurovum sp.
TCAAAAATACAGATGCTTCGGTTATCGTGAAAAAGATGAGTTTTTTGTTTTGAGATTTGAGATAGACCATAAGATAAGTGATAACGGATAAAACATGAACCTAAAAAGCACAAAAAAACTACTAGACAAACTAAAAATAAAAAACATAAACAATACAGAAGAGCAAACAGATGAAGCCATTGAAAATTGGCACTCTAATATAATTGATTATGGAAAGATATATGGTATTTTGATAACCAACGATAAAACACTATTCTCGTTTTATCTCTTTGGATACAAGACAAGTGATTTTAAACATTTTACAGAAATCATCAGAGAGGATATTTTTAAAATAATAGTCAATTCAGGATTTGAGCAGAAGCAGTTTGAGCCTATTTTGGAGAGTATGGAAAATATAACTTTTTCAAAAAGTGACAATAGAGGTATTTTGGCATCAATGAATCAGATGTTGCCCTATCTTCATCATAGTTTAGAGCAACAAAGAGATTTATTGGATATAAATGTAGGTTTAAATAACATGCTAAATAATAAATTGAATGGGAAAAACCCAAGAGAAGAGTTTGAATCTCTTTTAGGTCTTTATTCAAACTTGTAAAAAATTTAAAATAGAAGAGTATTAAAATAGAAGAGTATTAAAATGAGCGAAAATAGAAAAGATAGAATAGAAGATGAAGTAAGTATGGATGATTTTATAGCTACGGTTGGAGTGAAAAAAGATGAACATATTTATGATATTCCTTTGGACATGATAAAAGGAATTGATTGTGACAAAAAAACCGATGAAATTATTGAAGATTGGCGTTATTGGTGTGAGAAATAGTAGAAGAGAGATAAGATTAAACTTGAAAAATTCTAAATCATATAAATAAAACAAACAAGGAAAAAACAAAACAATGAAAATACACTTCATAGGAATAGGAGGCATTGGTCTCTCGGCACTGGCGAAACTTTTAGCAAATGATGGTCACCAAATAAGTGGCTCGGACATTAAACAGACAGAAATTACCAATGATTTGGCACTGAACTTTGGGGCTAAGATTACCATACCTCATCATGCAGATGCTGTTGAGGGTGTGGACAGAATCATCTACTCGGCTGCTGTTCGTCCCAATAACCCTGAGTACCAACGAGCCAAAGAGCTTGGGATTGAACTGCTTTCTCGTAAAGAGTCTCTTAAAACTATATTGGGGGACAAAGAGGTTTATGCTGTGGGAGGGGCACATGGAAAGAGTACCACTTCGGCGATGTTGTCGTCTATTATCCCTAACTCCAATGCCCTTATAGGGGCTATCTCAAAAGAGTTTGGTTCAAATGTGCGTTATGCTGACAACAACAAGGTGGTTTTTGAGGCAGATGAGAGTGATGAGAGCTTTTTGAATTCTAATCCTCACTTGGCGATTGTGACCAATGTTGAGCCTGAACATATGGAGTATTATGAGTATGATGAGGAGCGATTTTATAACGCTTATCGAAACTTTTTAAATCTGGCTTCCATTCGTATTATCAATTCAGAAGATGAGTTTTTGGGTTCTCTTGATATAGAGGCGATTAGACTCTACCCTAGCAAAGAGATTACCAACATCGAGTTTGTTTTGGTTCATGGTGAGCCACATACACGCTTTAACTTTAGAGAGTATGGTGCTTTTGAGGTGTTTGGTTTTGGTAATCACATCGCTTTAGACGCTGGTTTGGCTATTTTGGGGGCGTTGGAGATGGGTGAAGATATTGAGAGCATTAGAAGCAATCTTCTTCACTATAAAGGGATTAAAAAACGTTTTGATATTGTGCAAAATCATGAAAATTGCGTGGTGATAGATGACTATGGACATCACCCAACCGAGATAAAAGTGACCATGCAATCGCTTCAGGCCTATAAAAAGTTACGGGGGTTTAACAAGCTTAATGTTATTTGGCAACCTCATAAATATAGCCGAACTTTGGACAATTTACAAGCTTTTGTAGAGTGTTTTGAGGGGGTTGATGAACTCGTTATTTTACCCATATGGTCGGCAGGTGAGATAGAAGTTGACATTGATTTAAAAGGGGCTTTTAGCCGTTATAAACTACATATGGCAGACAGTATTACCCGTAAAGATGGGGTGGTTCAAGTGATTCAAAACAACAACATTATTGTGGAGTATCGTGAAGACCTTATCACTGCTTTTGGTGCTGGTGATATTACCTATCAGATTCGAGGAGAGAGTTAAACTTTTTCATCTCTTCTCTTGCCACTTCAAGCGTAATAGGCTCAAATCTTACACACGTTCCTATGGAGCGTTGTGAAAACTTAAAACAGTCAATCGCTAAAACAGTGCCAATCTTAGGGTAGCCCCCGATGGTCTGTCGCTCTTTTAGAAGTATGATGGGCTGTCCATCTTTTGGGATTTGCACTGAACCAAATGCGATTCCCTCGGAGATAATGCCCCCTTGGGTTGGGGTAATTGGCTCACCTTTTAGTTTTGCTCCCATTCGGTCACTCTCCAAAGTTATCTCATACGCACCATTAAAAAACTTCTCTTGCTCCTCTTTTGAAAAATAATCGTTTTGATAAGTGAGAAGAAGTCGCAAGGTCAAAGGCTCTTTGTGGTTTGGAATATACTTTTTTTGTAGACGTTTTGTGTGACATTTTTCATGAGAAATAAAAGCCAACAGATTGTCTTTTTGTAATTTAGAACCAATATTCTCTTTTAGTGTCGTGGCATAACTCCCATAGAGCTGTTTGATCAAAAACCCCTCTTTTACACTAAGATAAGCTCTCTGTCCAGTGAGACGTTTGGGAAAGGATAAGATATCACCCTTCTCTACATAATAGGTTTGCCAAATAGGCTTAGAGACACCATTTATCTTAAAATCTAAATCAGCACCACAAATCGCAATGGTTGTCGATTTGAGGACTTCGAGCGTTAAGCCTACCATGACCTCTAACGCATTAGCGTTTTTATTGTCCAATAGCTTTTGTGACCAGAGGTAAGCATACTCATCCATTGCACCTGACTGGGTGACCCCTAAATGTTTATATCCCTCTCTTCCTCTGTCTTGTAACGTGGTAAAAATCCCCTTACTGATTACTTTAAACCCTTTCAAATTGAACCCTATCCCCTATCTCAAAGAGATGAAAATCATCAAACTTGGTCTCCCCAATAATATTCCATCCACCTGCTGATGCTTGTGGATAGATGGCTGTTTGTCTGTCGGCTAGTGCCACCGAGCCTTTGGGTACTTTTTTGCGTGGAGTGGAGTGTCTGGGGGTTATAATTTTGGGGTCAAGTGTGGCAAGATAGGCAAACCCCACCATAAATCCAATGGCATAGACACGATAGGTTATTTGTGTATGCAAAGCGATAACCTCTTCTGTGCTTAAACTGTTGTGATTGGCAACACGTAACAAATCTAAATTTTTATTATAGTTGGTAGGAATGGTAATAAATTTACTCTGTTTTTTTATTTGGTTATCACCCTTAATGGTCTGCTCTTTGATGATATCTATCAGTTGCTCATGGTCATAGGTAAAAATATCAAACTGAACCAAGATAGAGCAGTAGGAGGGGGTTAAATCAACCATACCTTTTAGACCTCTTAATGCGTTGTAGACCTCTTGAATTTGGTCTAAAGTCTCTTCTGAAATCACCTGCTCAAAATAGAGCATAAGGGTATCTACAGATATAATTTTAAAGGTCATTTTTAAGTTTATAGAGCGATTTAATAAGCTTTAGAGCCGACTTATTATCGCCATGTACACAGAGTGTGTCTGCTTTGAGTTTTAGTTTTTTACCATCTATGGATTTGACGATTCCCTCTTTCATAAGAAGTTTGGCTCTTTCTATCAGCTCTTTTTTGTCGCTAATAACAGCATTCTCTTGTGACCTTGAGACCAAACTTCCTTCATTGGTGTAGGCTCTGTCGGCAAACACTTCATAAAGCAGTGAAATATTCTCTTTTTTAGCAATCTTTTTATAAATATCATTTTTTGCAGAAGAGAGAATCATCAATTTTAATTTTATATCAAATTTAGCCATTGCTTTTACAATGACTCTAAAGATATTCTCATCTCTCATCATACTGTTATATAACGCTCCATGAGGTTTCAGGTACTGTATCTCTACCTCATGACTTCTACAAATGGCTGACAATGCACCCAGTTGATAAAGAATAAGCATCTCAATCTCTTCATGGCTACAATCCATCTCTCTACGCCCAAACCCTACAAGGTCAGGATAGGAGGGGTGACAGCCAATCTTCACTTTATGCTCTTTACAAAGTTTTACACTTTTGTATATGGTCATAGGGTCAGAAGCATGAAACCCACACGCTAGGTTTGCGATGTCAATATAGGGCATAATCTTCTTATCAAATGGCATGGAGTATACCCCAAACCCTTCGCCCATATCACAGTTTAGTTTGATTTCATATCCCATGATTTTAATTTCTTTTTAAAAAGGTCTACAGCCATTGGTTTGTCCTTGTTTTTTTGACATTATAGCTTGTTTAGTTGAGGGATTATGAGGTTTAGAAGAGATGCCATATCATTTAAGATACAGCACCTTTAGATTAGAGACTTACTCTCAATCTATTATTTTACACTTTCAATAACTGTAGATGCAATACCACCCGTTTTATCATCAGCAATCTCAACGGCTTTATCTACAACCACAGAAGTTGCATTTGAAGCAACACCTGAAATAATAGCTTTTGTTGCCACAGGAGCAACCACAGCAGTAGCTACAGGTGCGACAACACTCATAATAGAGTCGGCAGAAACAGTTGGCGCACCCAATGCCTCAACTGCTTTCTTCTCTACCTTTTTTTCAACTTTCTTCTCTACCCTTTTTTCAACTTTTTTCTCCACCTTCTTCTCAACAGCTTTTTTTACTACTGGTTTCGCATCTGTACCTGTACACCCTGTTACTACCAATAATGCAAGAACCGAAGTTGCTAAAACAATTTTTTTCATCATCACACTCCTAAAATAAATTTACCCAAAGGTTAATCTATTATAAGATGTATTAACTTTTTTCACAATTAAAGTTTTATTAAATTTAACAGATAACCTAAATAAACATTAAAATACTAAGATATTTTTGATATTTAATAATATTAACCATTAATATTAAATCTTTTTGATTACTTTAATCTCTTTTTCTGTTTTAAAATGTACCAAAAAGTAGCAATCATAATAAAAAATAGCATTACAAGCACAATTTGATGCGTATACTCTTTGACCAGCTCCTCATTTTCCCCTAAGATATATCCCAAAAGAGCCAATACTGTAACCCATATACCTGCACCAAGTGTTGTGTGTAGTGTAAACTTATTGAGAGGCATATTCGACAATCCCGCAGGAAGAGAGACAAGTTGACGAACCCCTGGAATAAGACGTGCTACAAAAGTAGAGAAAGAGCCATGAGCCACAAAAAATTTCTCCATTTTTTGAAGCTTCTCTTCGGTAAAAAAGAAATATTTACCAAATTTTAAAACCCCTACTCTACCATATTTACGAGCTAAAAAATAGTTAAACAACGCACCAAGAAGAGAGCCTGATGTCCCCACCAAAATAGCAATAACTAAATTCATCTCACTTTTTGCTGCTAAAATACCTGCTGGTATCATCGCCACTTCACTGGGAAAGGGGAAAAAGGTACTCTCCAAAAACATCATGATAAATATTCCTAAGTAGCCAAATTGACCTACCAATTCTACTATATAATTTACTATCTCATGCATTCACGTTCTCTCTTGAATTGATTTAATTTTTCTTGGGTAGAAGTTATGTTCCAAGTAGCACCATCCTGTAAAAATTCTCGTTTTATCTCGCAGATTTCTAATTTCTTTAAAATATATTCTACTTTTTGAATATCGCTATAGGTGGTGCTGAACTGCAATGATAACATCTTTTCATATAAAACAACATTAGAATTAGCAACAACTGCTTTAACAGCACTGGCATATGCCCTTGCCATACCTCCAATACCAAGCTTTGTTCCCCCAAAATAGCGTACTGTTAGAACAGCTACATTGATAAGATTTTCTCCTCGTAACACATTTAAAGAGGGAACTCCTGCGGCTCCCTTTGGCTCTTCATCATCAGAAGAGTTCTCTACTACCTG
>CAYVNI010000188.1:0-5111 GCA_964452815.1 uncultured Sulfurovum sp.
GTTGATAAAATTTTGGAGAGACTAGAGCAAGAGATAGAGACAAGCAATAGCACAAAAAAAAAGAGTAATGGCAATACAGGCTTAACATTCACTCTACAAGAGAACCAAAAAGTAAACAGATTTTATAATTTTGCAAAAAGAGTAGGTAAATATCTACACCGAAAAGGACTCTATCGGGTGGTGGCTTTTGTTCAAAACAATCTCACCATACACAAAAGTTATTATGTCTATAAAATAGATGATTTTATACAATATCACGATGAGGAGTTTCTTGAGAATCTCTATACATTACTTTTAAATAGAGACATTGATCCCGATGGGAAAAATAGATACCTGCCACTATTACGCAGTGGTGCATTATCCAAAACAGAGATTATCACCAGAGTACATTTTTCAAAAGAGGGAAGAGATCAAAATATTATCATAGAGGGTGCTAAAAAAAGATATCTCTTAACCATACTTTACTCCTTACCCGTGGTGGGCTACCTCACAAAAATGCTCTTTACACTATTGAGACTACCAAAACTTGTCCAACGGTTTAACCAATTAGAAAACCAATCCATGTCAGGACAACAGGCACAGGACAATAGACTCAATCAGCAAGAGTTACAACTCAATCAGCAAGAGTTACAACTCAATCGGCAAGGGGTGATACTGAGTAATAAAGTAGAGCAACAGGAGTTTGCACAACTAAAAAAATTATTAGATACAAAAGCAGATATCATACAATTCAAAGAGTATCTACAGACGGTTAACTATGCCAAAACATATATGAAAATCTCCACCAGCAATATAGAGAAGCTCATAGATGAAGCCAAAAAACGACTCCCTATCGAAATAGATGTCAAAGAGCTTATAAAAGAGGAGGGGAACCGATTTGATGCACTCTATGTGGCATTTGAAGATAAATTTAGAGGAACAAGAGCCGATATAAAAAGTCGAATAGAGGTCTATCTTCCTTATCTGTCAGCACTGCCATTTGAGAAAAAAGAGATAGAGGTGCTTGATGTTGGTTGTGGTAGAGGGGAGTGGTTGGAACTTTTAAAAGAGAAGGGTTATAGTGCAAAAGGGATAGATTTAAACGCCATTATGATATCTCTCTCTCAAAGTTTTGGAGTCGATACCAAAAATATAGATGTCATCGAACATCTCACCTCACTAGAGGATGAGAGTCTCTCTATGATTACAGGTTTTCACATTATCGAACATCTTCCCTTTGATGTGCTTATGCGTATGTACAAAGAGTGCCATAGGGTACTAAAAAAGGGGGGGGTGATTATCTTTGAGACACCAAATCCTGAAAACCTATTGGTATCAGCACACTACTTCTATACCGACCCCACCCACATTAACCCACTGGTTCCTGCCACCACCCAATTTTTGGTTGAGTATTGTGGTTTTGAAGATACGCAGATAAAACGACTACACAAATATGCTCAACATAACCCCATCAGCATAGAAAACAGTTTTTTAGAAAAACATTTTAATAATGAGATGGACTACTCCATCATAGGATATAAACGATGAAAAAGATATTGGTATTAAATTTTTTCCCAGCATTTACCCCTGCTTCTAGTGGTGGAGAGCTTAGATATTTTTATTGTTATCAACACCTAAGTAACCATTATGATATTACCCTGCTTTCACCTACTAATAACGATGCTAAAATAGAGACAGTCGAACACTCTAGCTCCTTTAGAGAGTATCGTATCCCCAAAGAGGAGATACACAATAGAATTCATTGGAAACTAGAAGAGGAGAACCTCTCTTCTGAATTTTCAGCACTCAGCTGTGCCTACAGTGCTGATTTTTTAAACGAGTACCATCGCCACTATCTAAAACTCTACCCCGATGCGGATATCATTATCCATGACTCTCCCTATATGTTAAACTATGACCTCTTTTTTGGAATGGATAACAAACCAAGGGTCTACAACAGTTATAATCTGGAGTATGACCTATTAACACAGATGTACCGTGGAGAACATGCCAAGAAACATCTTGATTTTATCTTTCAACTTGAAAAGAAGTTGGTCTCTAAGGCTCAAATTGTTTTTGCAACATCCACCACAGAGAAGCGTAAATTTCAAGAGCTCTATAAGGTGCCATCTTCACACATTAAACTCGCACCCAATGGCATAAATCCTGAAGATTTTTTAACCAGAGATGAGACCATTATCAAAAAAACTGCACTCTTTATCGGCAGTGGTCATCCACCCAACTTAGAGGCGGTAAAGTTTATCATTGAGCAGTTGGCTCCGAATGCTCCTGATGTTCTCTTTTTGGTCGCAGGGTCTTGTGGCGATAGCTTTAGCTCCACACTCCCAAACTTGAAACTGCTAGGAAGAGTAGATGAAGAGAAAAAAGAGCATATTTTTAAAACCTCTGATATCGCCATTAATCCTATGTTTAGTGGGGCAGGAACCAACCTAAAAACACTAGAATTTCTCTCTATGGGGATTCCTATGGTCTCTACAGATGTTGGGGTAAGAGGGATTGAACTCGAAGACTCCAAACATTTTATCCTCGCAGACAAAGAGAATTTTCATCAACAGATAAACAGCTTAATCGAAGATGAACCACTAAAGGAGAAAATCTCCCACGCCTCAAAAGAGTATGTCAATAAGACGTTTGATTGGAAAAATATTGCACAAAATATAGACAAAGAGCTTCAACAAATAGTACCAAGCAAAAAGAAAACCATTCTACTGCTTAACGATTTTGAAGTATCCAACCCTTTTGGTGGAGGCGAGATTCGTATCAATAGGCTCTATAGCAAACTATCCAACGCCTATAGCGTGGTAATGCTCTGTCTCAACAGAGAAGATTCTGTCTCAAAAAAAGAGATAACCGACAACTTTTTAGAACTCTCTTTCCCCATGACAAAAGAGCATAAAAAAGAGAATAACAGAATAAATCTTCAACATAATATATCTGCTAACGATATTATTAGCTCTTATATGATTGGTAAAAATGAACTTTTTTTATCTGCCGTAGAGGCGTTGGCTCCAACATTTGATATCACCGTACTCTGTCACCCCTATATGTATGAAGCCCTCTCTAAAACCAACCATAACTTCCTTGTACACGAGAGTTTAAACCATGAATTAGAGTTAAAAGAGAAGATGTTAAAAGAGCATCCTCAATACAATATGCTCATCAAACAGGCTAAAAAAGTAGAGTCAAACAGTTGCATAGAGAGTGACCTCATCATCTCTGTCTCCAAAGATGACAACAAGGGGTTAAACGCCTACAGGGGAACAGATACCCCCTCCATTGTCACCATCAAAAATGGTGTAGATATTATTGAGAAACGTCATGATTTTAACGGCATAAAAGAGATGTTCAAAGGGCATACCACCATTCTCTTTATAGGCAGTGCGCATCTGCCCAATATAGACTCTGCCAAATATATTATAGATACCTTGGCTCCCAAGCTCAAAAATTGCTATTTTATACTCATCGGTACGGTCTGTGAATCACTCTCCCTTAGACAGAGACTCGACAATGTTCTGCTTTTTGGTAAACTGGACATTGAGTACAAAAATGCACTCTGTTCTATTGCCGATATCGCCATTAATCCTATGTTTGGAGGTTCAGGTTCAAACTTAAAACTGGCAGAGTACTTCTCGTGGAGAACACCCACCATCACCACCAAATTTGGAGCAAGAGGATACGATATTACCCACAACAAAGAGGCGATTATCTGTGAGATAGAGGAGTTTGCAGAAAATATTAAAAAACTAGAAAATGACAAAACAGTATCAGAGAGTTTGGGTCAAAACGCCTACGCCTATGTAACATCAAATGTTGAGTGGTCGATTTTGGCAAAAAAATACAAAAATATATTGGATAAAAAAGTCTATGGCATCTCTCGTAAAAAGCTTCTTATTGTCACCTATCGTTTTACAACCCCTCCACTGGGTGGTGCAGAGGTATATATGTATGAGCTGATAAAAGCTCTTGACAGACTTGATAAGTTTGATATTACAGTCGCCTATTTGGATGCATATAACATACAAAATCAGTATCACTTCTCAATTGAAGCAACACGAAATACAAATAGATTAGAGCATCAATTTAAAAATGTTACCTTTAAAAAATTTAAATACAGTGAGTTAGATGATAGAAATAAATATAAAAATTCAAAGTTATTAATACAAGAGTGGATTAGGGAGTCCATAGAGAGTGCCAATAGATTTTTGGATATTTATGAACATTCCCTTCTATTGGGTGGGTGGAATTTTCCAGAGAGACTACAAAACTCTACTCAGATATGGTCAAGCTCAAAAGCCCAAGTTTATATTAAGAATCATAAAAATATTCTAATAGAAGGGTTTACAGTTTCAAAAAAACAAATTACAATTACTCTTGATGACAAAAGAGTAAAAGAGCAAACCGTAAATGGAAAATTTAAAATTGAGCTTATCATTCCAACCAATGGCGTACTAACCCTAGAAACCACCAGTGGTCATGTTTCCCAAGATATTCGTCCCTTGGGTCTATGTATCACCTCCATTATTTTGGACGATAAAGCATTGGATTTAGCCCATGGATATGCAGAGTTTCTAAGAGAACACCGTCTCTCAACCTATATTGATGAGATGATAAATATTGCCAATCAAAGAGAGTCCAATATAGATGAGATGTTTCAACAAAACAGAGGATTAAACTCACCTGATTTGGAGAGTTATTTGGATAAAAATACAAAAAGTTTTGATGTTCTTCTTGGACACAGTATCCCTTTTGCCACCACCACCCTCACCTCCAAATATGCACAAAAGCATGACATCCCCTATACCCTGCTTACCCATATGCATTTTGATGACCGATTCTATCACTGGAAAAGCTACTACCAAGCGATGCAACACGCTGATGGGGTATTTGCCTCACCGACCACCTCCATCTCTCTGTTTTATGACAAATTAAATATCAAATCCATTGAAGTACCAGGGGGTGGGATAGAGGCTTCTGAATATACCAATATCTCCACCCACGCATTTGATAAACTCTATAATAGCAAAAAACCATTTTTTTTCTATCTGGGAAGAAAATCAGGAGCTAAAAACTATGATGTTATTGTAGAAGCTATTGAGAAGATAAACCAAAAA
>CAYVNI010000189.1:0-2518 GCA_964452815.1 uncultured Sulfurovum sp.
TTTTTTACATCCTCTTGTATTTTAAATAAAAAGTTCTTTACCGTGGGAAATGAAGAAAAATAGTTAGAGATAATCTCTTTGGCTTCGGCACTTGTAATGCCCAGTTCAATAGAGAGCTTTTTCGCACCCATTCCATAGAGGAGTCCAAAGTTGACCGATTTGGCAAAGTTTCGTTTCTCTTCTGCCTCCTCCTCTCCAAAGAGTTTTACAGCTGTTGCCATGTGAATATCCACCCCACTGTTAAACGCCTCTAACAGTGCCTTATCTTTTGAGAAATGAGCCAATAGTCTAAGCTCTATCTGTGAGTAGTCGATACTCAAAAGCCCATAGCCCTCTTTTGCCACAAACGCTTCACGAACGCTTCGACCCAATTTAGAGCGTACAGGGATATTTTGTAGGTTTGGGTCTTTTGAGCTTAAGCGTCCTGTGGCTGTTCCTGTCTGTATAAAAGAGGTATAGACCCTGCTGTTTTCATCCTGTTTTGCCAATTTTAAAAGTGGCTCTGCATAGGTAGAGAGAATCTTCTGTACCCCGCGATACTCCAAAATCTTAGGGATAACCTCATGCTCTTCTCTTAATGAACTTAGCACTGCCTCATTGGTACTGTAACCTGTTTTGGTCTTTTTACCACCCTTTAGCCCCAAATGACCAAAGAGTACATTTCCCAACTGCTGTGTCGATTTGATATTAAATTCACTTTCACATAGCGCATAAATCTCTTGGGTTAGCCTAACAATAGTAACACTCAACATCTCTTTTAAAGACTCTAGCTTCTCTCTGTCTAGTTTGATTCCCCGTTGCTCCATCGCGATAAGTGTATTGACAAAAGGGTACTCCACCTTTTTTGCCTCATCTTTTAAATGTGACAAAGAGGCCAAATCCATCGCCCTGTCCAATGCCCCATAGAGCATCAAGGTCATCCACGCATCCTCTCCTGCGTAAAAAGTAGCTGATTCTATATCGACAGAGGCAAAGGTCTCACCCTTTTTTACCATCTCTTTAAAAGGTTTCATCTCATATCTAAAAAATTTCAGTGCCAAACTGTCCAAGCCCACTTTTGTGCCAGGGTTGAGTAGCCATGCCATCAGAATCGTATCGGCAAAGATATCCACCTCTTTTAGACCATGCTGAAAATAGAGAAGAGACAAATCAAATTTTAGATTTTGACCAATGACTTTGGCGTTTAATATCTTCTCTATCGCCTCTATCGCCTCCTCCATGCTCACCTGCTCAGTCACCCCCAGATAGGCGTGAGCGATAGGAACATAATAGGCTTTTGTATCCTCAAAAGCAAAAGAGAACCCTACCATTTTATCTTTTTTGGTATCGAGTCCCATTGTCTCAATATCAAATGCCACGAGCATATCAGAGCGAATCTTCTCAACAACCTCAAACAGTTTCTCTCTGCTATCCAGTGTAATTGCCTCAAAAGAGAGTTTATTATCATCTTTATTATTATCCTCTCTCTCTTCTTTTTCATCCATATCCACACCTACCATAGCTTTTTTAAGTGCTTGTCGCATCTCAAATCGCTCAAAATCATCTATGAGAGGGGTAAGATAGTTCTTATCTTCAAATCTAAAGCTCTCCAAATCGAAATCTTTAAATACCCCTTGGTTCATCGTGACCAATTCCCGTGATAAAAAAGCCTTCTCTTTATTCTCTAACAGTAGCTTTTGGATTCTAGGAGTTCCACACTTCTCTATATTCTCATAAATACGCTCTAAAGTAGCAAACTCATTGATTAACTTACTCGCCCCTACTTTTCCTATCCCTTTAACCCCAGGAATATTGTCCGAGGGGTCTCCTAAGATGGCTTGAAAATTGATAAAATCTTTGGGATAAACTCCAAACTTCTCAAAACACTCTTGGGTGGTTATCTCTTTTCTCTTTATAGAGTCATACATCACCACTTTTCCATCCTCTATCATCTGATAGAGGTCTTTGTCATGAGAGACAATCCGAACGCTTAACCCCTGCTCTTTCCCATATTTTGCCAAGGTAGCGATAATATCATCCGCCTCAAACCCCTCTTTTGCCAAACTGGCAAAGCCCATCTCTGCAATCCAATCTATCGCAATAGGAAGCTGTTTGGTCAAATCCTCAGGTGGGGCATCACGGTTTGCTTTGTACTCAGGATACAAATCGTTACGAAATGTTTTCCCTTTGCTGTCAAGTGCAAAAACGATATAGTCAGTATTGTGTTCACGCCGTAGACCATCTACAAGATTAATAAAGCCTGTCAAAAGACCTGTGGGAAAACCATCCGAGTTGCGAAGAGGAGGAAGTGCAAAATAGGAGCGAAAAAAGAAGCCAAAAGTATCTATAATAGTAAGTGTTTTCAAAAAGTACCTTCTGTTTTATATAATGGAATTTTACCCTATTCCACGTTATAGGCTAATTTAGATGAAAATATAAACTAAATCTTTATTTTTTATGATAAAATATTATTTTAAGTTTATATTTATACAAGGAGAGTATTTTGCCTTTTAAAACACATGACCCTTATCTCAATACC
>CAYVNI010000190.1:0-2743 GCA_964452815.1 uncultured Sulfurovum sp.
GAGCGTAGTGTTTGCATGTATGGTCGAAATAGGAATATTTAGCTCATGAAGTATCTCTTTGGTTAAATGAAGAAGGCTCTCATCTATCTTAAACTTTTTACTAAGAATATAACTACTTAATGTATAGCCAAAACCCAAAGAGAGAATTAACAGTAACAGAAAAATAGCGATTGGTGATATTTGGCTCTTTAGGAGTGTATAGAGTACCCCTAAAATATAGAGTATTGAAGTAGTATAGAGAAGTGTGGCAATCCATATCTGTTTTTTCATCCTCAATAATACCCATTTAATGCATAAATTCACAGTGAGTTCATGCCCATCTGATATAATATCTATAAAATAAAACGAGAACTGTCATGCCAAAACCAAATATTTTACTACTAGAAGATGATTTACCCCTTCATGAGACCATTAAGCAGTTTTTAGAGCATGGGGGATATACCGTACTCTCTGCTTTTGATGCCTTTGAGGCGAAAGATATACTCTATGAAAACTCCGTTGATTTGATGCTTTTAGATATCAAAGTCCCACACCAAAATGGTTTTGATTTTCTAGCAGAGGTTCGAGCAGACGGTAACAACACCCCTGCTATTTTTATCACCTCTCTCAATGCTGTTGATGATGTAACACGAGGGTTTGATGTGGGGTGTGATGATTATATTCGTAAACCATTTGCTCTAAAAGAGCTACTTGCAAGAGTTGAAGCACTCCTAAAAAGACACTTTGGAAGTGTACAGAAAGAGATAGATTTAGGAGAGGGGTATAAATTTGATATTAAAGGAGTTTTTTTAAGCCATCACAGCACAAAAATTCCCTTAAAAAATAAAGAGTTAGCCCTCTTATCACTCTTTTTAAAAGAGAAAAATAGACTCTTAAGCTATGAACAGATATTTCAGAATGTATGGTCATATGATGAAAATCCAAGTCAAGGGAGTCTTAGAGCTTACATCAATACTCTCCGTCAACACTTAGGAAAAGAGTCCATAGAGACCATCAAAAATATGGGATATCGCTATGTTAGTCAGTGAGAAAAGAAGCCTTTTTAGATTTTTGACCATCTATCTAAGCTCTACTTTTCTACTCTTTTTTAGTGCCACCCTTATCCTTTATCACTATCAAAAACATAATATTTTAGATACCCAACGAGACACTTTAAAAAGCAAAGCCTACCAAATATCACAAGAACTACGGAAACTTCATGAACAGTTTAACCCTCCACTTATCTACCCCTCTCATCCTCTCTCTGCCATCTATAATAGCAACAGAAATTATATCTTTGGCTCTTTTAACCCCTCCAAACCTTTATGGGAAAAAGAGTCTTATATAAAAAATGATAATCTCTTCTACTTTTTTAAGCTAGAACCATACTATTTGGGGGCTAAATACGTGTTAGTAAGCCAAAAGATAGAGCATGGAGAAATTATTAAACTACAAAAAACACTTCTTTTTTTCCTCTTGATTGCGGGTCTGTTTTTTAGCCTGTTGGCTCTTGTTTTGGGCAGACTATTTACCTCACCTATGAAAGAGTCCATGAGCCGAGTCAACCGATTTATAGAGGATACTACCCATGAGCTAAATACCCCTATCAGTACAATTCTAACCAATATAGAGCTTATTGAAACCCTCTATGATTGCAAGGCAAAAAAGGAGATGAAACGTATTGAAATTGCTTCAAAAACACTAAGTAGACTCTATGACGATCTTACCTATCTCAAACTAAATCACAACTATCACAGAGCCGTAGAACCTGTGGATATGGGTTACCTACTCAAAGAGAGGCTCCTCTATTTTCAAAGCATGATTGAAACAAAATCTTTAGCGTTAAAAGAGTCAATATCTGAAGATGTCATTATTGATATAGATAGAAATGATGCACTACGTCTCATAGACAATCTTCTCTCCAATGCCATTAAATATAATCAAAAAAATGGTAAAATTATAATTATATTAAATCAACTTAACCTCTATATATCAGATAATGGTATCGGTATCAAAGAGGAGGATTTAGACCAAATCCATGAGAGATTTAACCGAGCCAATAAAAGTGAGGGTGGGTTTGGAATCGGTTTGGATATCGTAGGTCAAGTGGTCAATGAGTATGGTTTTGAATTCACCATTAATTCAATATACAAAGAAGGAACAGAGGTAACAATAACATGGCAATAAAATTCTCTCTCATAATAACTACAACCACCATAATAGCCATAGCAAATCCAACAACTGTGCCATCAACCGCTCTAAAAAACAGCTGTCTTAACTGCCACACCAAGCAAAAAATCCCCAGTGAGCTTATCTACAGACGCTATCTTATGCGTTACAGTACCGACAAAAAGATGCAAAAGAGGATATTGGCATATCTAAAAAAACCAGCCCCATCAAACTCTATTATGCCCAAACAGTTTTTTTTAAAATTTCCAATGAAAAAGCGTTTGGATATCAATGGTTCGATACTAGAGAGAGACATAAAAGGCTATTTAGACTATTTTAATATCAAAAATAAGTTAAAAGTTTCTAACAATTCACTATCCCCAATCCCAAAATAACAACCAAAAAGAAATCAAACCTCCACCTAAAAGAGAGAGCTTTTTCTATATCTTCATTAGTTATCTCTCTTCTTCCTTCTCCAAAAATAGCTTTTTTCTTTAGTTTTCCAAAATAGACAGTATCCCCACCAAGCTTTACCCCAATGGCCAGAGCCATGGCTGAGATGGGGTGTCCTGCGTTGGGGCTGTCATGTTTTTTT
>CAYVNI010000191.1:0-7091 GCA_964452815.1 uncultured Sulfurovum sp.
GCTTTTTGATGTGGCAAGTGGCAAAAAAACTGATATTTTAAAAGGGCATGATAGTGTCCCCTCTACCATTAAATTTTTTGATGAGATGGGATGTTTCTCGGCAGGTTTTGGGTATAATATCTACTATTGGCATTTGGATAAAGGATTGTAAGTTCACTCTATTCTAACTCCTCCAACCAAATATCTAAATTAGCATCACTTGGCATCTTCCAATCTGCTCTTGGACTTAGTGATATAGTTCCTATCTTTGGTCCATCTGGCATACAGGAACGTTTGAATTGTTGGGTAAAGAATCTCCATAAAAACTTTTTGAGCCATTTTTTAATTGTCTTTTTATCATAGTTATCAAAAGCGTGGTTGGCTAAAAATAGAATCTTTTGTGGGGTTGCTCCATATTTTATAAAATGGTACAAAAAGAAATCATGTAGCTCATATGGACCAACTATGGATTCGGTCTCTTGGACTATCTCGTCATTATTGTGAGGTAGAAGCTCTGGGCTAATGGGGGTGTCTAGGATATCATCTATGATATGAGCTATCTTTTGATTGCTTTTGTAGTACTCTATTACATATTTAATAAGTGTTTTTGGAATACCTGAATTTAGGGAATACATACTCATGTGATCGCCATTGTAGGTACTCCATCCTAGGGCTATTTCGCTTAGGTCTCCTGTTCCTATGACCAAGCCACCCTCTTGGTTGGCTGTATTCATGAGGATAGAGGTTCTTGCTCGTGCTTGGACGTTTTCATAGGTGATGGAGAGTTCGGCAGGATCATGTCCTATCGCTTCAAATTCGGCTAGGGATATCTTGGTGATATCAATCTCTTTAAGTGTGACTCCTAAAGCGTTACACAGCTCTACGGCATTGTTTTTGGTACGTGAGGTAGTTCCAAACCCTGGCATGGTGATGGCGATAATATTGGTATTTTCCCATTCCATAATATTAAAGGCTTTGTGGGTTGAGAGTATGGTCAGGGTGGAATCAAGTCCTCCTGAGATACCGATAATCGCTTTTTTTATCTTAGTATGAGACATTCTTTTGATAAGTCCGTGGGCTTGGATATTGATTATCTCTTCACAACGGCTTTTTTTCTCTTGGTAGATAGAGGGGACAAAGGGGGTTGAGGGGATAAAGCGGTTAAGCTCTTTTATATGTGGGGTAGCGGATATGGATATGGTTCTAAAACTAGATGTCTCACCATCAGAGAAGCTGGACTCATTGAGACGTAAAAAGTTTAAACGCTCTAGGTCGATGTCGGCTGTTATCAGAGAATTTTTTAGTGAAAAACGGCTATTTTGAGTAAGGGTAGAGCCATATTCGGAGATAATAGCATGACCCCCAAAGACGGTATCTGTTGTGGACTCTCCTACCCCTGCTGAACTGTAAACATACGCCCCCATACACCTTGCACTTTGTGTGCGTACCAACTCCTCGCGATATTCTGCTTTTCCGATGAGTTCATTACTTGCACTTAGGTTACATATAAGATTTGCCCCATTGGTTGCCATTTGATTACTTGGGGGGGTTACCGCCCATAAATCTTCACAGATTTCGACCCCAAAGGTCAACTCCCTATTATCACTAAATAGCAGGTCTACACCAAAAGGTATTTTTTGTTTTAAAAAAATTATGCTCTGTTCTTTTATCTCTTTTCCTGAAACAAACTGTCGTTTTTCATAAAACTCTTTTTTATTGGGTAGAAAAATTTTGGGGACAATGCCAAGTATCACACCACTTTGGAAAACAACAGCACAGTTATAGAGACGATTTTGATAGAGTAGAGCGATACCGATAATGGCAATAGTTGATATATATTTACTCTTTTCCAAGAGTATTTCTAGCGTACTGTTTTGACGCTTTAGAAGAAGTTGACTTAGAAATAGATCAGAGGCAGTGTATCCTGTAAGCGTTAATTCTGGAAAAACAACAATGGAGACATCTTTTAGGTAAGACTCTTTTAGTAGTTTAAATATCTCATTGCTGTTTCTAGTAGGGTTGGCTACACTTGTGATGTTGACGGCAGAGGCAACTCGGTGAAATCCATACATAGATGAAACTCCTTATATGATTTTAAATAGATGGAGTATTGTAACAAAAAATCATAAAAGGAGAAGAAAAGTTTTTATTGAAGTGTATAGGTTTTATTTAAATACTTAATTTTTTTTGTAGAAAGAGACTTAATCCTATCCCAGTAGCGTTTTGTGTATATTTTCCCTTTTTCTCGGATGAAATCACCTTTAGATGCAAAAGCTTGTCCCCATGACTGTTTTTTATCTAGGTTTTTAAGAATTTTTGATGACTTAAGTTCTTTAGGGGTAATGGTACTGGTTTTATTGGTATGAAGATGGTAGTATTTTCCACTTTTTTCTAGTAATAAAAAATGATAAGAGTCAGCAATCCTGTCAGTACGGTATACTTTATTGTATGCAATATTTGAATCAAGTGTACTTCCTGCAAAAGAGGGTATACTAAAGAGAAACAGCAAAGTTAACAATATTTTTGGGATTGTACAAATTTTTTTCATCAATTTATCCTATTTAAAATAAGTTTTTTAAAGAAAAACTATCCCTAAAAATTAACTTATTGATTAATCTATATATTAAGTATAGCAGATAATCTTATATCAATAGGTATGAAATATAAAAATTTTTATGATTATTTTTAATAATACTATCTAAAGTGTTTGTTTTAGTTTAGGTTTATTTTATTATGAAATAAAGGGAGTCATTTTAAACATTTCTTCACAAAAAAAGATTTTTAATCAAGATATCACTATATACTATAATATAAATATATATATTTTGTATTCTACTCTTTTTAGAATTAGAATACGTCTTTATCGCTTTTTTTGTGAGATTATAATAAAAAGTGACTCTTTACTTTACGGTTAAGGCGGGTACTCCTAGATAAAACCCTTGTGAGTAATCAGCACCAAGCTCTTTGACTACTTTAAAAATTTCTTCATTATGAACAAACTCTACAATAGTTTGACGATTAAGTTTTTTTGAAAAATTTATAATTGCTTCGGTAATAACTTTGGAGTTTTCATCTGTGTGAATATTTTTAATTAAAGAGCCATCTATTTTAATATAGTCTGTATCAATATTTAAGATGTGTTCAAAGTTTGCATAGCCTGAACCAAAATCATCTATAGCTATTTTTACATCGTATTGCTTGACATATTTTATAAATTTATTAATTCTATCATAATCAACAATTTCTTGAGATTCCGTTATCTCAAAAATAACACGCTCAGGATTGGGGTAGTTCTCTAATTTATTATAGATATAATTTGTTGTTTTTTCAGAGAGTATATCCTCAATACATAGATTCACAGAAAATTCAGTTTTTGGCATATCTTTGAATGTTTCAAACGCTTTATCCACAACAATTTGGGTAATTTTAGGATAAAGTTTTGCTCTTCGTGCAATATCAAGAAAGAAAAATGGTGAAATAGCTTCTCCATCAGTATCTATAAGCCTTACTAATGATTCATATTTGATATTATTTTTACCATTATTTGAGTAGATAGGTTGGTAATGACAGATGATTCTATCCTCTTCAATGGCTTTCTTGATACGGCTTATCCACTCAATATTGTGTGCATACTCCTCAGGTTTTCTCATATTCTCTTGGAATAGTAAGAACTTTTTATGTTCAAGTAGTGCTTTTTTACGAGCAATAGAGCTAAAAAGTATAAGTTTTTGGTAATCACTGGACATCTTGTAAGTAGCCGCACCTGCACTAATTGAAATAGCAATACGATTTTTATCTCTTTGTTTGTTGTTCTTAATGTTAAACTCGATTGTTTCTAATATTTTTTCAAAGAAATAAGAGAGGTCATCTAGTTTAATATATCTCTCTTCAAAGAGTAGAATAAACTGATCAGATTCAAGTTTATAGAGTTGAAATTTTGTATCTTCATGTATATTGATGAGTATATTTGATATGCGTTTGAGAATTTCATCTCCTGCATCTTCCCCATAAAAATCATTTAGAGTTGAAAAATCATCAATATTAATATAAAAAATAATAGGTCGGTTAACTTTTTTTAGATCTTCAAGGAGTTGATTTCTGTTAAATAGACCTGTTAACAAATCTACTCTTTGTTTCTTTATCTCCTCTTTGCTCTCTTCAAGCTCTGTGATATCATGTCGAACAGCAACATACTCAATAATCTCTTTTCTATTGTCTAAAATAGGAAGAACAGTTGCATTAACAATATAGGAGGAGCCATCTTTTCGTCTGTTTTTAACAATGCCTTTCCATATTGCTTTATTTTGAATTGTGTCCCATAAATCATAAAAAGATGATGGCTCTACGTCAGGATGACGGACAATACTATGAGGACTACCAAGGAGCTCCTCTCGTGAGTAGCCAGAGACTTCACAAAACATATCGTTAACATAAGTGATAATACCCTTTAGATTTGTTTTCGATACTATACTACTCTTATCAATAGCGAGTTTATATCCATCCAAAAAAGAGATATTTTTATTGAGTTTATCACTCATAATATTAAAGGCTAAAAGAGCCTTGCCTATTTCATCTTGTTTCTCCACATTTAAATGGATGTTAGTATTTCCTGTGGCAATCATCTCAGAAGCTCTTTGAAGTTTCTTTATATTTTCTGTAATAGATTGATAAAATGCCACTATAATGTAGGCGGATATGAATAAAATACTTATAAATCCAATAAGAGAATACCATAGTTTTTTTTCTAGTTTTTTATGTAATGTTTTTATTGTATCACCGTAGGCATAGATAAACTTTTCATACAATTCATCTTGCGTAATCATCGCTAGAGCAGTTTTTTCTTTAAATGAGGAGATATCATAATCTATATTTTTATTTAAGATAATTCCTTCTGATATTTTTAGCAATCGTTTTAGTGTATCAGAGACATTTGTTGTAAGCACTTGTATTGTGTGATAGTTGTTGACACTACTCATTGTATTATTGTCTATTAAATTGGATTCTAATCTTGCTAAATCTGATGAAAGTTGATAGAGATGATGTTTATTCTTTTCGCCTATGGTATCTGAGATATTTGAGGCTAAAATTTTTAGTTGGTCGGTGTACTCATAGATGTGTAGAAGTTTATCTTGTAGCATATTTGCAAGATATTTAATCTTTGGGTCATTGCTTCGGTTAAATTTAGTTTTTACTGAGATATTAAGCAGTGTTGCGTGTAGTGATTTTATAATATTAGTATGTTTTTGGCATAACTCATGTGGTGAGATATGATGAGGAAGATTGGCTACTCTAATAAGCTCAAATTGGCTTAAAGCATTTCCAAAGTTACGATTATTACTTAAAATATTAAGGGTCTCGGCATCATAATCTTGAAGAGATTTTTTTCTGTGATAGAGTAGCTCTTCTAGCTCTTTTAGCTCCTCAATAAGCTCTTGGTTATCTTTTTTATTTTCTAGTTTATTTTCTAGATAGATATGGCTAATCTCACGATGTTTTTGTAATGCATTAATTATTTTATGTGTAATCTGCATATATTCTAAGCCTATAAGTTGTAGTTTCTGGGTATTTCGTTCTTGAAGGTGTTTATTAAAAATATCACGTGAAGGAAAAAGTAAGATAAAAAAAAGAAGAGAGATAGAGGCTAAAATTTTAAATTTAAAAGATAGTTTATTCATTAAAAAAAGTGCTGGGGTTAATAATATCTTCATCATTTATCTCTACCTTTAAAGTTATTTAAAGATAGTATAACACAAAAAAACAAAAATATGTATTAATTGTGTAATGTTATGCTTTTTTTAAATTTCATTTGAAATTAACTGAGGTTTTATACTCAGTTAATTTTTATCAGGAACTACTTTAATACTAATAATGTCATCATTTTGTTCAATATTGTCAAGCACAGAAAAGCTTTCTGTATCATCCAATTCAATTGCACCAAACACTGTATGTACACCATCAAGATGAGGCGTTGGTACAAAGGTAATAAAAAATTGACTACCACCTGTATTTGGTCCTGCATGTGCCATAGAGAGGGTTCCTCTTCTGTGTGCTTCTGTACTTGTATCAGTCTCACAATCAATCGCCCAATCAGGTCCACCTGTTCCTGCCATTGCTGAGTTTCCTTCTGGTCCTGAGTGTGGACAACCACCTTGTGCCATAAATCCCGCGATTACACGGTGAAACTTCAGGTTGTTATAGAACCCCTCATTTGCCAAGTGTGCAAAGTTTGCCACCGTATTTGGTGCCTCCTCAGCATAGAGTTTTACCCACACAATGCCTTTACTTGTTGTAAACTTTGCATAGTTGTATGTTGCCATAGTGTCTTGTGATATTTCGTACAGTTTTGATTGTTTTCCAAACATAATCATTTAGTCCTTGTTTATAAAAATTAAGCTATTATATCCAAAAAAACAAAAAGGTTGAAAATGCAGTTATGTGTCGCTTTGGATTTACCCTCATCATGTGAGAATTTGAAACTAGCCGAGGAGTTAAAATCTTATAATATATGGATGAAAGTAGGTTTTAGAGCCTATATTCGTGATGGAAAGCCATTTATTGAGGAGTTAAAAAGGATAAATCCTAATTTTAAAATCTTTTTAGACTTAAAGCTTTATGATATTCCAAATACAATGGCAGATGCAGCTGAAGAGATAGCTAAATTGGGTGTTGATATGTTTAATATTCATGCAAGTGCAGGAGCAGTAGCCATGAAAACTGTAATGCAGAGGCTCTCCAGCTATGAAAATAGACCGTTAGTTTTGGCAGTAACCGCTCTAACCTCTTTTGATAAAAAGAACTTCTCGCTTATATATGAAAAAAGTATTGATGAAAAAGCAGAACAGTTTGCCAAGATGAGTCATGAAAATGGATTAGATGGTGTGGTATGTTCTACTTTTGAAAGTAAAGCGATTAAAAATGTTACTTCTGATACATTTTTGACCCTTTGTCCAGGAATTCGACCTTTTGGTGAAGATGCAGGAGATCAACAGAGAGTAGCCACCATAGAGTTGGCACAAGAAGAGGGTGTAGATTTTCCTGTCATTGGAAGACCTATCTATCGTGATGAGAATCCTATGCAAAAAGTACAAAAAATATTAGAGATGATAAAATAG
>CAYVNI010000192.1:0-4959 GCA_964452815.1 uncultured Sulfurovum sp.
AGAGAAAAAGTATCCCATTTTGATGCTAATGGTCAAAGCAGATAAAAAAGCAGAGAGAAGTAATGAGGAGATAGAGAAACTCGCCCTTCAGAACCATATTACAGCCTATTTTCAAAAAGATTTTGTAATTTTGGAGATACCTTGTATTCCTGTAAAATAGAGCGTTCTGATTTAGAGAAAACTCCTTTTACATTAAGACTACAGTTTTAAAACAGTTCCCACTTTAGAGTCCCATAAATCTAAATTTTTAGGTATGATTTTTGGCGTTCTATTTTGCTGTTTTTGTGTAATTCCCTCTACACCATTGGGGTTATAATCTGTTTTCTCATCTCCAAATTTGACCGTGCGTATCTCTAAACTTTTACTATCAACGGTTATAAGTTTAAATTGCCAAAAGCTACCACTGTCTATTGTCCATGGTTTATCATCATCATTGGTGCGTGTGGGTGCACCCCAACTCCCTTCACCGATATAGGTTGTCCCATACTCCTCATCTACACTAAATCCCTCATCCCCTAGTGGGTTAGGTTTGAGTGGTTTGGTATATTTTACCAAATGTGAATCAGACTCAATTGCCAGTTGTACCCGATGGTTATAAAAGAGTGAAGCCCAATCGCTATATCGTAGTTTCCCCTCATGTTTACTCGCCCGATGAGGTCGAAGTGGTCGATGGTAGGAGATAATTTTCCACCGTTTTCTATCATTTGATAACTCCTTTTCGAGCCATGCTTTTTGAGCATTCCATCGACTTGGGTCATCTGTTTTAAAATCATAATATCCCACTGATGGCTCTAGTTCGGTATTGAGGGTATATAAAGAGAGTAGAGGAAAATTTATTTTGTAGTAAACATCCTTGTTGGGGACATCAAAGAGATTAGAGAGCATCTCTCGGTCTTCATTTTCATGGTTTCCATGTGTTACAATAAGAGGATACATTCTTCCATCACGGCTCTTGGTAAGTTGCCACTCCTCTAACCACTTACTCCACTCTTTGCTGTTTCCATGGGAGGTATAGTCCCCACCATGAGCAATAAAAAGAGGGCGTATTTTGGAAATGAGAATATTCCCCCGTATTCTTCCTCTTGGAATACTTCGAGAGTCCCCCCCTGCCACAAAGGTAAAGCTTTGGTTGTTGTGTGGTGCAGTTTTAAAATACATCGTATCACTACAATGCTCCTCCGTACAAACTTTGAAATAGTAACGATTGTTAGGGTGCAATCCTGTTAATCGCACAAAACAGTTTTTCATGCCACGATACTCCACCACCCGATTCGGAGCTGTCTTGTTTTCACGCGTAGAGACCAACCCATAACGAACTTCTCCTTCCCCGTTGTACTGGTTCCACGCAATAGTCATAGTAGAGGTAGGGTCATTATTCCATATCAATCGATACTTATCACTAAAGAGTGAGCTTTTAGACACAGATAACATAGGAGATATTTCTCTCTCTTTGCTGATGCTACACGCACTAAAAATAAGAGGTATTAAAATAAAATTAATAAAATATCTCATTTTTTTCCTTTTGTTTAATTATAGTTGATTAGGTTCTATCTTATTTTTGCTGATTTTTACCTTATATTTTTTTCTCTTCCAAAGCCAGTCTCTAAAGATACTCCCCACGCTCACAAAGCAAAGTAAACTCACAATATTGACAATGGCTCACCTCATCACAACGTGAGGCGACCACATTTTTCATCTCTTTTATCTCTGTAATATGCTCTAGAAGTAGCTTGGTTTTCTCTTGTAGAAGTGTAATGGAGCTTAGGGTGTCATTCCCAAATAGCTCCACAAAAGCCAACTCTATATTTTGATATTTTGATTTTAAAAGCTCATGGTAGATGCTCATCTGAAAATCAGTCAACTTCTCTAAATTTTTGGTTCGGTTTGCCTCTTTGATAGAGCCACTCTTATAGTCCAAAATTAGCGTATGAGTATCAGTTTGGTCAACCCTATCTACGATTCCCTTAAATCGCATCCCTGCTATCTCTCCTACAAGATGTTTCTCTCTCTCGCTTACTCGCCACCCTGCCTTGAAGTGATGAACTTGATTCTCTATAAATTTAACTAATTTGGCTCTCCATAAGAGCTTCGTATAGGTTATTTTAGAGCTATTACTCTCTAGTAACTTCTCCAACAGTCTATTTATATCGCTCTTCATCTCATCAACGGATAAAAAAAACGCTCTCTCTCGAAATAGCTCCTCTAATAGCTTGTGTAGAAACTGCCCCTCGTTTATCTCATCTTCATCTTTTGACTTTAGCTTCTTCTCATAGGTGTAGTAGTATTTTCGCCGACAGTGTAAAAAGCTCTTTAGCCTTGTTGCTGACCATGTAATCTCCATCGCATTAAAATTTTCAATAATCGGGTCTTCTATTGGTTTAACAAGATTGGGTTCGCTGTAGAGTAGGTTCAAATCAGCCTCCACAAGCTCCCCTTGGGATAGTCCTAACTCATAGAGATATCCTGTGGGCATTTTATTGTCACTTAGACTATAGACAATCACCGACTGCTCTGCTGATTCAAGCAGACGTTTATAAATCTGCTTCTGCAACGCCTCTCTGTCATTCTTGGTCGGCAGATTGGCAAACTTTCTTAAAGAGGAGTTTAAAAAAGCATCCTTGTCAGGGATAGAGGGGACAAATCCATCATTAAAATCAACCACTATCACCCCTTTAAAAGCAACCCCTCGGGTCTCCAATGCCCCCATTACCGTGACCTTGCCCCCTCGAACATCATCCAAGCGTATGGTGTGTAGCTCTTTTAGCCACAAAAAAAGCCACATAGAGATACTACGTTTGCTATCTTTAAAGATACGTTTGAAGTAGTGATAATGCTCATCAACCACACTGCGTTTCACATCCAAATCAAACGCCTCCATCAGCCCAAAAAACTGCTCAATTCCCACCTCTTGCTTGGGGGATATCTCTTGGAGTTTCTCCTGCTCTATCCCATATTTTTTTAGTAAAAATCGGCTCTCATCAGAGAAGCTTTTCCAGTAGTTATCAATCGCCTCAAAGCGTTTATAGGCTCGGGTCTGAACATAATCAAACCCCATCGCAAAGTTGAGGTTATTGAGCTTATCATAGAGGCGTAGCGTCTCTTTTAATTTCTCATCGGGGAGTATCACCACAATAGATTCAGGAGAAATCCCCCCCTCTACCATCTCTTGGATAGAGCTAAAAACCAAAGGAATCTGTGCCAATCTTTCCTCCACAGCAAACACCTTTGCGTTAATGGTTTTCACCATCAATTCTTGATTAAGAATCTGCTTGGTAGAGACATCAAACGATACGCTACTCTCTTTTGGTAACACTATCCCCATCTCCAAAAATCTATCTTGAACTTTTTGGTTAAACTTGCTTGTCTGCATATGGATAATAAACTCCCTATGTTCGGCTATATTCTCAATTAAAGAGAGTTCAAAATAGCTCAAATACCCCTCTAGGTGTAGCTCAAATCTATCATAACTCTCCACAAATCCCAAATTTAGTCGATACTCACTAGGAACAAAAACCCTATCAATAAACCCTCTCTCTAACAAAAGCCTCTGATAGTTTTTTAGCAACACCTCAAGCACATCAATATGCTCCGAAAACTCCACATAGGCATCCCCCTCCACCAAATCATCAAATGAGACATTCTCATGACTTAGCTCCTCAAAAAAGCTAAATATCGCATCACTTTTGGTAAAGAATCGCAACAAATCACGGTTAATTTTGAGCCTATCAAACCCCTCAAAATGCGTCGCCTCTTGTAGAAGAAGTCGGCGTTGTATCGCATCTATCATGGTAAGTTGAGGCAATATAATAGCTCTTCGCTCAAACTCATCAATTCTTATAAATGTTGGCAGGAGTACATTGTGTTCTCTCTCTTTGTGTAGCTCTTGGCGTATCGCCCGAGAGGTGGCGTATATTTTTACTGTTTTCATGGGTGTAAGTATAGCATTTTTATGGATACTTTTGACCTATTTGAGTTGTATAGAAAGGTATGGATGCATTGTGAAATTTTTAAGATTTAGAGCTTAAAAATTAATAAAAAGGGGAACATTATAATAAGGGTACTTTGTTTTATGGAGAGGTTATTAGTAAAATTCGAGATTACTATTTGGGTTATGATAAAAATATTTTTGAGATAGAGGCTTTGTCTATCATGCCCAATCATATTCATCTGCTTTTGAAATAAAATGATAATATGACCAATATAATGCGTGTGCTAAAAGGTGGAGCAGGTTATCTTGTTAACAAAATATTGGAAAGAAAAGGGGCTGTTTGGAGTCGTGATTATTATGATAGAACCATACGCGATGAGAAACATTTTTGGATGACTTATTTAATTTGTCATCATTTAATTTAACAATTTGTAAAAGTTGACTTGTCACTAAGTCCTCTTCTATTAATGATGATATTAATCTTTGACCTACAATTCTTCTAACTAAAATCTTTGAACCTTCAAATAGTTCAGGGTATCTAGGTTCAGCAAGATTTTTTCCATATTTAACCCATGTATTATTCCAATTATAATAATAACTATCTATATCTTTTCCTGTTATATATTTTCTATAAGTTCCATCTTCTTTAATATTACTTTCAAAAATTTTCTCTTTTGAAAAATATGATTCTTGTTTAGGTTTTCCTTTACCTTTTTGATACAGTTTAACACCAAATTTAATTTGTGCAAATTCTTTTAAAGCTATTGATTGCGATTCAATTTTTTTCAATAATATATTATCTTTTGCTGATAAATTAATATTCATAATATGGTAATCATTATTAAGCCAAATAGATTGAGATATACTATTTATTTTCACTAAATTTCCATCTATAGGTTTAAAAATAATTGTCTCTTCATTATGAGTAGATTTTTTCAAAATAGCAATAGTTGTTAAAACTGTCGCATCTTTAAATACTTCTATTTGAGAATAATCTACTAAACTAATAATAGAGGTTTTTGATAAAATAT
>CAYVNI010000193.1:0-16897 GCA_964452815.1 uncultured Sulfurovum sp.
GCCTGTGAGAGAACTTCAAGATGGTTTTTACGAGGTTTTCCCCACATGGCAGGAATAAGTATTATATCTACTCCCTCTATCTGCTTCCATAAATCCTTAAATCTTAACTCAAAACAGATAAGAATGGCATATTTAATGCCATTGATAGAGAAGGGCTGAATCTTCCCTTGCTCTCCTGCTTCAAAATAGTGATGTTCATCACCTAACCTAAAGAGTTTGTATTTATTCTGCTGATAGAAAATCTTGTGGTTATGAAGTACAACGGCTTTGTTGACCACTCTATCGCCCTCCCTTTTGATAATGGTAAAGATAAATATCTCTGTAGAGACAAGGGGTAAAAGGGTCTCTATGGCAATATCATAAAAGGAAATTGCCTCCTCAAAATTTTTATAATCATACGCTGTGAGGTAGACCTCAGGAGCAATGATGAGGTCTTTTCCTTTATTACTTTTGAGGTATGCCACTAGGCACTCTAAATTATCTTGATAGGAACTATTGCTCTGGAGTTGTAGTAGGACAATATTATGAGGTTGATGTTTCATTGTTTTTCCTAAAATAGTCTATTAAAAATCATCCAAATCTAAACTACCTTTTGAGTAGTTGGTTACATTTCCTTCAAAAAAATTGGTCTTTTGATTGTTGAAGTTTGAGAAGTTATCCACCCATTTGATAGGATGTGCAACATTATAGAGTTTTTTCATCCCCACAGCGTGAAGTCTCTCATCGGCCAAATATTTGATATACTGCTCAATAATATCATCAGTTAATCCTAAAATTTGCCCTTGAGTGATATATTTTCCCCATTCACTCTCCAGTCGTACTGCCTCTTTAAACATGGCATAGACCTCATCTTCAAGCTCTTTGGTAAAGAGTTCTGGACGCTCTTTTTTGGTACTTTTTATCATGTTTTGGAAGAGAATTAGATGTGTTACCTCATCACGTTGTATAAAACGAATCATCTGTGCAGAGCCGAGCATTTTACCCGAACGTGCCAGGGTATAGAGATAGGTAAACCCACTATAAAAATAGATACCCTCCAAAATCTGATTGGCAAACATCGCTTTGACAATATTTTTATCACTTGGATTTTCGCTCAACTCATTGTAGACTTTGGCAATGGCATCATTTTTACTTTTTAGCATCATGTCTCTACGCCAAAGCTGATATATCTCATCACTATTTTGAGAGATACTGTCTACCATGACGGCATAACTTTGCGAATGGAGAGCCTCTTCAAAGGCTTGTCTTACTAAAATTAGATTAACTTCTGGAGAGGTAATAAAAGGGTTTAAATTATCTATAATATTATTGGTTTGAAGTGAATCCATAAAGATAAGTTGAGCCAAGACTTTATCATAGGCTTTTTTTTCAGCATCGGTGAGGTGTTTATAATCAGGAATATCTTGGGTCATGTCAACCTCTTTTGGGAACCATGTATTGTTAAGCATCACCTCCCACAGATTATATGCCCATTGATATTTGATATCATTTAGCTCAAAAAGTCCTGTTGGGTCTCCTCCAAAGATTCTACGTTCAGAGGTCTTTTCAGTTGATTCTGGATTATAAATTTTCTTTCTGTTCATTGTGTTGTGTTCTCCTTATGGAATAAAAAAATGATTATACAATAAAGTAATAAGAGGAGAACAATCTTAGACAAAAAATGCTATAATAACAAAAAAGAACCATTTATATTAAATAATATTTTTATACTGGAGAATTATCATGTATTATTGCAAAGACAATAATGTAAATTACTATAAAGAGGTTAGACACTCACAACTTGAAGTGTATCAAAAATGTAAAAATATAGATTATTGGCAACGCTCGATAGGGATACTCTCCTATCTATTTTCAACACTCCTTTTGGCACTCTTTCTTATTGTTGGATATCTCTATATGACCAAACAAAATAGTATTCTCTCTAATCAAATGAGGTATGTTTTTTCTATAAATTCTCAATTTTATACAACTAAATACCCCACTTACATGGTCAAGTCTCAAAAATATTTTTTTAAAAAAGAGGAGATTGCGAGAATTGATAAGATTTTAACCAGCAACAACAGAAGAGATATATCTCAAAAAGAGTCCATCAATAAAAGTGTTCATATCGGTCATGTTCGTACCATTGTGGTAAAAAAAGGGGATACACTCTATACCTTAGCAGAGAAAGCGTATGGGAATGCCAGTTATTATAGATTAATTTTTGATGCAAATCCCAAAGTATTAAAAAGTAAAAAAGATTTATATATTGGGCAAGTTCTACGTATTCCATTTTAATGCAAAATGAATAGTCGAAAAAAAGATATTAATAAGAAGCTACCATTATGAGAGCCAATTAAGGGAAAATTGGGGAGAATATTATGACTCTCATAGCAAAAGTATAACAATTCTCTGTGTTAAAATTGTGAAAGATTAAAAAAATAGTCTATAAAAAATCTAATATTTAAAATTAAATTTTTAAATAAGTTTTATTATGTTAGAATTAAACAGTATTAAACCAATAAAGTTTTATAATATTAAATATAAATCTAAGGAGTCAGCCATGTATTATCAAAAGGGGAGCAACAATCTCAATAATGATTACTATAACGCTTATGCAGGACACTTAAATAGAGAGAGTGATGTAAGTGATATATTAACAACAATTATTAAGATATTAGCAATAATATTTCTTTTAACATTGATAATTTTTGGATATGTATTTGTCTCTAATCAGTACTATTTGTCGCAAATACAAGCTCAAGAGATGCAAGAGTCAAAAAAACAAGAAAAAATAGAACAAGAGGTTATTATTGGCGTTAACACGATAGAGAGTGTGACTGATGTCTTAAAGGAGCAAAAAGAGGAACTAAGTAGTGATGATGTAAGTAAAATAGTACATATGGTAATGCTCAAGATGAATAGTTTAAAAAAAGAAGAGGGTCAGCATAAAAAATCAACAACCCAAGGTAGCAAGACAGAGGGTAAATCGTCAATAAAAAATAGTCACAAAGATGACAGAGTAGTTCTTAAAGATTTACCTACCAATGTAAAAAATATGAGGATTATTGTCGTAGAGGAGGGAGATACCCTCTCTACTATTGCTGTTAAAGCGTATGGTAATGAGAAAGCTTATAAAAAAATATATGCAGCAAACCCTGAGATTATTAAAGATAAAGATAAGATATTTGTTGGGCAAAAAATCCGCATTCCTAAGTAGTTATTTTTTGAAGATATCTTCGCCCTCTTGTGTGTAACATCATAAAAAGTATGATGGCAATAGAGAGAGGAAGGTAATATAACTCTAATTTTTTATACTCTAATTTTCTATACTCTTTTTTCTCTATCTCTTTGCGTTTTCCATGTAAACTGTTAGTCAGAAGTTTTGCTATTTCTTTGGGACTCTCTTTGGAAATAATATATGACCCATCATCTACATTTTGAGCCAAAGAGTTTAATAGAGGATTCACCCTACTGATAATAAGATTTCCCTGTTCATCTTTTAGAAAACCATCATCATGTGTGGGCAGGGTACTCCCCTGTTCTGTTCCCATTGCCAAAATATGTAGTGAGATATCTGTGCTGTTTAGCAGTGTTGTTAACGCTGTTATCTCACTCTCTTCACCACCATCAGTTATTAGTATTATCTCTTTATGTCCACTTTCTCCCTCTTTTGTTATGGTCACTATTTTTTCAAAAAGTCTCTTGAGAGATGTTCCTTTTGTGAGTATATTTTTGGGGTTCAAACTCTCCAATGCCACCAAAACAAGCCCATGGTCGGTAGTCGGAGGAGAGAGAAGCAGAGGATTGGAAGTAAATGCAATCAGCATAATATTACTATGAGGGTTCTGCTCTAAAAAAAAACGAATGGTCTCTTTGGCAAACAGATAACGCGAGGGGGAGATATCCGTGGCACTCATCGAAAAAGAGACATCAAGAGCGATGATAATATCTTCTCCTTCCACTTTTCCCTCAATCTCCTCTTGTGCAATGGAGGGGCGAAACATCGCAACAGTCAGCAGTAATAAAATAATAAAATGTATTTTATGGATAATATTTTTATTATTTTGAATAATTGTCCATCCAAGTAGAAGCATAAAGGCAAAAGAGAGTGGATAGAGTATCAAAAGTTTCTCATGAAGATACCCCTCACTGCGTATGCTACTGGGTTCAAGTTTATCTATCTCCTGATAGATATTAGAGAGTTTAGAAGCCGATGAAGCACTGTAGCTCTCTCCTCCTGTCTCTTTGGCGATGGTCTCTAGTAGTGCCACATCATAATCTGATTTTTTGCCAATACCAATGGTATAGATTTTTATCCCCAACGCTTTTGCTTTTTGAACAGCTTGTTTGGGTGAGGTTTTTCCTGCATTATGAAAGCCATCACTCAGCAGAACAATTACCCTATTTTTTGCCTCTCCAAAAGAGAGAGTTGTGATAGATTGTATAATCGCCTCACCAATAGCCGTACTCTCACCTGCCAGTCCTACATTGGTAAGGGAAAGCATATGTGAGAGTGATTTTAAATCATAGGTTAAAGGAGAGGCTGTATAGGCAAAAGTTCCAAAAAGCACTATGCCCATATTGTCATCAAAACGCTTTGCTATAAAATCAGTTGCCAACTCAATATTGGTTTCAAATTTATTCTTAAACCTATCGGTTTCATTAAATCCACTCTGTGCCATAGAACCACTGGCATCAATTGCCAAAATAAGGTCTCGTCCTTTTCGATATTGGTTACTTTTTGTATCATACACCAAAGGTTTTGCAAGTGCTATAATCAAGGAGCTAAATATCAAAATCTTTAGCCATAACTCCCATGCAAAAAGGGGGGTCTCTCTCTCTACCCACGCCAATTTTGGAAAGTAGTAACGTTTTGTAGGAAGTTTACACCAAACAAAACAGAGGATAAAAAATAGCAATAGCAAAAAATAGGGTGTTCCAAAGGTAAAATTCATGTTTTTATTTTAACACTTATCCTTTGAACCTTTGCTATATTTGGGATTAATATGATAAAATTTCGGCAATATAAATGATAATAAGGGTAGCAAATGATTTTTATTGATGATATACGAGCTAATGAGGTGATGGACAGTCGAGGTAACCCAACCGTTCAAGCCACAGTGAGTCTAAGCGATGGAACAACAGCTTCTGCGATTGTACCAAGTGGTGCGAGTACAGGAAAAAGAGAGGCATTGGAGCTTCGGGATGGTGGTGGACGCTACATGGGTAAAGGAGTTTTAACAGCGTGTGAAAATGTTAATGATAAAATTTCTGAATCCCTTGTGGGTCTCTCTCCTTTTAATCAAGCAGAAATAGATTTAACCATGAAAGCACTTGATGGAACCGAAAATTATGGTGAGCTTGGAGCAAACGCCGTCCTTGGTGTCTCTATGGCAGTGGCACGAGCAGCGGCAAAGAGCTTGGGTATGCCACTCTACCGATATTTAGGTGGAGCCAATGCTGTGACCCTTCCTGTACCAATGGTAAATATCATCAATGGTGGAGAACACGCCAATAACTCTGTGGATTTCCAAGAGTATATGATTATGCCTGTGGGATTCAACACCTTTTCAGAAGGGCTTCAAGCCGTAGCAGAGATTTATCAACATCTCAAAAAAATTATTGATGGTCTAGGTCAGAGTACTGCTGTTGGTGATGAGGGTGGATTTGCACCCAACTTAGAGAGCAATGAAGCACCTTTGACTATTATTATGGAGGCGATAGAACTCGCAGGGTACACGGCTGGTGAAGATATTGTTCTAGCTCTTGATGTGGCAGCTTCAGAGCTTACCAATGATGAAGGAATGTATGTCCTAAAATCTGAAGATAGAGTCATCACCGCCAAAGAGTTGGTAGAATACTATGCAAACCTCTGTTCTAAGTACCCTATTCGTTCTATCGAAGATGGATTGGACGAAGATGATTGGGAAGGTTGGAAAATCCTAACTGAAAGATTGGGAGACAAAATTCAACTTGTAGGTGATGACCTTTTTGTAACCAATGTAAATATCTTAGCCGAGGGAATCGAAAAAAATATTGCCAACTCAATTTTGATTAAACCAAACCAAATTGGTACGGTATCTGAGACCATGCAGACCATTAGATTGGCTCAACGTTCAGGATATACTTGTGTTATGTCACACCGTTCAGGGGAGAGTGAAGATACCTTTATCGCTGATTTTGCTGTGGCATTGAATACAGGTGAGATTAAGACAGGTTCAACAGCAAGAAGTGATAGAATCGCAAAATATAACCGTCTTTTAGAGATAGAGAGAGAGCTTGGACAGTTTGAGTATTTAGGTAATGCAATCTTCTCATAAACGTTTAGAAAAATGATGAATTTTATCAAAAGGATAGAGCAGACCATTGGTCTCTCTATTAAAATCTTTTTTATTACCTCTGTAATTGTTGTTCTCTTTGGTATCTATGTTGCCAATCTTATTTATGGAAATGCTTCACTTACAATAACCAATAGATTAGAGTCGGAGCGTTTAATGCTTATTAATGAGATAGCCATTCTAAAAGAAGAGAATGCTATTTTACACAAGCGTTATCTTGAGTGGGAAGATGTCAATCAGTAGGTATTGACAAAATCAAGGCTAAAGAGGGTTTGAAATTTCTGCTAAAATTGGTTACAGATGATATTTATTGTTGTCTATTCGATATACTGTCGAAAAAGATAATTAAGGATATTCAATGAAAACTTTTTTGTGGACAATCGCTATTTTGTCAACTATAAATTTAAATGCAAATAGTTTAGAAGAGAGTCAAAAGCTTTGTGATGGTGGAGATGCTAAGGGGTGTTATGGTCTTGGAAATATCTATCTCAAGGGAAAAGGAGTCGAAAAAGATTCTGTTAAGGCCGTAACGTTTTTTGAAAAAGCTTGTACGAGTGGATATACTAAAGGCTGTTATAATATTGGAGTGGTTTACATAAATGGTGTAGGGGTAAAAAAAGATTCTATTAAAGCAGTAAACTCTTTTGAGAAATCTTGTACAGATGGATATTTTAAAGGGTGTTATAATGTTGGCGTTATCTATGGTGATGGCATTGGCATCAAACAAGATTCTACTAAAGCTGTAAGTTTTTTTGAAAAAGCTTGTAACAATAAAAATCCTAAAGGATGTCTGAGCCTTGGGATTATGAATATTACAGGAAAAGGAATCAAAAAAAATTCACTCAAGGCTCTATCGCTCTTTAAAAAAGCTTGTGATGGAGGAGAGGCTATCGGGTGTTATAACCTTGGACGAATGTATCTCGAAGGAGAAGAAGAAGTAACAAAAAATTTGCTTAGTGCCTCTAATTTTTTTGAAAAGTCTTGTAATACAAAATATGCCACAGGGTGCTATAATCTTGGAAATATGTACCTTAAAGGAAATGGAGTAAAAGAAGACACACTTAAGGCAAAAAAACTTTATAATAAAGCTTGTAACTTGGGAAATGGTATGGGATGTTATGAACTGGGTGTCATGTGTGCATATGGGGTAAAATCACAAAAAGATTCTGTTAAAGCTGTAGAGTTCTATAAAAAAGCTTGTAATCAAGGGGCAGTGAGGGGCTGTTATAATCTTGGTAATATGTATCGTAAAGGAGAAGGAGTAAAAAAAGATATTTCTGAGGCAGTTAAACTCTATAAAAAATCTTGTGATGGAAACAGTGCCATAGGATGCTATAACCTTGGATATATATATGCTAATGGGAAAGGTGTAAAACAGCACCATGAGAAAGCATCAAAATTTTATAAAAAAGCTTGTGATGGCAACTATGCTGAAGGGTGTTTTAATCTTGGAATTATGTATCATAAAGGAGTTGGAATAGATAAAAATGCTACTAAAGCCAAAGAATTTTTTGGAAAGGCGTGTGCTGGTAAAAATGAAAGAGGCTGTAAAGCCCATGCCATTTTAAACCAGAAAAAATAAGTAAATTAATTAATTAATTAATTGATTGATTAATAGACCTAACTCTTTTCACAAGAGGTAGCCACCTCAACCCCTACTCTATCAAGCATCTCTTTATCTTTAAGAGGTGCGTCTCCTGTGGCTGTAAGATAGTTTCCAATCACAATCGAGTTCACCCCTGCATCAAACATCTTTTGCTCATCTCCACCAAAAATCAATTCACGACCACCTGCGACCATAAGAAGCTTATCTTCCCCCAATCCTGCCCGTGCTTTTTTGATAATTTCCAACGCCTCATCTTGGGTAATGTTTCTACCTTTAATAGGAAGGGCATCATTTGGAATATAGAAATTTAAGGGAGTAGAGTCGGGTTTTAGCGAAATAATAGCATCAAGCAGACTCTCTCTGTCCTCAAAACTCTCACCCATGCCCCAAATCCCTCCACTACAAAGCTGAAGCCCTACCTCTTTGACATTTAGACAAGTTTGGTATCGTTCATCCCAAGAGTGGGTGGTACAGATGGTCTCATAGTAGGCTTTTGAGGTCTCTAAATTATGGTTGTAACTGTCTATCCCATGCTCTTTGAGATAACGCAACTGCTCCACCGTAGCTGTACCATTACAAGCGATAAGATTCAGGTTCTCCACCTCTTTTTTTATTGCCACAGAAGCACGAGCTACAAACTCCACCTTTTTATCATCAAGCCCTTTTCCTGCTGTCACCAAACAATAGCCCAATGCCCCATGAGCCTTAGCCTGTTTCACCTCTGCCACAATAGCCTCGATCGACTTATAGCTATAACGCTCAATATCTGCATGGTAGCGAACACTCTGTGTACAAAATTTACAATCCTCTTGACAAGTCCCACTCAAAATATTATTGATGGCACATAAAAATATCTCTTTTTTCACTTGATTTCCTCGTTTTTGGGATTATACATAAAGTAGATTAATAGTGTCTATTTTCAGACAATTATTTTGTTCACAATAATTGAACACTTTTTGCTATAATACTTTCAAAAATATTGGAGTTTATTATGACCATAACAAAACGGGTAACATTTATAGCAAAAGAGGGAAGTGAAGTAAAAATGAGAGAGCTTTTAATCGCAATGGTAGCACCCAGTAAAGTGGAAGATGGATGTATCTTCTATGATATTTTTGCCTATCAGAACAACCCTAGAAAATTCATGGCGGTTGAGAGCTGGAGAGATGAAGTGGCACTTAATGGACATAAAGCATCCGATCATTATGCTGTTTACAAATCGAGCTATGAGCCATATTGTGAGCATAAGTACTCCGATGATTTAGAAGTTTTAGGATAGGTTTTGAAAAATTTATGGGATGAAAACCGAGCCAATATGTGTCATGATGATTTGGAGTTAAGAGTTTACTCTTCGAACCTGTTGGGTGAGAGTGATGAGCTTGTGCTTCATGGAGGGGGAAATACCTCAGTAAAAATGGATGTAAATAGACGGGCAATTCTCTATGTCAAAGGGAGTGGTTGGGATTTGGTCTCGATTAAAAAAGAGGGTTTCTCTCCTGTCAAGATGAGTGCCTTGATGCGAATGGCAAAGCTCACCCTTCTAAGTGACAGTGAGATGGTAGCAGGGCAGAAGATAGCAATGATAGATGAGACAGCACCCAACCCATCAGTGGAGGCGATTTTACACGCATTGATACCCTTTAAAGTGGTTGACCATACTCACGCTGATGCGATTGTGACCATCTCAAATTCACTCAATGGCTTAGAGCATATTCAAAAGCTTTTTCCAAATTTCTTGATTATTCCCTATGTGATGCCAGGGTTTATTTTGGCTCAGACCATCTATGCTAGAACCGAATCTCCAACTTTTTACTGGGAGAATTGTGAGGGGATAATCTTGCACAAGCATGGGATTTTTACTTTTGATAATGATGCCAAAAAATCTTATGACAAGATGATAAATGCCGTAAGCAGAGCAGAGAATTTTTTGGAGACGGAAGCGAGAGTTAAATTAGATAAAATTGAAGCTACGACTGATTTGGATATTGAAACTTTGGGTCAACTCATAAGTGAAGCCAAAGGCTATAAGATATTCATGAGAGTCAATCAGACCCCATTATCTCTAACCTATGCTTCACAAGAGAATCTCTCTACTTTTGCCACACGTGGTGTTTTGACCCCTGAACATATTATACGAACCAAAAGAGAACCTTTGATGCTTGAAAACAACAATATTAAAAAAGCACTTCTTCAATATCAAAAGAGTTATGTGAAATATTTTAATAAATTTGCAAAAGATGAAATCATGCTCAACTCTGCTCCAAACTATGCCGTGGTAAAAGATTATGGAATAGTCCTCTTTGGAAAGAACTCCAAAGAGGTAGATATTCTCAATGATATTATAGAGCATACCATGATGGCAGTACTTCGAGCTGACAAGTTGGGTGGATTTGAGAGTATTGGTCTTGAAGATAGTTTTGAGATGGAGTATTGGGAACTTGAACAAGCGAAGTTGAAATGAAATACCTAATGGCAATAGACGCAGGAACAGGAAGTGTTCGTGCAGTAATTTTTGATACCAATGGAAAGCAAATCTCGGTATCTCAACAGGAGTGGATACATCTTGAAGAGCAAGATGTTCCTAATAGTATGTCGTTTGATACCGAAAAAAACTGGACATTAACGGTTAAGTGTATCACAGAATCTCTAAGATTAGCAGGGCTAACTGGTGAGGATATTTTGGCTGTTAGTGCCACCTCTATGCGTGAGGGGATTGTGCTTTATGATAGTGAAGGGCAAGAGCTTTGGGCTGTGGCAAATGTGGATGCTCGTGCTTCTAAAGAGGTAAAATATCTCAAAGAGCATTTTGTGGGAATTGAAGAGGAGTTCTATGCCCTCTCTGGTCAGACCTTTGCTTTGGGGGCATTGCCTCGGATTATGTGGCTCAAAAATAACCGACCAGAACTCTATGAGAGGGTGGCTACGGTCTCCATGATAGGGGATTGGATTTTGGCAAAGCTCTCAGGTGTTATCGCCACCGACCCTAGCAATGGGGGAACGACGGGAATTTTTTCACTACAAGAGCGTGATTGGCAACCAAGCATGGCAACCAAAGTGGGGATAAAAGATGATATTTTTCCTAAAACATTAGAGGTTGGAACGGTGATGGGAGTGGTGACAGATAGAGAGTCAGGGCTTTCATCAACAACCAAAGTGGTAATGGGTGGTGGTGATGTTCAGCTCGGTTCAGCAGGATTGGGTGTTGTAAATGAGGGGCAGGTAGCCATTTTGGGTGGCTCTTTTTGGCAACAGGTGGTGAATATAAAATCAGAGGTAGAACCTCCTAAAGATATGGGAATCCGTGTCAATCCTCATGTGGTCAAAGGTCTGTCACAAGCAGAGGGAATCACCTTTTTTAGTGGCTTAGTGATGCGATGGTTTAGAGATGCTTTTTGTGACATGGAGAAGCTTGAAGCACAAGAGCGAGGAATTGATACTTACACCGTTTTAGAAGAGAAGGCAAAAGATGTGCCTGTAGGCTCTTATGGAATTATGCCAATATTCTCAGATAGTATGAAATATGGTAAGTGGTATCATGCAAGTCCAAGTTTTATCAACCTCTCCATAGACCCAAGCATCTGTAATCGAGCCTCTATGTTTAAAAGTCTACAAGAGAACGCCTGTATTGTCTCGGCGATTAACCTTAAAAAAATTCAAGCGTTTACGGGTGTTGAGATAGAGGAGATAGTCTTTGCAGGGGGAGCGAGTAAGGGAGAGCTTTGGTGTCAAATCTTGGCAGATGTGACAGGCTATAGGGTTAAAATACCAAAAGTAACCGAAGCAACAGCACTGGGTGCCGCGATGTCAGCAGGAGTAGGTGCAGGGGTCTATGACTCACTTAGTGATGCCTCTTCTCAACTAATTTCTTGGGAGAGGGAGTATCTACCTAATACCTTAAACTTTTCTAAGTATAATATTATTCAACAAAAATGGTACGAGATTTATAAAAAACAGTTAGAGTTGGTTGATATGGGATTGACCAACTCTATGTGGAAAGCACCAGGATTGTAATAACAAATAAAAATATATAAGGAAGTAATAGATATGTACCTTTTTACAAGTGAAGTAGTAAGCCCAGGACACCCTGACAAATGTGCTGATATCATTGCAGATAGCGTTGTGGACGCGTTGATTATTGGAGATGCAAAATCAAGAGTAGCCTCAGAAGTTTTTGTAGCAGGAAAACATGTAATTATCGGTGGAGAGGTGACATCTCAGATAAAGTTAACTACAGAGGAGTATAACAGTTTGGTCAAAAATGCTCTTGCTAAGATAGGCTATAAAGGAGACCCTAGCTTTACAAAAGAGGAGTGTCTTCACCCTGATGATGTGGCAGTACAGATTTTATTAAATGAACAGTCTCCTGATATCAACCAAGGGGTTGACCAAGAGGATGGTGAGACAGGTGCAGGTGACCAAGGGATTATGTTTGGTTATGCGGATAGTGAAACCAAAAACTATATGCCAAGTGCCATAACCTATGCCCGTGTTTTGATGGAGAAGGTCTATGAGTATGCCAAAGCAAATCCTAATAAATTAGGCGTTGATATTAAAACACAGGTGACGATGGATTATGGTGTAAAAGATAATTTTGAGAAGTGTGAACCACAAAAAATTCATACCATCGTTGTCTCTGCTCCCTGTGTGGCAAGTATGAGTATTGAGACCGTTAGAACGCTTATCCAAGGGTTGATTGATGAGGCTGGATTGCCAAAAGAGCTTTACACTAAAGAAAATTGTATTATCCATATTAACCCAACAGGAAAATATGTCTCTCACTCACCACTACATGACTCTGGTTTGACAGGACGTAAACTTATTGTTGACAGTTTTGGAGGATACGCCCCGATTGGTGGGGGAGCACAGAGTTCAAAAGATTACACCAAAGTTGACCGTTCTGGACTCTATGCTGCACGTTATATTGCCAAACATATTGTCGCCTCTAAATTGGCAAAAAAATGTGTGGTTCAAATCTCCTATGCCATTGGTGTAGCACGACCAACTTCGGTAGCAGTGGATACCTATGGAACAGTAGTAGAGGGGTTAGACGATGATAAGCTTTCTACTTTTGTAATGGATAATTTTCCATTAACGCCAAACTGGATTACCCAGAAATTTGCACTGGATAAGCCATCAAAAGATACATTTCTATACGCAGATGTCGCTGCCCGTGGTCAAGTAGGACAGAGTGACTATCCTTGGGAACAGTTAGCAGATATGGCATTGTTTGAGGGATTGTCAAAATAGATAATAACATCCTTTAATACTCTTGGTTTAACTATTTATTAAGTCTTAAACTTAAATTTTTTTTAGATATAATCTTTTTATAATTGGGTTCTCTAAAGCTATTTTAAGAGAGCTATTTTAAAAGAAGAATATAAATAATATAATATAGTTAGATTAAGGATAAAACAGCAAATGAAAATACTATTTCGAACAGATGCCTCTTCTACCATTGGACTCGGTCATGTTATACGTGATTTGGTCTTGGCAAAGCAGTACGCAGAGGATGAGGTACTTTTTGCCACACGTGCATTAAAAGGAAATTTAAACAGAACAATCAAAGAGGCAGGATATAAAGTAAAGAGATTAAAATCAAATAGGCTAGAGGAGCTTATTATGTTAATCAAAAAACTTAAAATTGAGATGGTTGTGATTGATGTCTCTTCAATAGATTATATTTTTGAAAAAGAGTTAAAAGAGAGAACAGGCGTAACCATAATGGTGCTTGATGATTTCTATAAAAAACACCACTGTGATATACTTTTAAACCATAATATTTATGCAGATGAGAGCCAATATAAAGGGTTAGTACCCAAAGGGTGTACACTTCGATGTGGTGAAGAGTTTATGCTACTTAGAGGGGAATTTTTTAGTGCAAAAGAGCATAAAAAAGAGCATAAAAAAGATAAAATAAGTATCTTTTTAGCAATGGGTGGAGTAGATAAAGCAGGGCTTAATATTCTTATACTACAAGTACTTGAAGCATTTCCTGATATTCATACTAATGTGCTAACCACTACTGCCAATAGAAATCTAAGAGAGTTGGAATCCTATGTAGAGGGGAAAAACAGTATCTCTTTACATATTGACAGTGATGATGTAGCCAATATAATGGCATCATGTCAAATGGCAATTATTCCTCCAAATGCGACACTACATGAGGTAAATTTTATGGAGCTACTTTTTATCCCTATACAGACAGAGGATAATCAACAAGAAATGGTCAATTTTTTAGAAGCAAGTGAATATCCTGTCCTAAAAGAGTTTGATTCTGAAGTCCTCTACCATACCATTAAATCATTTATAATTTTTCATCAACAATAAAAATAGTTAAACCTATTAATTTCAAAGCACTTTTCTAGTAATAAAATGATACTATATTAAAATATAATTTTTTTTGTTATAATTGGTTCTTTAAAAGAGCCAAACTAATGATTTTTAAATCTAAAATATTATACAATAATTAATTATATAAAATAATAAATTTTTTAAGAAAGGTTTAAATATGCCGAACATGAAAGAGTTGCGAACATTTTTATTCATTTGGGTAGGAATTTTTGCTGTAGTGGCACTCCTCCCTCTAATAGGTGGAGGAGAGATACGATACTGGTCAGTTGCTATAGCAATGGTTGCAGGAGCGATAGCATTTATCAAACCCTCTATTGCCGAAGGTTTTTATAAGATATGGATTAAGATAGGTGATTTTATCGGGGGGATTGTCTCAAAGGTTCTCCTTTTTGTTCTCTTCTATTTTCTCTTTACCCCCATCGCATTTATCTTGAAACTATTGGGCAAAGACCTATTGAGAAAAAAAGTGGACAGAAGCCAAACAAGCTACTGGATTGAGCGAGAAAATCAGCCCCAATCTATGAAAAATCAGTTTTAACAAGAATCAGTTTAAAAAATAATTTAAAGGAAATATATCTATGTCAATGATAAAAGAGTTATGGGCGTTTATGAAAAGTCGAAAAAAGTTTTGGTTAGCACCAATTATTATAATTATGCTTCTATTGGGTGCGTTAATTGTTCTGGCACAAGGAACAGCAGTTGCTCCATTTATCTACACACTGTTTTAGGATTAAGAGATGATAGTTTTAGGAATATCTGCCTACTACCATGATAGTGGTGTGGCATTGATTAAAGATGAGAAGATTATAGCAGCAGTACAAGAGGAGCGATTTACTCGAAAAAAACAGGATGATGGCTTCCCAAAAGAGTCAATTAAGTACTGTTTAGAAGAGGCAGGAATTACACTTGATGAGGTTGACTATATCGCCTTTTATGACAAACCATTTATCAAGTTTGAGAGGCTTCTTGAAACATATCTTACCGAAGCACCAAGAGGATTCAAATCTTTTGCGATGTCCATCCCTGTGTGGCTAAAAGATAAACTTTTTCTCAAAGAAACACTCTCTAAAGAGCTAAAAACATTATATTTGGAGTTATATCCTAACAAAGAGAAAGAGGCAAAAGCATTTAAATCAGCTGTGCAAGAGAAATTTATGTTTGGTGAGCATCACCAAAGTCACGCTGCGAGTGCTTTTTATCCCTCTCCTTATGAGGAAGCAGCGATTTTGACCATTGATGGCGTAGGTGAGTGGACAACTACATCATTGGCATATGGTGCAGGAAATAAAATTGAGTTTTTAAAAGAGATAAACTTCCCTCACTCATTGGGACTTTTATACTCAGCATTTACCTACTACACAGGCTTCAAAGTCAATAGTGGAGAGTACAAAGTAATGGGACTCGCTCCCTATGGTGAGCCAAAATATGTCGATATGATTAAAGAGCATATTATTGACATCAAAGATGATGGTTCATTTCAACTTGATATGAGCTATTTCAACTACACCACAGGTCTTACCATGACCAGTAAAAAGTTTCATAAACTCTTTGGCGAACCTGCCAAAGAGCGTGAGAGCACCTTGACCCAACGAGAGATGGACTTGGCTGCATCTATTCAAGTAATTACCGAAGAGGTGATGATAAAACTAGCCCTTCATGCCAAAGAGGTAACAGGGAGTGAAAACCTATGTCTTGCAGGTGGAGTAGCTCTTAACTGTGTGGGAAATGGAAAACTTCTTAGAGAGAATATCTTTAAAAATATCTGGATTCAACCCGCAGCAGGTGACTCAGGTGGAGCATTGGGAGTAGCGTATGCTGTCTATTATCAAGAGCTTGACAACAAAAGAACCATCAACCCAAATGAGCTAGATAAGATGCAAGGTGCATATCTTGGACCAAAATTCTCAGATGAGGAGATAAAAACCTATCTCAATAGCGTTGGTGCAAAATATACGCACTATAGTGATGAAGATGAGCTTGTAGATGTGGTTAGTGATGTCTTGGTTGCCAATAAAGTTATCGGTTGGCACTATGACAGAATGGAGTTTGGACCTCGCTCTTTGGGTCACAGAAGTATCATCGGTGATGCACGAAGCCAAGAGATGCAATCAACCATGAACCTAAAGATTAAATACAGAGAGAGCTTTAGACCATTTGCCCCATCCGTCTTAGCTGAAAAGGTATCAGAGTGGTACGAGATAGAGACCCCTAGCCCTTATATGCTATTGGTTGCCGATGTGAAAAAGTCCAAACAGATAGAGATGAACAAAGAGCAAGAGGCACTATTTGGGATAGAAAAACTCAATATCCCAAGAAGCGAAATCCCTGCTGTAACCCATGTGGATTACTCAGCTAGAATCCAAACAGTACACAAAGAAACCAACCTGCGTTACCATAAACTCCTCTCAAAATTTGATGAGAAAACAGGATGTCCTACGGTGGTAAACACCTCTTTCAACGTCCGAGGTGAGCCAATAGTCTGTACCCCAGAGGACAGCTACAGATGTTTTATGAGAACAGAGATGGACACATTGGTAATAGATAACTTTGTCCTACAAAAAGGAGAACAACCCGACTTCACAGACGATTCAAATTGGCAAGATGAGTTTGAGTTGGATTA
>CAYVNI010000194.1:0-4934 GCA_964452815.1 uncultured Sulfurovum sp.
TTTTATCTTCTAAAACTGATATGTCCCAACAAACTCCAATGAGTTTTCAGAGCTACTTCCTTGCTGATATCGGGTAGTTGCAAAGATGGCATCAAATGAGACCGAAGAGGAGAGAGGGTATCTTACAATGATATCAAACTCATTTCCTATGGTTTCGTAGTCGGCGTAACTAACTGTGGCACTTGCTCCACCACTCATCTCTTCACTAATTTCGGCTTTCCATGAATTTCCGATGTCTTGTGAAGCAAAGATATTCCATGAACTGGTGTAGATAGAGTCCAAGCCTACCATTCCTGCTTCTCTGTCAGAGATATGATTGAGTGCCAAACTGTACTTTAGACCTGATGTTTGAGAGGATGCTTTCAGACCATAAGAGAGAGAGTTTTCACCTGCTCCGTAGTTGGTTTTGACAGCTTGAAGGGAGAGCTTTATTCCATCTATACTCTCTGAGGCATCGAAATAAAACTGAGAGTAGTCTAGCCCGTCAACACGATAAAACCAAAAATTTGTCTCTATTCCATCATTGTAGGCAACTCCGACGGCATAGTTTTCATCTTTTAGTTTTTTGAAACTGTCTCCAGTGTTGTTATCTCTGACTTTATTAACCACAGAAGCCACAAAAGAGAGTTTATCACTCGCTCTATATCCCAAGGTGTATGCCTCAAATGCACTGGGAGCCAAGAGCCAATCAAAACTACCTAGCATTGGGGTATCCAGAAGTTGTCGTCCTAAAACAAAGCTTATCCCTCCTTGCTTACCTGTGATATTTGCCACATTAAAAAAGCCTCCTGTTCTCGACCCCTCCATATATTGTGTTCCCCAATCCGTTCCAAGATGAGAATATCCTACTGCTGTAAAATTGGCATTGGTTGTCTCTGTAATTTTCTGTTTTATATCAAACGTAACCGCTCCTGCTGACCCTGTGCTTTTTTCATCAAAAAGGCTCTCTGCACTGGTGCTGTAGTAGTAGAGTTGCTCTTTTCCTGAGACGGTTAAAGATTTTTCTTCTGCAAAAAGAGAGTTGGATAGCAATGAGAGGGTGAGTGTGGAGAGTAGAACTTTATTCATATGTTTTTTCCTTTGAGAGTTTTTCTGTAATCATAGCAAAATATTAAAAAACTTTACATTTTAGGCATAGCTTAACTAATTTGTTGATAACTATTGTCATTTTTATTTTTATTTAAGTAATAAATGAGTACTATTCTTAGATATTTTTAATGATAATTACTATCATTTTATAAAGGGAAAGAGAGTGATAAAAAAAGTAACATGGAGTTTGGGACTGTTCTCAATTATGAGTTTAGAGGCAGGTGTTTTTAATGAGGCATTGTCAAATAGTACCACAGAGGGGCAAGTTAGATTTGGTGCTGTAGAGATAGAAGATGAAGAGGGAGAAAAAAGCTCAACTGTGGCACTGGGAGGTAGCCTTGGGGTCAAAACAGCACCTATAAATGGTCTAAGAGTGGGGGCAACCTTTTATACCACCAATGCACTCTTTGGCAAAAATAACGAGGGGATGTTTTTGGATGCAAATAAACAGAGCTATAGCATTGTAGGAGAAGCCTATCTGGAAGCAAATTTGGGCAAGACATCCATCAAAGCAGGACGACAACGTATTGAGACCCCTTACGCTGATAGCGATGATATAGGGATGATTCCAAACACTTTTGAGGGGGTTACACTCATTAATCAAGATATAAAAGATACCACACTTATCTTTGCCTCTTTGGATAAATGGTCAGGAGTAGACAGCGATAGACCCCAAGAATTTACAAACCTACAAGCCTCTGGTGATGCCCTTCTCATGGCTGGTGTGCTTTATGAAGGGGTAAAAAACACAACCCTTCAAGCATCGCACTACAAGCTAGATAATGCCAATTTTAACTATATAGAAGCAGGATATGAGACAGAGCGTTTCAATGTAGGGATTCAGTATACGACCCAAGAGAGTGATAACACTGCCTTTGGGCTTCAAGCAGGGATAACCATTGGGAATTTAATACTCAACACTGCCTACAATCGTGTGAATGGTATTGTCCGTAATGGTTTTGGTGGAGGACCTTTTTTTACCTCAGCAGAAGACCACACCATTGAAATTGATGAGCGTGATGAGGAAGGAATACTGCTAAGTGCTGAATATAGCCTAGAGAAATTGACTCTGTTGGTAAGTCATGCCAATTTTGAAAAAGGTGAAAATGACACCGATTATATCATGAACTATGATGTCAATGATAACCACGCATTAACGCTTATCTATTCCGATATGTACGATGATGGAACCATGGTCAGATTTTTTGCAAACTATAATTTTTAGTTAAAAAAGTTATAATTTCATTGCTTATTAAGTTGATAGTCACTATCATTTGCATTATTGATAAAGAAGATAGAATAGAAAAAGGAAACAGAGATGAAACTTTCTGAACTAAAAAAAGGCGACCAAGCACTTATTTTAAAAATTGAGACCGATGAGTCACTAAAGGCTCGTCTGACCTCATTTGGAATCGTAAGAGGGACAGAACTTAGTATAGAGGAGTGTTCTATTGGAAAAAAAACCATTGAGATACTTGTAGATGATACATTAATAGGATTACGTGCCAAAGAGGCATCTAAAATAGAGGTCAAACAGCTCGAGCCTAATATAGAAGTGAAAAAAATATAATGGAAGCAATTAAAGTCGTTTTAGCAGGGCAACCCAATGTTGGAAAATCCATGCTTATCAATGCCATGAGTGGGTCAAACGCCTTAAAAGTTGGAAATTTTTCAGGGGTAACCGTAGAGAAAACAGAGGTCTGCTTTGAGCATCATTGTCATATGTTGGAGATGGTGGATTTACCTGGAACCTACTCTATTCGTGGTTTTTCACAAGAGGAGAAGGTGGCACATAACTACCTGCTCCATGAAGAGTATGATGTGATTATTAATGTACTTGACTCTACCCATATGCAGAGAAATCTACTGCTTACCCTAGAGCTTTTAAAACTTAACAAAAAAATGGTTTTGGCATTAAATATGGCCGATGAAGCAAAAAAAGAGGGGTTAGAGCTAGATGTTAAACAAATAGAGGCTATTACAGGTGTGCCGACTATTTTGGTCTCTGCTAACTCAAAAGAGGGAATAGAAGAGCTACTTGAACGGGTACATGAAGTAGCTGATAGTCCTCAAAGAAATAATTCAAATATTATCTACTCAAACCCTGTCGAAGAAGAGATTTTAGTACTGAGTAATTTCTTTGATGAGAGAGCTTTTAAACTTAGAGACCTCAACTCAAGAGAACTCTCTATTCGCATCCTATTTGAAGATAAAGACCTCTTTAAAGAGCTTCATGAACAGCCCATTATGACAGAGTTACAGCCTAAAATTGTTGCCTCTTTGGAGCATATCTATACCCATCATGACAGTAAGAATATTGCCGATATTAAAGCAAGTGAATACATCTCTATCGCCCGTGGTATTCGAATGGAGACCGTCACCTGTAACCGAAACAAAGGGCAAAAAACATTGACCAAAAAGATAGATGATATTTTGATTAATAAGTTTTTAGGGATTCCCATATTTCTCTTTTTGATGTGGGGACTATTTCAAGTCACCTTTGAGTTAGGAGCTATTCCTATGGAATGGATAGATAAAGGGTTTGTAACTTTTGGTAATATTATAGGCTCTCTTATCCCTCACGAAGGAACACGAAGCCTGATTGTAGATGGAATCATCTCAGGGGTTGGAGCAGTCGTAATGTTTCTGCCCAATATTATTATCCTATATATCGGTTTAGCACTGCTAGAGACCACAGGATACATGAGCCGTGTTGCCTTTATGCTTGATGGATTTTTCCATAAGTTTGGACTACACGGCAAGAGCTTTATCCCACTGGTAACAGGATTTGGGTGTACGGTTCCTGCCTATATGTCTACCCGAACACTCAAAAGTGAAAAAGATAGACTCATTACCCTCTTTATCTTGGGATTTATGTCATGTGGGGCAAAACTCCCCGTCTATGTTCTCTTTGCAGGAGCATTCTTTGGAGCAGAAGAGGCAGGAAACATCCTCTTTATCATCTATATTGCAGGAGCGATGCTAGGGTTAGTGATGGCAAAGATACTACGACTGTTTGTATTTAAAGGTGAAGATGAGCCGTTTGTTATGGAGATGCCAAAATATCGTATGCCCTCTTTTGCCCTAATTTGGCACACGGTCTATAGTAAAGCGATGGGCTATCTACGAAAAGCAGGAACATTCATCTTGGTCGCCTCTATGCTGATATGGTTCGCCTCAGCCTATCCCAAACAGCCTCTTTTAGGAGAGCAGTATCACGCTAAAATAGAGCAAGTGGTAGGAGATGAGGTCAAAACAGCCAAGCTTAAAAATGAGCTAAAACTAAAAGAGCTAGAGGCGAGTTACTTGGGTCAGATAGGAAAAGCAAGTGAGCCATTTTTTGCCCCTCTTGGGTTTGATTGGAAGATGGCAGTAGCCCTAGAGACAGGACTGGCTGCCAAAGAGGTAGTGGTCTCCACCTTGGGAGTCCTTTACGCAGTAGGTGATGATGTAGATGAGGGAAGTGCCTCTCTTATCAAAGAGTTACAAGCCAATGTATCCTTCGCCTCAGCAATGGCATTTATAGTATTTGTTATGATTTATCTACCCTGCATGGCAGCATCAATGGTCTTTGCCAAAGGGGCAGGAGGGTACAGATATCTAGCCTACCTATTTATCTTTACCACCGTGGTGGCATGGGTACTTAGTTTTATTACCTATCGGATTTTAGTCTAGTCCATTAGACTTCTTGAATCAATTATGTTAAAATTGTGTTACCAATAGAAAAAAGGAAACAAAATGAAAAAAATTTTACTTACAATGAGTTTTGTATTTACAACCATTTACGCCTCTGATATCACCATTACCACAGGTGAAGAGAGTGGTAACTATTTTAAAATGGGACA
>CAYVNI010000195.1:0-4853 GCA_964452815.1 uncultured Sulfurovum sp.
GACTGAATGTTTATTTGTATCGTAAATACTCTTCATGTAGGAATCTTAGCTTAAAATTACTGAATTATTACTTTATCCACCCCTTTTCAATTCATCCCCGTCTTAGAGAACGGGGTTTTCTTGAAGTTTTTAGATAAAAAAGATAATGTATATTTTTGTAACATAGTTTTTAATATGTTATAAAAAGTATATGCTTATAAAAGTTATAATTTAACTTTGGCTATAATTGCCACGTTATTACGAAGTGATAAGTAGGGAAACAGGTCAGATTTATCTGCTTGTTGGCATCTTTTGTAAAAAAGTTGTTTACGCTATCCGAACGGACTTTGAAACGCAGTCAAGGGAGACTTAAAGCCCATAATTTTAAGGATATAAAATGAAAAAGTTTTTCTTACTTTTCTTAGCACTTGGTGCTGTTGCGTTTGCTGATGCAGACGGTGAATCTATGATTAAAGCATACTCAGTAGTTGCTGCTGGTGTTGGTCTTGGTCTTGCTGCACTTGGTGGAGCTATCGGTATGGGTCATACTGCTGCTGCTACTATTGCTGGTACTGCACGTAACCCTGGTCTTGGTGGTAAATTGATGACTACTATGTTTATTGCTCTTGCGATGATTGAAGCACAGGTAATCTATACACTGGTTATTGCTCTTATTGCTCTTTATGCTAACCCTTTCCTAGGATAGTCGTTAGTTTAAGAACTAAATAAGCTTAGAGTGGTATAATGCCACTCTAATTCCTCATAGACAGGTTCCGATAAGCCTTTTAAGTTATCAAAATGCACCAGTGGTGGAACGGTAGACACGCGGGCTTGAGGGGCTCGTGCCTTAGGGCGTGGAAGTTCAAATCTTCTCTGGTGCACCATCTTTTTAACTCAATTTATAAATTAATTTTAAATCAGTAGGAAAATCCTACCAATCTATCAGAGAATATACCGAGTGCTATCCTCATCATCCACAAGTTTATCAAGCTTCTCTTCAATAAGAGCCTTGTCCACTGTGACTTTTTGACCTGCAAACTCATCTGCATTGAAACTGATGTCCTCTACGATACGTTCCATAATGGTGTGTAGTCGTCTGGCACCGATATCTTCAGTTTTTTCATTGGCAACGGCTGAGTATTTGGCAATGGCTCTTAGGGCATCCTCTTCAAATATTAGCTCCACATCTTCAACACCCATAAGTGCTGTATACTGCTTGATAAGTGAGTTTTTAGGCTCTGTCAATATTCGATAGAGTGCCTCTTCATCCAGTGAATCAAGCTCAACTCTTAGGGGAAAACGACCTTGAAGCTCTGGAATCAAATCACTTGGTTTACTAAGATGAAAAGCACCTGCTGAGATAAAGAGAATATGGTCTGTTTTTACCATACCGATTCGTGTCTGTACGTTTGACCCCTCAACAATAGGAAGTAAATCTCTCTGAACCCCCTCTTTGCTTGGATCTTGGCGTGAGCTAGAGTTGGCAGGGACGGCTATCTTATCTATCTCATCTAAAAATACGATTCCCCCCTCCTCTATCTTTTTGAGTGCCAAATCTTTGAGCTTCTCTTCATCAAAAAGCTCTTCACTCGCCTCAACAGCCAAAATAGTTTTTGCCTCTTTGACGGTGACCTCTTTTTTCTTGCCTTTTTTATTCAGTCCACCAATCACTTTAATAATAGACTCTTGTACATTGGCCATCTCTGGGGGAATATTACCTCCAGCACCCATCACATCAATGGTTGGAGAGGGCATATCTACCTCTATCTTTAGATGATCAAGCTCACCCTTTTCAAACTTTTTCTGCATTTTGGCAAATGAGATTTCATAATCAGCCTGTTTTTGTTCACTCGCCCCTGTAGGAAGAGGTGGCAGAAGTTTCTCTATGATTTTATTTTCAATATAAGCTTCTATCTTCTCTTGATTTAACTCATTTTGGTCTTCTCGTACAAGCTGTAAGGCATTGGCTGATAAATCACGAATCATCGACTCAACATCACGACCCACAAAACCAACTTCGGTAAATTTACTCGCTTCAACTTTGACAAATGGCAGACGCATCATGGTTGATAAACGTCTTGCTATCTCTGTCTTACCCACCCCTGTGCTACCAATCATCAAGATATTTTTTGGCATAACATCTTTTTGAAGTTCAGGGTCGAGTTGTAACCGTCTATAGCGATTACGCAGAGCCACTGCAATGGTTTTTTTGGCATTACCTTGACCAATAACGTATTTATCTAAAAATGAGACAATCTCTTTTGGTGTTAAATTTGTTGGGATTACAGTACTCACTTAAAGCTCCAATAGTTTTATATTTGTGTTGGTATAGATACAGATTTCACCTGCAATGGTCAAACTCTCTTTTACCAACTCTTTTGCTGATAGGTCAGCGTGTTTATCCAAAGCTCTAGCTGCAGAAATAGCATAGTTTCCACCACTTCCAATAGAGGCAATCTTGCCATCTTCTGGCTCAACCACATCACCTGTTCCTGTCAAGATAAAGATATGCTCCTTATTTAGAACCAACATCATAGCCTCAAGTTGTCGGAGATGTTTATCTTTTCGCCACATCTTAGAGAACTCAATCACTGATTTTAAAATGTCCCCTTTTTTATCATTTAAAATGTTTTCAAACATATCAAAAAGGTTAAATGCATCGGCTGTGCTTCCTGCAAACCCTGCTAAAATCTGCCCTTTATACAAAGAGCGAATTTTGGTGGCATTTCCTTTGAGGATGGTATCCCCAAAGCTTACTTGACCATCGCCACCAATAACGGCATTATCCTTACCTTTATAGGCAAGAATTGTTGTTGCATGAAACACCCTACTCTTCCCCTACAATCTCTACGGTTACTGTAGCGTGAATCCCGTGACCGAGTTTAATATCTACTTTATGCTCACCGATAGTTTTCAGGGCTTTTTTTAGCTCAACTATCTTTTTATCAATTTCGATATCCATCTGCTCTTTAATCGCTTTGGCAATATCATCTTTACCCACAGAGCCTTGGATTCCAGCAGGGGCTAATTTCTTTTTGATGATAACGTTTTTAGTCCCTAACTCTTTTTCCTCTTTTGCAAGACGAGCCAAAGTCTCTTTTAACTCTTTCTCCATACGCTCTTGCTCTGCTTTCCAGTGTGCTACAACATCGGGGGTTGCTAGTTTTGCCAAGCCTTTTCCGATTAGAAAATTCTGACCGTAACCATCTTTAACTTCTTTGATTTCACCTTTTTTTCCTAGGCTCTTTACATCTTTTATTAACAATACTTTCATAATTAAGTCCTTAATTTCATAATTTAGAATTTTAGCAAGTTTTGTTTATAAATAAGATATAATTTTATTATTAATATTTTAATTATAAACGCGATATGTTATATATAATTAATTATTATTACTATATAATGTCAATTCAATGAAAAAATTAATTTATTACCTATCAGAAAGCACCTACTCTCCTACTGTTAAGAAAAAAGTAGTGAAAGAGCTTTACCTTTTTATACCAAAAACATCTATAACCATGCTGTTTCTATCTCTGCTGTTTGTCTATATTTTCAAATCTCAAATCGAAAACGGTACTCTCTTGGCTATTTGGTTTATAATGATTAATCTTTTAAGTCTCTTTAGAATCTATGATTATATTGATTTTAAAAAACAAAAGTACCCAAATACAATAAAGTATTATAATAAATTTTATATAAAAGCCATAATAAATGCCATTCTTTGGGGAATCATACCTCCTCTATTTATGCAACAGGTAGACTATCACCATCAGTTGGTCATAATTATTTTCTTAATCGGTTTTTCAGGGGGGGTCTCAGGATTTGTTCTTGATTTTCGTATCTCTTTTCCCTTTATATCCCTACTTCTACTTCCACTCCTCTCTACTCTCTATTTAATGGATGTGGGAAATAGCCTCTTCCTGCAAGAGCTTATACTTCTATTTTATATCCTCCTTATGCTTTCAAGTAAACACCTCAATAGACTATTTTTTGAAACTTTTCAAAATGAAGAGCGTTACCATAAGGCTGAAAAAAATTTGGAATTAAAAGAGAAAAAACTCTCTTCTTTACTTGGTCAAGCCCCAATAGGTATCTTTTATTATAATAAAAATCTAAAAATCATTAACCACAATGAACTATTTTATAAAATTTTTGGGCTAGAGAGAGATATTATTGGTTTTAATCTAAAAAAACTAAAAGATAAAATAGCCGTACAACTGATGGAAAATGTCCTATTAGATAAAAAAGCTGAACAGCATATGGGTTCCTATAATTTCTCTTTCCAAGAAAAAAAGCTTTGGGTAGAACTAAAATGCTCTACTCTTTTAGATGATAAGGGCAGTGTTATTGGAGGAATTGGTATTCTTGAGGACAAAACTGCTGAACATAAAAGCTATGAAAAGATTAACTACATCTCTCTACATGACTCACTCACAGGGCTACCCAATAGACGCTACTATAAAAATTTTATGCAAAGACTTATTCGCTCTCCAGAAAACCATTTTTCTTACTCACTACTCTTTTATATGGACTTAAATCACTTCAAAGCAATCAATGATACCTTTGGTCACTCTGTAGGAGATGAACTCCTTCTAAGTGTTGCCAACAGGTTTAAATCCATCAAAATTCAAAACTCTCATCTTGGACGTTTGGGAGGAGATGAGTTTATTTTAGCAATTCCCTACATCTCCAAGAATAAAATCCATGCAAAAAAAGAGGCAATTATCATTGCCAACCGCATTAAAAATCTCTTTCATACTGTTTTTGAAATTGATGGGCTTGATCTTTATATGACCACGAGCATCGGTATCGTTATTATCGAACCCAAAACAGATGATATTAACAATGTCATTAGACAAGCAGATATGGCGATG
>CAYVNI010000196.1:0-1977 GCA_964452815.1 uncultured Sulfurovum sp.
CCTATATCAAAATGGGTGAAGTACATCGACTTGAAAATGAGGGGAAAATACCTGTGGTACTTATCGAAGCACAGGTGGGTGAGTACACAGGAGAAGATGACATTGTCCGTATAGAAGATGACTTTAAAAGAGATTAAAAAAGAAAAGATTAAAAAAAGAGAGATAAGTTGAAAGAGAATATACTACTGGCATTTGATTTTGCCAAACGAGACTTCAAAGAGCGATATGTAGGCACAGGATTGGGTCAATTGTGGTATATCCTCTCACCTATTATCACCATCTTTATCTACACGGTAATATTTTCAGATTTTATGAAGATGAAGATGAGTATTGTTGATAACAGTTACGCCTATAGCATCCACCTTGTTCCTGCTCTTTTAGCATGGACAACCTTCTCTACTATCTTAATGCGACTCAACACCTCGTTTTTGGACAAAGCCCATATGATAAAAAAGATAAATGTTCCCGTCTACACCTTTCAACTGGCCATTGTTCTTACCGAACTTTTTCTATTTTTTATCTCTATGGGGTTAGGAGTTTGCTTTTTACTCTTGGTTGACCAACCTGTTACGCTTACTTTTTTGTGGATGATTCCCCTGATGATACTTCAATCTCTCTTTATCTTGGGATTAGGAGTCATACTCTCTTTGTTTACCCCATTTTTTAGAGACTTAAAAGAGGCGATACCTATTCTGATACAACTTTGGTTTTGGATGACTCCTATTATCTACATGAAAGAGCTACTTGCCAATAAATACCCTTTTCTACTCACATATAACCCATTTTTCTACTTTGCTGATAGCTACCAAGATATCTTTTTATACTCACAAGCTCCCTCTATGGAGCGTCTAACCCTTATCATTATTATGACGACCCTACTTCTTCTTCTAGCAGGGTTTCTCTACAAAAAAATGGTAGGTACCATAAAGGATATTATCTAATGAATAAAGTTCTTGAAGTAAAAAATATATCTAAAGTATATAAAATATATAAAAGTAATATCGAGCGACTCAAAGAGATTTTCAGCAAAAAAATATATCACAAAGAGTTTATTGCCAATAAAGATATCTCCTTTGAACTCTTTACTGGGGAGACATTGGGGATTATTGGAGTCAATGGAGCAGGAAAATCAACCATCCTAAAAATCGTGGCAGGGGTCATTGAACCAACTTTTGGTGAGGTGATACGTCATGGAAGGGTCACCGCACTATTAGAGCTTGGAACAGGATTTAACTTACAGATGAGTGGATATGAAAACATCTATCTCAATGGAACACTTATTGGGATGAGCAAAAAAGAGATAAAAGAGAAAATTAAAGATATTGTTGATTTTTCAGAACTTGGGGATTATATTCATGAGCCTATTCTAAGCTACTCTTCGGGTATGAGTATGAGATTGGCCTTCTCTATCGCTATTTTTTCAGAACCCAAAATACTCATTGTAGATGAAGCACTCTCCGTGGGTGATGCACATTTTCAAGCCAAATGTACACAAGCATTAAGGGATAGAAAACAAGACAATATGTCTATTATCTACGTCTCTCATGATTTAAACTCTCTAAAATTACTCTGTGACAGGGTTATTCTCCTTAATCATGGAGAGGTTGTTGATGAGGGAAATCCCGAAGATGTTATTAATCAATATAATTTTTTAATTTCAAAACTTAATGACAAAGAGGAGCAGATGTCCATCAAAGAGATAGCCAATAGCTCATTTGGAACATTTGATATAGAGATAACCAATGTCACAATAAAAGGAGAGAGGTCAAATTCAAAGATTATAAGTTCAGGAGAAAGTGCTAATATAGCCATAGAGATAACTTCTAAAAAAAATCTATCAAATATGACCATAGGCATCGTAATTAGAGATAAGTTTGGACAAGATATATTTGGTACAAACTCGTTTCATCATCAGATTAATATAAATTTTGAAAAAAACAACAACTACCTTTGCTATTTTAGTATGCCTCTCAATAT
>CAYVNI010000197.1:0-6673 GCA_964452815.1 uncultured Sulfurovum sp.
ATTGTGGCTGTAGATGAGATTGAAAAGAGATTGGTCATCTGTGAAGTAAAACTCTCTGAAAAACGATTGAGTCATAATGTTTTGGTTTTAAAGGCACAGAAATTGGTAGAAAAATACAAAGGTTATGAGGTTGAATATCGGTTGTTGAGCTTGAAAGACTTATGATATAAAGAAAATTATCAGACAAAATTAATCTTTTTAGAGCCTCCAAGCTGTGCGTCAGTTTGTTATTTTAAAAAAATATCAACCTAAAAGCTCCACCACGTTCTCAATAGGACGACCAATAACGGCTTTATCGTCTTTGATAATAATCGGTCTCTCTATGAGTTTTGGGTGATTTACCATCGCTTGGATAAGCGTTGCGTTATCATCTTCATCCTTTAGATTTAACTCTTTATAGATGTCCTCTTTGGTACGCATTAGCTCTCTTGGTTGCATTCCTAGCATCACAAGCAGTGCTTTTAGCTCATTCTCAGTGGGAGGGGTATCGAGATATTTTATCACCTCAGCCTCTATATTTTTCTCCTCTAGTAGTGCAAAGGATGCTCTTGATTTTGAACATCTTGGGTTGTGCCATATTTTTATATTTTTCATTTTTTCTCCTTAATTGTTATTTTTTAAACCTATCATACTCATAAATCGTCCTGAACAGCCCTGCTCTTTTCGGTAAGAGAAATAATCCTCTACCTCACACGCTGTACAGATACCACTCATCTCTATGTTCTCTTCACTTAACCCTGCTCTTAGCAGTTGCATCTTGTTAACATGGGGTAAGTTTAGCATAAATTTATCCCCTTTTTTAGTATACGCGTTACCATCATCAAAAAAGTGTTTGGCAACATCCTCTCCCACCTCATAACAACACACACCAATAGAGGGGGCAACTCCTGCGATAATATCTTTTGGATTTGAGCCAAACGTTTCTACCATTTTCTCTACTGTTTTGAACACTATCTCCTGCTCTGTTCCTCGCCATCCTGCGTGAACTGCTCCTACTGCCTTTTGTTGTGGGTCAAAAAGTAAAATAGGCACACAATCGGCTGTTAGAATAGTAAGCATAACCCCTTTTTGGTTGCTAATTAGTGCGTCACAATCCTTGATTACACTCTCTTGTGTGTTCCACCCTTTGCTCTCTTGATTGTCTATGGTTTCAATATTTGAACTGTGGGTTTGATTGGCGACCATAAAATGCATCAGGGGAAACTCAGCTTGAATGATGGCTCTATTTTTTAAGATTCTTTGAGGATTTTCATCTGTATGTAGTGCCAAAGAGAAATGGTACTCTTTGGTATGGTTCTTTTTACTTACAAGATGAACCAACAAGTTCTGATTTGAGAGATTATCAAACAGATATTTCTCCCTCATGGCTACACCTCTTTGGTTGCACAGAGTTTATCGGTATAAAAAGTACCAAATGGCACAAGGGACATCACAAAAAATAGCAAACTCTCTTTTTTAGAAAAAGGAACACTCTGGCTTAATGCTACCAGTTGGAGTATAAATCCTATAAATAGAATACCGTGTATCATTCCTGCTATCTTGGTGGCAATGGGAAAACCAAACATATACTTTAGAGGCATGGCAATAAAGAGCAGAGCGATAAAAGAGAACCCCTCTATCTTATTGATTAAACGAAATTTTTTTAAATCAGACATATTTTATCCTATTTTTTAGTGAAGTATATCACGTTAAATTTAAAACAAAATTTTAAATTATTTTGGATACTATAATGGCTTATTTTAATATTTTTATAAGGAGTACCAATGTTAATTGACAATGGAGAAAATAAACAAGAGAAGAGACGCAAACATTACATTACCCCTATTATATATTTTTTAGCAGAACTCTCATTTCTTTGGATACTGATATCTGTTATAGAGATTACGTTTGATATTAGAGAGTGGAAAAGATGGGCAATGGTTGCTTTGGCTATGGGCGCGATATATCCAGCTTATAAAATGCTAAGGGTGTTTATACGACAAAAAAATTATAAAAGAGGATATTAAAAAAGATAAGATTAAAAGGGAGGTGTTAATTTAGTGGTGACCCCTAGGAGACTCGAACTCCTGTAACATGGATGAAAACCATGGATCCTAACCGCTAGACGAAGGGGCCACTAAATATGAAATAACAAGCTATAAATGGTGACCCCTAGGAGACTCGAACTCCTGTAACATGGATGAAAACCATGGATCCTAACCGCTAGACGAAGGGGCCATTAATAACTTGTGGACGGAATTATAACAAATAATTCTTAAAATAAAATAAAATTATAAAAAATTTTTTTTTTGATATACTTTCACAAAAAGGAACTATTAAAAAATGCTAAGAAATAATATTTTCACTTTTGCTATGTTGCTGATAATAAGTGGCTGTACAGGGAAACAGCTTATAAAAAAAGAGAACCAAGAGAGTGCCTTTATTGTGATAAAAACCCCAACCATGCGATATGCAGACATGGGCTTTATCTATAAAAAAACAGATTTAGTCAAAATTGAGATATATGCCTCAGGACAACCTCTGTTAAATTTAGATATCAATCCCCTGAATGTCTGTATGTCTACCTTTAAATGTATGGAGAAAAAAGATTTTAATAAAAAGATGCTATCCTCTTATTATCCTGATACGGTTTTGGAGAATATCTTTAGAGCCAAACCTATTTTTGATAAAAAGAATTTAGAAGAGAAAAGTAACGGCTTTACTCAGAAGATACAAAAAGATAAAGAGTATGATATAAGCTATTCTGTAAACAAAGATAAAAGAACGTTTCGTGATAAAATAAATAAAATAGTAATTAAGGTAAGAAAACAATGAAATTTGTAGGAGCACACGTCAGTGCAAGTGGAGGGGTGGACAATGCCCCACTCAATGCAATAAAGATAGGGGCAAAGGCGTTTGCTCTTTTTGTCAAAAATCAGAGACAATGGAGTGCTAAACCACTTGAAGAGAAGACAATAGAGAGTTTTAAAAATAATTTAAAAGCATCAGGCATAGCACCAAAACACGTGCTTCCTCATGATAGCTACCTCATCAACTTGGGAAATCCCGATATAGAAAAGCTTGAAAAGTCACGCGAAGCATTTATAGAAGAGATACGACGTTGTGACCAATTGGGCTTGGTTCTTCTCAATTTTCACCCTGGAAGTCACTTGGTAAAGGTGGGTAAACGTGACCCTGAGTATGCTGATAAAATCATGGAGGCAGAGCTAACCTGTTTGGATTTGATAGCTGAGTCAATGAATATCGCCATAGAGGAGACCAACAATTTAAATGTCAAACTCGTCATAGAGAACACCGCAGGACAAGGGACAAATCTAGGCTATAGATTTGAACATCTGGGGCATCTGGTTAATAACATAAAAGATAAAAGCCGTGTGGGGGTCTGTTTGGATACCTGTCACACCTTTACCAGTGGATATGATTTGCGTACACGTGAGGCGTATGATACGACAATGGATGAGTTTGAGAAGATTGTGGGATTTAAATATCTAAGTGCCATGCACCTCAATGACTCCAAACCAAAGCTTGGAAGCCGTGTTGACCGTCATCACTCCTTAGGAGAGGGTGAGATTGGTTGGGATGCCTTTAAATTTATTATGAATGACCCAAGAATGGATGATATCCCTTTGGTACTAGAGACCATTGATGATACCATTTGGGACAGAGAAATAGAAGCACTGTATAATTTAATAGAGGAGGTATAATTGAGAGTGAGGACTGCGGTAGGAGCAGAGAGGGGAACTGCTCTTAAATTATAATATTTCGATTATTTATCGAATAACAAAAAGGAGACAATATGAACCAAAAGTTTAAAGGAGTTGTACTAAGCCTACCACTACTATTGATTATGGGCTGTGGAGATTTAGACCAACCAAAAAATGAAGAGGTAGAGGGTGGAGAGGTGGTCGTAGACTTCTCTGCACCACTGATGAAGAAAACACTTATCGGCAAAGGGGTAGCTGATGAGAACACAACGGTGTTTGGCTATAAAGCATTTAAAATCCCCTACACAACTACCGATGAGAATGGAGAGGAGGTAGAGGCATCTGGACTTTTTGTTATCCCAACAGGATTGACACCTGAAGTTCAACAAATCGGTCTATCAATGGTGAGTGATGACCATGGAACAATATTTGCCAACAACGATGCACCCTCTGTTATGGGAGAGAACAACGGTGCACCTGATGGCTCGGCTATTATACTTACTGCCATGGGAGGATTTGCCACACTACAGGCAGACTACATCGGTTTTGGAGACTCCAACGACCACTATCACCCATTTGTACAGAAAAAATCTTTGGCAAATGCGACGGTTGACTTTATAAAAACCGTCAAAACGTTTGCCTCTGACAACGATATTAAACTCAACAATCAACTCTTTATCACAGGATATAGCGAGGGTGGCTATGCTGCTATGGCCACACTTCAAAAGATAGAGGCAGAAAAAGAGCTAACCGTCACGATGGCAGCACCAATGGCAGGACCATATGATTTAAACACTACTGCGTTTGGCGTTCTATCTACCCCAACCCTATCTGTCCCATCTTTTATGGCCGATATCGGTTATGCCTATGCTAAAACTTATGGCAAAGAGGTATCAGACATTATCAATGAACCTTATGCGTCAAAACTTCCTACCCTACTTGATGGCTCTTTGGCACGTCCAGATATAGACAAAGAGTTGACCCAAAAAACAACAGGAGAGGATGGACTATTTAACCCAATATTTGTTGGTAATTTCTTTAAAGACCCAAACAACTGGTTTAGAGAGGCAATGGTAGAGAACTCTGTTCATGCTTGGAGTCCACAAACACCAATGAGATTGGTTCACTGTGAGGGAGACAAGGTTATACCATTTGGAATTTCACAGATTACAGAGGGGACAATGAGAGCGATGAAGGCAAAAGATGTCTCTATCGTACCTGTAGAGTCCTTTCTAAAACTCGATAGCAATCTCTCTCATAGCGATTGTGGAGTAATGGCATACAAAGTCACAACAGGTATCTTTGCTAAAGCAAGAGAGGCGATGATAAAAGAAGCCATAACAGCACAAATGAGTGGAAAATAGGAGATGATGATGAAAAAGATAATAACACTAAGCATGGTAACAAGCTCTTTGGTTCTAGCAGGTGCATATAAAGTGCCTGAACAGTCTCTTAACTCTATGGCACTGGGTGCTGCCTATGTGGCAAATACCAAAGGGGCTGACACAGCCTACTTTAACCCTGCCAATATGGCATTTATGCCCTCCTCTCAATATATGGAAGCAGGTCTCACATGGGCGCACCTTCCAAGAAATACTTTTAAAGGCTATCAAGCCTACTCTGCTACCGAGATACACCAAGCAGACAATGAATCAGAAGTAGAAAATCTACAGTTGCCCTTTCTGCACTACGTCTCAAACCCCATTGATAAGTTTAGATGGGGAGCGAGTCTCACCGTCCCTGGTGGACTCACCAAACGCTGGACAGATGGACACCAAAAGCTATTTGCCGAGGAGTTTACCCTAAAAATAGTAGAGGTAAACCCTGTCGCGTCCTACAAGGTATCTGATAATTTTGCCATTGGTGGAGGGGTGCGACTCATCTACTCTGAAGGGATTGTAAACAGTGATGGAGGGGCTATAAAACCGATAAAAAGAGAGATGCAAGGGGATACCATCGAGTTTGGGTACAACGTAGCGTTGAGCTATAGACCCATAAAAGATGTTGCTCTGGCTGTTACCTATCGTTCAAACATAGATTTAGAAGAGGATGGAGAGGCAAACCTATATCTTAGCAATGTAGGAAAACAGTATGATGCCACCGTCACCGTACCTCTTCCAGCAGCATTGAATATCTCTGCTAGTAAAACATTTCAAGACAAATACACCGTTGAAGTCAACTACGAACGCACCTACTGGTCAGCCTACAAAGAGCTTGATTTTAACTACGGTTCAAATATCCAACCTGCCCTAGTAAGCTCATTTGAGAAACCAAAACCAAGAAAGTGGAAAGATACAGATACTTTTAGAATTGGTCTAACAGCTGAGGTGACAAAAGATATAACCGTCATGGCAGGATACGCAAAAGATGAAAGCCCTGTTCAAAAAAAGTACCTCTCCTATGAGCTACCCGATACAGATGCAAATATCTACAGTATTGGTGTGCGTGTGGATGCAACAGATACCCTATCATGGGGTCTAGCCTATCTTCATGATGAAAAAGATGATATTACTCTTAAAGCAGGAGAGAATGTGTCGGGAATTACAGGAACATTCTCAAATGGAGGAGCTGATTTAGTGGCTATTTCTATGCAGTATAAGTTTTAATCATATAGACTTTTTGATGAGCAATTTTAAATTTAGTTCGCTGTGGATACCCTTTATGGGTATCCACAAAAACATAAATGGTGGATTTTGGACACCCACAAGGGATGTCCCTACATTTTCAAAATACAAAATTAATTTTATCTTTAGTGCTACTCATTATGGATGTATATTTGACACAATAAATCCATCTATCGAACCTGAATATAGAGTTGACTTTGCCTCAGCACGACTTTTAAAACCTATAATTATAGCTTTATAAATTTTCATCCCTCTAATAGTAGTAACTTTTACCACACCACTTTTGTTTTTCATATTTTTTAACTTGAGAGAAAGTTTCTTTCTTGCTTCATAAGCATTACTAAA
>CAYVNI010000198.1:0-15534 GCA_964452815.1 uncultured Sulfurovum sp.
TTTTTGTATTAGAGAGATACCACATCAAACCCTACAACTCTCCCTTTGCTAACTTCTCAAACCAAAGCCTCCAAAGCTCTTTGTAGATAATGGTAAAGGCTTTGATTTTTTTACCATTTATTGGTTCTTTTAAAAAGTAGCTTCGTAAAAAGATTTGGGTATCTTTTGGGTTTAGTTTGTACTCTATGATGATGGAGACCAAATCGAAATAGATGTCTGAAAACCGTGCATACTCCCAATCTATAAGCTTGATTTCTCTGTTGTAAAAGAGTATGTTTTGGGGGTGTAGGTCGTTGTGTCCTAGGGCGTACTGTTTTCTCTCTTTTTCCAAGATGACAAACGCTTTTTTGACCTTTTTGTCTTTGAATTTGAAGTTGTTTTTGAAGCTGTTTCGCTTCTGTCTGATTTTGATGCTATGTAGCCTTTTTAAGAGCTTTGCCATCTTTTTTAACATCTGTTGGGTCAGTTTTGTTTGGTGTTTTCCCTCTAGGTAGTGGGCGATAATAAGTCCGTTTTTTTCATCTAGGAGAAGGGGAGATGCTCCTATCTTTTTTTTGGCTATCTTTTTTTGAATGTTAAACTCTGATTTTCTGTCGTTTTCTAGCTTGAACTCTCTGATAAGATACTTTTTGTTTTGGGCGATTACCAAGTAGTTATGATTGCAGTGACCTTGGTTGGATAGGAGTTCAAAGCTCTCTATACTCATGTCTTTAAAAAGCTCATAGCGTTGTAGATTAATGCTCATCTAGCCTCTTGTTCCATGTGTAGTAGCCCCAAAATGAGAGGATGATATAGAGAGCAAAAAGTACCACAGTGGCGTAGTATTCTGATTTGAAATAGAGAAAAAGAGCCACTGCGTCTATGACCATCCAGTAGAGCCAATTTTCAAGAATCTTATTGGCAAGTAGCCATGTGGCAATGACTGAAAAGACCAAGACCAAAGCATCGAGATAGGCGAATCTTGCTCCAAGATAGGCATGGGATAGATAGCCCACGACGAGGCTTACCACAATACCTGTGCTAATTAGCTCTATATGTTGGTTTTTGGGGTAGGAGGTGACGGTTAACTCCTCGCCACTCTTACCACCTCTCCACAAGATAAAGCCGTAGATTGCCATAATCATGTAGTAGAAGTTTAGAAGCGAAGAGGAGACCAATGCCCCCTCCCAAAAGATAACGGTGTAGATAAGTGTTCCCAAAAAGGCGAAAAGCCACGTCCAAAGCGACTCTTTGGCAGCCAAAAGAACATAGGCGATACCAAAGGCGACGGCGAGAAGTTCCCATGAGGACATCATCGCAAATGCGTCTATAACTTTTTGCATGGTCTAAAAGTCATAGCTAACGGTTGCACCAATGGTTCTTGGGCTTCCTTGTTGGGTGTATAGCTCGGTTTCGTATCCGTTGGCAGGGTTGTTTCCAAAGCTTCCAAATCCTCGTGTTTGATACTCCTCATCGGTTAGGTTTCTCACCCAGAGGGTGGCTGTGATGTCGTTGTAACTGTACTCTACACTTGTATTAACAAGGCTGTATGATTTTGATTTCTCATTGTGTCGGTTTGAGAAGTAGTAGCTATCTTTTCCCTCCACATTGGCTTTTAGTACCAAAGAATCAGTTATCATGACATCCCCACCAATTGAGTATTGGTACTTGGGAGATTGAGCCAATGAGCGTCCATCAACATCCACTGCTGAAGGGTTTGGGTCAAGATACTCATCAAACTTTGATTTGAGTAAACCCACATTGGCAAAAAGATGTATATTGTCGCTTGGTCGGTAGCCTATCTCTGTCTCTAACCCATAGTAGTGACCCTTGGCTGCGTTGGCTGTGTAGTCGGTAAATGATGGATTTCCCTCTTTATCTTTTCCTGCGATTGAGCTTTTGACCTGTTGCTCTTTTCGTTTTCCATAAAAGGCGTTGAGTCGTGCATTAAACTTTTTGTCCGAAGAGTTAAACGAGCGTCCCAAATCCAAGTTCCATAGGGTTTCAGTCTCATACTCTTTGGCATCAGGGTTAAGTGCGTTGTCGGCATTGACCCCTCCTGGTTTGTACCCTTTTGAGAGGGTGATATAGTGCAGGGTATCAGCATCTTGTTGATAGGCTAGACCTATTTTAGCACCAACTAGTGTCTCATCTGTATCTATTTTAACAGCATCAGAGTCTTTGTACTTCGCCTCCCAATCTTCAACCCTAACCCCAGTGGTGAGGGTAAGTTTTGGGACAATCTCTGTGTCGAGTTGTCCATATATGGCATTGCTTTTGGTCTTGTAGTTGCTTGTAAAAGTAGAGGGTGTCTGCTCTTTTAGCCTATTTCTGGTCAAATCCTCTGTGTCATGTTTCACATACGCCCCAACTGTCCACGCAGTCGAGCCATCAAAGAGTTTTCCCTCCTCATCTGAGAGGAGTCTAATATCAAAATCATTCTGCTTTCTATCACGATTGTACGCATCAAAATAGCTATATGGCCACAAATCATCAGCAAACTCACCCACATATGACCAATCCTCATCATAGCTATAGGTACTCTCTGAATCCGAGTGGCTAAGGGTAGACTCTAGGTGCATCTTGCTATTGAGTTTTGAGTTAAATCGAATGCTTCCTGCCTTGGTATTCTGGTCATCTTCTCCTGGCATATCAGAGTAGGTGGTGCGTGAGTTTTTGAAGTTAAAGGCATCATATCCATTATTGATTTTGGTATGAACAAGGTTAATATCCACGCTATTGGCATCATTGACCAACATTTTTAGAGCCACTTTTCCTGACATCTCATCTATGTTGTTGGTATCCTCACGATTGAGGTGCTTGTTTTCGATAAACCCATCGCTTGTGTTTTTATAGATAGAGATACGACCAAGCAGTTTGTCTTTGATAAGTGTCCCACCAATCGCTCCTCCCATCGCTTTTGTGTTGTAGTCCCCCAGTGTCATCTCCACATGACCATTTAGCTCTTTGGTAGGTGCTTTACTCTCCATATGAATCACCCCTGCCATACCATTTGCCCCAAAAGTCGTCCCCTGTGGCCCTCGAAACACCTCAACCTGCTCCACATCAAACATCCCAATCCCCAAAGGAGAGTTGGAAAAATCAATCCCATCCATCGTAATACCAACAGAGGGGTTGATAGGAGTCACAAACTGACTACGCTCACCAATCCCTCTAATCTGAATATACTTCCCTTTAGAAGCCCCCGAAGAGAAGTTAACATTTGGCATCGCCGATATCGTCTCAGCAAACGGTTGAGTCGCCTTATCATAAATCTCCTCTTCACCCATCACCGAGATGGAGTTTTGTGTCTGAGAGAGTTTTTTCTCTCTAAAATCCGAAGTGATAGTAATATCGTCAAGCCTATTCTCGCTCTCCTCCACATTGGGAGCCACAGGCGAGAGTGCAAAAGCCGAGGTTGAAAAGATTGCATAGGTAGCAACCGTTGATAGTGTTAAAAGTTTCATGTGTGTTCTTCCTTGATAAAATTGGTTAAGTATATTTAAAATAGGATAAAAATAGTCTTAATTGGGATATTGTAGTTTTTTGTTGGTGGGGGAGTTCTCTAGTGTTCTTATAGTCACACGACAAATCATGGCTCTTATTTATTGGTTATTTTATACTAAAAACATCACCCCATGAGACCATTCTATATAAGTAGGTAAATCCGATGAGATTCCCAACACCTCAAAAATACCTCTTTTCCTAATATTTAGGGGTTGTATTAATTCAAAAAAATTAAGGAATCAAAATTTACCCTAGAATTTATAGGGGATACAAAAAATCAATAAATCCATAGAGACTTCATAGTCTCTATGGATAGTCTTGTAACAGCTAAACCGTTTGCTTTTTGATACGCTCTAGTGGCTGATTTGGACTCTAAACTCCATACACCATTGATTTCTCCTTTGTAAAATCCTGCTTTTTTAAGTGCCTCTTGGACTTTTCTAACTGTTGTGGGAGTCATATTACTCTCACAAACTACAGGCATCCATTTAGCAAAACCTTTTGTTCGCTCTCTCTCTACCCTTATCATTTTATACTCTGCTGGTACAACTGTCTTTTTAAAAGAGGCTAGTTTTATGATTTTTTTGACTTTGATTATACTATATTTAGGAGGAGTTTTTATCTTTTTGCTACTAGTAGGTGTTACTACTATCTTCTTTTTTACAATTTTATATTTTGCAGGTATCTCTGTTAGACATATTTTATCACATTGGGTTCTTAGACGGCTATTTGTATCTTTTTTAGAGATAGTAGACCATGAAAATTTAGCATCTGCTATCTTCTTTTTTTTATTTATAGTTTGATATTTCGCAGGGATGGGAACTACTCTACTTGTAGTAGGTTCTATCATCTCTTGAACTTTGATAGTTTTATATTTAGGCTCAACAGCCATCTCCTCTGCGGCAGATGGCTTTAGCAAAATTTTCTTAGTTACAGTTTTATATTTTCTAGGAACCTCTACAAGACATACAACCTCTGATTGATTACAACCTCTATCTTGACAAGTTGTTTTTTTCCACTCACTTCTAGCAGGTGCAATCACAACTTTCTCTTTTACTTTTTTGTATTTGGCTACAACTGGAACTAGTTTTATAGAAGTGCTATCTGTCATGATCTTTTTGGTATAAGTTTTATATTTAGCAGGGGTGGTTACAACTTTACTACTAGGCTCTTCTGCCAATATCTTATCTGTAGTTGTAATATATTTTTCAGCTATATAGTGTTCATAGAAACATGTACCAACCTTAGCTCCTATAGTATTCATACCTGCATTTGAAGCAGACTCTACACAAGAGTTATAAGCCTCTATGGAGTTTAACTCTAAACCTTTTTTCCATACCTTTTTAGTAGGTTCTACCAATATTTTCTCATAAACTGTTTTATATACAGCAGGAGTAACAACAATCTTCTCTTTACCATCACCTATCTTTACTCTCTTCTCTATCCACTCATATTTAGCAGGTATAACATCATATCTTATAGTAGATTTACGCAGAACTACTCTTTTTGTAAAAGTTGTTTTGACGGTTTTCAACTCCTTTGGTGGAAAAAAAGATTTAGTAAAACACTGTCCAGCTTTTGCTGAAAATGGCATCTCTTCAGCATTAATAGTAGTCAACAGCAGAACTATAAAAAGTAATTTACGCATCATAGTGTCACCTTTAATAATATTTTTAAATATTGTACAACATATTTATTAAATAATAACTGTTGTTTGTTATTTTTTGGGAAATTTAATTTTTAGCACCCCATTTTCATAAACTCTCTCCATTCCCTTCTCATCTGCATCATTTGGTATAGAGAGTGTCATAGAGGATGAACTCATAGTAGTCTCAAAACCACTAACAGATTTGCCATCTATCCCCTCTTGCTCCATAGTAGTTGTAGTGATAGTCAACATCCCATTTTCTAGTTTGACAGCTATTTTTGTATTATTGTTCTCAGGAATATCTTGCTTAAGCAGATAACCACCCTCTATCTCCTCAAAATCCTCTACCACTGCATTTAGACGCATCTCATCTTCATCTTCTATATCTAACTGATTATGTTTAGCTATGGCTTGGTTCATCTTCTCGTCGAACTTTATCATTTCCTCTGCTGCATCATAGATCCCTTTTTGCATATCAGTATCTGCAACAACAGCAAAACTACATATCATGGCTATCATTATATATCTATACATTATTAATATCCTTTTTTAGAATTTTACAAAAATAAAATTAGTATTATATTAATTTTTATGTACAATTATGATATTGTGTGTTATTTGTGTAAGGACGATTATGAAAAAACTTTTGATTTTACTAATATTTTCTATTTATACTATAGCTAATGAAAAGTTGATAGAAGATAACTGTACCAACTGCAAAGCTATCTTTTCTGATACCAAAATAGAAGATATTTCAACTAAATCTCTCCATATATCCAATGAAGAGATAGGAGATATATTAAAAAATGCTCTAAAAAAAATACGCATATATAAAAAAAGAAAAAACAGTGAGATAAAAAGGGTAAATAGTAGATTAGAGAGTATTATAAAAGAGTTTGAAGAGTATAAGATTAAAAAAGATAGAGAGATTAAAAATCTCAAATCCAAACAAACTATTTATAAAAAACTCTCTAAAAGCCAAAAAGAACAAGCTACCTCAACATGGGTAGAGATAGTAGTCGAAGATGAAGTTGATATTTTTCAACTCGCAGTAAAATATTATGGAGATAGAGATAAATACAAACAGATATATCTAACAAATAGAGATACCATCGGAGAGAACCTTCAATTAACTGATGGAATGTCCCTCAAAATCCCCATAATAGAACAGTTTAAAGAGCAACCAATGTTTATAAATATGGATTAGAATTCTACGCCCCTACCGTTGAATTTCCACCTCGTCCCATTCTTTCCTGAGATTGGATGCAGAGGTAATAAAAATACACTTTTAAAGAATAAAACCAAACTCTTCATAAAAATCTTAATCTTTATCCAACTTATTTTATCTTCTTTATAATTTTTTAAACTTTACTTAACACGAATTCTTAATCTACTATTCGATATAATTTTGAGATTAAAAAATAACAAAAAAAATTAATAGACTTTAGGAGTAACATGAAAATTTTAATAACAGGTACAGCAGGTTTTATAGGTTCACATTTGGCAAAAAGATTGGTTGAGAGAGGTGATGAGGTAGTTGGGCTTGATTGTATCAATGACTATTATGATATTAACGTGAAGTATGGACGGTTGGAGAGAAGTGGGATTATTTCATCTTTGGAAGAGGGTACAGGGATTCCTTATAATGAGCTTCTTACCTCAAAAGAGAACCGTAATTATAAGTTTATTAAGCTCAATTTAGAAGATAAAGATAATATGATGACGCTCTTTAAAGAGCAGAAATTTGATGCTGTCTGTAACCTTGCCGCACAAGCAGGGGTGAGATATAGTCTTACTAATCCTAGTGCTTATATGGACAGTAATATTGTAGGATTTATGAATATTTTAGAGGCGTGTAGACATCATGATGTTAAAAATCTCTCTTATGCCTCTAGCTCTTCTGTTTATGGACTCAATGAAGCATTGCCATTCTCTACAGAACATAGTGTAGACCATCCTATTTCGCTCTATGCTGCGAGTAAAAAATCAAATGAGTTGATGGCTCATACCTATTCACATCTCTTTGATATCTCAACGACAGGGCTTCGGTTTTTTACGGTCTATGGACCTTGGGGGCGACCAGATATGGCACTCTTTTTGTTTGTAAAAGCAGCGTTGGAGGGTAAAAAGATTGATGTGTTTAACAATGGTGATATGCTCAGAGATTTTACCTATGTGGATGATATCATCGAAGGGGTGGTGAGAGTTATTGATAATCCTGCTAAAAAAGATGCCTCTTGGAATGGAAAAGATGGACGGGTCTCTACCTCTTCTGCTCCTTATAAAATCTATAATATAGGAAATAACAATCCTGTTAAACTCATGGATTTTATCAAAGCAATTGAGAAGAAGCTTGGAAAAACTATTGAAAAGAACATGATGCCTCTTCAAGCAGGAGATGTTCCTGCAACCTATGCTGATGTGACTGATTTGGTTGAAGATTTGGATTATAAGCCTGAGACTCCTATCCAAGAGGGTATCGACAATTTTGTCGATTGGTATTTAGAGTTTTTTGAGGTGGCTGTTACGGCGTAATATATTTTGAGAGCCTGATATACTCATTTGGGTTTCTATTATAGCCTAGCTTTTTTACAAATACCTTCTCGTTAAAGTTTGCCATATAAACAACAGGCACACGAGAAGGGTCATATTGTGCAGGAAACTTATCTCTGTTTTTATCAAGTATCACTACCACAAAATCACGATTTAAAAGTTTTGTTAATTGTCTATCTTGGAGTGTGATGTTTTTTAGTTTACTACACCATGGACAATACTCTTTTTCAAAAAGAATAAATAGATTTTTTTTACTCTTTTTTGCAACACGTAGTGCTTGTGCGTAGTTGTTGTATACGTTAGAGAGTTCTCCTAGTTGACTTGTGTTGGTTATTGTGTTTTCTATGGTAGCTAACTCTTCGGCGTGTATCGAACCGAAGAGCAATGGTAGTATTATTAATATTTTTTTCATATTATCCCCTAATATTTTCTTAATTATACACAAATATTCAGTTCTTTTGGAAAATAAAGGTAAAATAACATAATTATTTTTTTGGGGTTGTGTAGTGGACAGAATACGAAGTAAAAGACCAAATATCGCAGTTGTAGGTGATTTGATGATAGACCATTATCTTTGGGGGGCTTGTAATCGTATCTCACCCGAAGCACCTGTAGCTGTAGTCTCAATAGACAAAGAGAGCAGTGTTTTGGGGGGAGCAGGGAATGTGATTAACAATCTAAAATCCTTGGGTGCAAATATCTCAATTTTTTCCGTAGTAGGGGAGGATGAGAGTGCCAAAGAGATGAAGATACTTTTAGAGGAGAGCTTGGCTAAAAGTATTCATCTCTTTTATGAAAAAGGACGAAAAACTACCAAAAAAAGCCGTATTGTAGCCTCCAATCAACAGGTGATTCGCTATGATGACGAGAGCCGTGAGAATATTTTGTTGGCTTCCCAATATCATCTTCTTGAAGCCTTGAAAAAAGAGCTTTTCTCTTATGACTTGATTATCTTGTCTGATTATGGAAAAGGTGTGCTTACCCCCACACTCACCAAAGATATTATCTCGATTGCCAAAGATTTCAATACACCTGTGTTGGTTGACCCAAAAGGGCTAGACTATAGTAAATACACAGGAGCCACACTGCTTACCCCTAATAAAAAAGAGGCAAGTATCGCCACAGATATTGAGATAGTAGATGAAGCATCATTAACCCATGCCATTAAAAAGCTAAAAGATGAGTTACAGTTGGAGTATTCAACCATTACGCTTAGTGAAGATGGAATTGCTCTGTTAGTGGATGAGGTGGAGATAATTCCCACTGTTGCTAGAGAGATTTTTGATGTGACAGGAGCAGGAGATACCGTCATCGCCTCTTTGGGGGTGGCACTCTCATCAGGTTTTACCATACAAGAGGCGTGTGAGTTTGCCAACAAGGCAGCAGCCGTAGTGGTAGCAAAAGTGGGTTCTGCTACCGTGACACTCAATGAGGTAGAGGAGTATGAACACTCACTTAATCAAGGACAGTCCGAGAGCAAGATAAAGGATTTTGAGCAGATAACACGAATTGCGAAACGACTAAAAGAGCAGGGACGAAAAATTATATTTACCAATGGTTGTTTTGATATCTTGCATCGTGGTCATGCTACCTATCTGCAAAAAGCAAAAGAGTTGGGAGATATTTTAATCTTAGGACTCAACTCAGATGAGAGTATCGGACGGCTAAAGGGTGAAAATAGACCCATCAACAACCTAGAAGACAGAGCCTTTTTAATTGGAGCATTGGAGAGTATTGATTTTGTAGTTCCTTTTACACAAGATACCCCCTATGAGCTTATAAAACTTATCGAACCAAATATTTTGGTTAAAGGTTCAGATTATGAGGGCAGAGAGGTAGTAGGTTCAGATATCGCTGATGAGGTGATACTTATCGACCTCGTAGCAGGAAAGAGTACAACAAATTTAATAGGGAAAATTTCAAGACAATGTTAACAACAATGATAGAAAAAGAGCTACAAGCTCACAAAGAGACGATAGAGAACACCATTGAGGTAATGATACCTCAAATAGAAGAGGCGATTAAAATTGTGGTGGAGACACTCAAAAATGGAAATAAAGTACTGCTTTGTGGCAATGGTGGGTCAGCCTCAGATGCACAACATATCGCAGCCGAACTATCAGGACGCTACAAAACAGAGCGAAAAGCATTGGCAGGGATTGCTCTAAATACAGACACCTCTGCCATGACAGCAATATCAAATGATTATGGCTATGATAGAGTTTTTGATAGACAAGTGGAAGCGTTAGCAAGAGAGGGGGATTTACTCATTGGTATCTCAACTTCAGGGAACTCTCTTAATATTATCTCTGCGTTTGCAATGGCAAAACTATTGGGCTGTAGAACCATTGGTCTAAGTGGCAAAGAGGGAGGAGATATGAATCGTATTTGTCATCTAAACTTAGTAGTTCCCTCAGATGATACGCCTAGAATTCAAGAGATGCATATATTGATTGGGCATATCATCTGTCAGGCTGTGGATGATGCATATCTGTAGAGTAAATTTTCTAATGGGTATATTTTAAAGTTTTACATTGATAATAGGGTGCATTTAGAAACACTCCCTATCGAAACTTCTGCTTATCATAGAGATGATTTAAGCCTAAAACAAAAGCCAAAGCATCTTTTTCTAGCTCTAAATTATGTTCTATAGAAACTAAATGCTCATCTCTATACTCAAAAGTTTGAGCAGGTTGGTTGGGTTGAACCACGGCTACCTCTTTGCCAACTCTTAGGGCATAGGTCTCATTAAACTGCATTAAACTCATATCTTTTTTATCATCTGAAAATATCGAATGACCCAAGATAGGGTATTCTAAATCTTCTCCTAAGTAGTCAATGGCAGTTGCCAAAACATCAGGTTGTGATGCCAACTTATTGTACTCTTTCGCCTCTACCCCTTCACCCAAAATCAGAGCTGGAATATGGAACATATTGACAGGAACAACATCATCTCCATAGACTCTAATGTTATGGTCAGCAATCACCACAAAAATGGTATCTTTATAGTAAGGAAGCTTTTTTGCCTTTTTGAAAAACTCTCCAATGGCATAGTCAGCATATTTAACAGCATTCTCCACACAGTTTTCGCCTTTTTTAACCTCTTCAATGCGTCCCGATGGGATATCAAATGGAGAGTGGTTAGAAGAGCTAAACATCAGAGCTGAAAAAGGTTTTCCCTCGGCATAGAGTTGGGAGAAACGTTCATTGCCTTTTTTTACCAAGTCCTCATCACTCGCCCCCCATGTGGCAACATAGGTAGGGTTTGTATAATCTTTCTGCTCTACTATCTCATCAAATCCATTGCCCAAAAACCATGAACGCATATTGTCAAATCGAGCTTCACCACCATAGAGAAACAGGGTGTGGTAGCCAAGAGGATGGAGCAGAGAGGCAAAGGTAAAAAAATCATTTTGTGACTTGGTTCGTTTGACCACCCCTTTGCCTGGTACGGCTAAAAAACCTGCTGTTGTTCCTGCTATCCCCCTGACACTTCGTGTTCCATTTGAGTAAGCGTCATTAAACCAAAGGGACTCTTTTTTAAGTGCTAAAAGATTGGGGGTAATCTCAGGTGTTACAAACTGATATCCTAGACTCTCTTGCAGAAAGATAACCAAGTTTTTTTTCTTTTTCATTTTCTTTTCTATTTTCTTTCTTGTTTTTATGATTTTTATGGTTTTAAAATGACTCTTTTCAAGCCGTTTAAATGGAGAGATAGATGTTAAGTCATTGGCTGTGATTCCCAAACGTCTCTGCATTCGCTCCAAGGCTTCCTCTATGGGCATTTTCCCATAAAGTTTAATCGCTTTGGTGGCGTAACGTTTGTTGGCATAGATGGCATAGCCCACAGAGTAGAGTGAGTTTTTTGTCACTTCATTGAGTACTCGGTTGGTGGAGTACATTGCATCGGAGATGTTTGCAGGTCGGTGTCCAAAAGAGGAACGAATGCCAATAAAGAGCAAAATCCCCAAAGGCAAGAACCAAATGGCTCTTTGTTTAAGTGGTATTTGTAATACCTCTATAAAACTATCTTTAGTAGATTTCATAAAAAGCCATGAGAATAGACCAATCATAATAAAAGCGATGGCAAGGGGCAGTTTAAAATCAGCAATAAGCATATGAAAAACCTCGATAGGATACTCCAAGTATTCTACAAATTTAAAATTGGGTCGTACATCATATTGGGTAAAAAATGGGAAGGTTGCATTTTCGATATAGATTAAAAATCCCAAAACAACCAAAAAATAGAGACGCAAAAAGAGGTTAGAGAGTTTTCTCATAGCTTTGGGTGTAAAAGAGAGCAGAATCAGAGGGATTATTAAGAGCATGGAAGTGACAATAGTATCCATCTTTAGACCATACAAAAAGCTTAACCAATAGTTTGTATCGGTCTGTGAAAAACGGTCAAAATAGAGGGTAAAAAGAGCCAAACGACCTATTAAAAAGATGGATATAATAAGTAGATAGTATTTGAAAAGTTTTTTTGCTACTGGCATTTGTTTCCTTGAATTATTTTTTTGATTATTTTCTCCAAACCAAATAACTGCCTCTATATGAGAAGGAGAAGATTATGCTTTCGCAATACCCTCTCTTTTACCATGAACCAAACGGCTTTCCATCTCATTGTCCTCTTCAAATTTTTCAATAATAGAGTAGACTTTTGTTCCCTCTATCACTTCCACATCTAAAAGAACAGCTGTCATCTCTTCCATCGCTCCTGCGTACTCTCTAAGTGTCTTTTTAACATATTCGTAGTGTTCATTAAGCGTGGTCTTGATATGGTTATCTATATCTTGTGCCATCTGTTCGCTGTAGTCATTGGATACCATTCCTCCACCAAGGAAAGAGCTTTGAGTTCGTGATAGTACCATAAGTCCTGCTACATCGGTCATACCATAGACCGTTATCATGTCTTTCAATATAGAGGTGGCACGATCAAGGTCGTTTGATGCACCGACTGATATCTCTTTTAGAAACACCTCTTCAGCTGCTCGACCACCCAAGAGAACATTTATCTCAGCTAAAAGCTCATGCTTTTGGTGTAAGAACTTATTCTCCTCTTCAGGAAGATGTAAGGTATACCCCAACGCCCCCATTCCTCTAGGGATAATGGAGACTTTCGTAACCCGTTTTGCCCCTTTGGTAAGCTCTGCCATCAACGCATGACCACTCTCATGATAGGCAACAATCTGTTTATCAGAATCGGAGAGTTTTCTGTTTTTCTTCTCTAATCCTACAAACGCTCTCTCAATCGCTTCAAGCAACTCAGCCTGTTTAATCGTCTTCTTGTTTGCACGACCTGCCAAAAGTGCTGCTTCATTGATGATATTGGCTAAGTCAGCCCCTGCCATTCCTGCTGTCTGCTTGGCGACTATCTCCATGTCCACAGACTCATCAATTTTGACATCTTTTGAGTGTACTTTTAAGATAGCCAAACGTCCTGCAAAGTCAGGTTTATCAACCAACACTTGTCGGTCAAAACGCCCTGCTCTAAGCAACGCTGCATCCAAAATTTCTGGTCTATTGGTCGCTGCCAAGACAATAACAGGCGTATCTGTACCAAATCCATCCATCTCTGCTAAAAGCTGGTTTAAGGTCTGTTCACGCTCATCATTTCCTCCCATCTGTCCACCACTCGCACGGCTCTTACCAATAGCATCAATCTCATCAATAAAAATAATAGAAGGAGCTTCACGTTTTGCAATCTCAAATAAATCACGCACACGACTCGCCCCAACCCCCACAAACATCTCAATAAAGCTTGAACCACTCACCGAAAAGAATGGTACTTCTGCTTCACCTGCCACAGCTTTTGCCAAAAGAGTTTTACCTGTTCCTGGAGGGCCCACAAGCAAAAGACCTTTTGGAATTTTTGCACCAAGCTCAATATATCGCTCAGGATAACGTAAAAAGTCAACTATCTCGACCACCTCATCTTTTGCCTCTTGCACCCCCTGAACATCATCAAACTTGACGTTTGGCTTTTCAGAGTTTATCATCTTGTCAGATTTACCTGCCCCCAAAATTCCACCCATACCTTTTGACATCTTTTTGGCAATAATAAGCCAAATACCCAAGATAACCAAGATAGGCAACAGAGAGCTAATTAACTGTGTTAAAATACTGTCCCCCACACGCCCTTCATAAGTGATATTTCTATCTTCCATCAAGGGGATAAGTTGGTCATCAAAAGCAGGTACATTTTGAGCAATATATCTTATATTTCCACTCTTATCAATCGCTTCAATACTCCCTTTGGTAATCTTAACCAAAGAAACTTTCTCTTCACGTATTAATCGTTTAACGTCTGAATACTTTACAGATTCCGTCTTAAGAACTCTACTTTCTCCACCCATAAAATCATTCAGTCCACCACCATTGTCACCCACGATGGTCTTAAATACCATAATCATAACAATCGAGAAGATGGCAAATGCCAACAGTGGATTATCATTAAAAAAATTATTGTTGTTGTTGTTATTATTATTGTCGTTATTATTTTGATTGTTCATTTGTTTCTATCTATTCCTATATATAAGTGTCACCCACTCATCTTTTTGTTTTCGTTCTATCAACTCCAAGTCACCATACATCTCGGTTACCTGTCTCTCTTTTTTGTCTAAAATACCTGAAAGTATCAATAGACCATCTTGTTTGGTAGCTCTCTTTAAATCATGCACGATAAATTTTAAAACATCGGCAATGATATTGGCGATTACCACATCATATTCCCCTTGTGCTTGGTTGGCTGACCCCTCCCAAAGCTCTTCATACTCGGCACTGTTAAGTGCAAAATTCTGCTCACAAGAGTCCACGGAGATAGGGTCAGTATCACACAAATCAACCTTAGCACCTAGCTTGGTACAAGCCAAGCCTAAAATACCTGAGCCACACCCAACATCCAAAATACGCTCATTACCACTAACATAGTTACCAATAGCATCTAAACATGAAAAAGTCGTTGCATGATGTCCCGAACCAAATGCCAAAGCAGGGTCGATTTTAATATTTATCTTACCCTCTTTTGCTTCATACCAACTTGGATAGATATAAAATTTTCCTGCTTCAATTGGTTCTATAGAATTCTGATACGTTGCTATCCAATCCTCATTCTCTTTCTCTTCCATTTTGAACGCAATATCAATTGTCCCCCCCAGTGTTCCCACCAAAGAGCTTACAGCATCTTCAATATTAGATAAATTATTTTCACTTCGGACAATAATTCTATTTCGTCCTACTTCCAACCCATCACCTGCAATATTGGCCACAAAATCGGCAATAAACTCCACAACATCCTCATTTTTAAGGGTCATGGTCAACTCATAATATTTGTCACTCATTACTCTGCTCCATTCGCAACTTTAAATGCCTCTTCCAAATCCAATGTACCTTCATAAAAAGCTTTCCCCACAATTGTACCATCACAACCAGCTTCTATCAAAGCATTAATATCAGACATATCTTTTAATCCACCCGAAGCAATTGTTTCAAGTCCAGATGCTTTGGCAATCTCCATGGTAAACTCCACATTTACCCCCGTCATCATCCCATCACGACCAACATCGGTACAGATAATCGCCTCAACTCCACAGTCTGCAAAAGCACGAGCCAAATCGGTAGCCTTCATATCAGAAGTCTCAGCCCAACCCTCAACAGCCACCATCCCATCAATAGCATCAATTCCTACAACTATAGGGTATTTACGAGCCATATCTTTTACAAACTGTGCATCTTTAACAGCAATAGAGCCAAGAATCAATCTATCAATCCCAAGCTCCAAATACATCTTAATGGTCTCTTCATCACGAATCCCTCCACCAAGTTCAAGTTTTAGATTACAGTTCTCT
>CAYVNI010000199.1:0-1859 GCA_964452815.1 uncultured Sulfurovum sp.
CCTTCGGTATAGAGCCGTTTTTTACCCTCAGGATACTCCTCATTACATGGCCACTGAATCCCTCCTAGCTCCTCTATCTTCTCATAGCTCATTCCACTATAGTCACAGAGTTGCCCTGCACTTACCCGTTTTATCTCTTCAAAAATCTCACGACTGGAGTTTAAATTTTTAAAGAGCAACTCATATTTTCCCTCAAACTGTTTAGAGAACTCTATCACAATATTGGCATCACTCATCGTCTTACCAAGAGGTTCAACAGCCTTTTTAGCGTAGTTACATCGGCGTTCAGAATTGGTATAGACCCCCTCTTTTTCGCTCCATGTCGCTGCACTAAAGATAACATCAGCCACCTCTGCCGTCTCACTCATAAAAGCATCTTGCACTACCAAAATATCAAGCTTTTTTAATGCTCTTCGCAATTTAATCTGGTCAGGAAAGCTCACCAAAGGGTTGGTCGCTGTTACCCAAAGTGCTTTTATCTCTCCACGGTCAATCGCATCAATAATCTGAGGATAAGCATACCCACGTTTGGTAGGAATAAGTGCTATTGGTACATCTATAATATCTGCATAAATCGCTCGGTCACTATCACTGGCAAAGTTTCGGTATCCAGGAATAGCCGAAGTAAACCCAAACTCACGCGTCCCCATCGCGTTACATTGACCTGTAATTGAGAAAGGACTCGCCCCCTCTTTTCCAAGATTTCCTGTAATGAGTGCGAGGTTACAGATAGCCGAAACTGTGTCTGTCCCAATTGAACTCTGATTTACCCCCATCGTCCACGCACTCATCGCCCTATCGGCCGTGGCATAGACTTTTGCCAAACGATAAAGCTCTTTGACCTCAATCCCTGTGATATGAGCCACTTCTTGAGGTGGATATGAAGCCATAATGTGCTTTTTAAACGCCAACGCACCACTGGTTCGCTCTTTGATAAACTTCTCATCTTCCCACCCCTGCTCAAAGATGATATAACACAGACCATTAAGCAGTGCAAGGTCACTTCTTGGAGCCAATGGCACAAAAATATCAGCCATATTTGCTGTTTTACTGTGTCGTGGGTCAACCACAATAATCGTAGGTTTTTTTCCCGTAATCTTCTTGTTTTTAGCGATATGAAGTTTTAAAATAGGATGATTATCAGCAATATTTGCACCAATAAGCAGTATCACATCAGCATGAGAAAAGTCCTCATAAGAAGCAGGTGGACCATCACTTCCAAAGCTCTGCTTGTATCCCATCACGGCACTTGCCATACAGAGCGTGGTATTTCCATCATAGTTATTGGTCTCCAATCCCAGTTGCACAAACTTCCCCAAAGTATAAAAATCTTCGGTCAAAAACTGTCCCGTTGAGATACACGCCACAGCCCCTTTGCCATGCTCTTTTTGAATCGCTTTAAACTTATCGGCCGTATGTTTAAAGACCTCATCCCACTCCACAGCTTGAAGCTCAGCCTTTTTACGAATCATCGGTGTAGTCACACGATTATCAGCATCCACCATCTCATGCTCTGTCAACCCTTTTGGACAGAGCGTTCCCTTACTCACAGGGTGTGCAGGGTCACCTTTGGTGTAGACAGGTCGCCCATCTTTGACCCCAATATAAAGCCCACAACCAACCCCACAATAACCACAAGTACTTCTCACCCACTCATCGGGGGTCTTAAAATTAGAGATTTTACCAAACTTGGCATCATCTGCTTTTTTATACTTGTCTACCTTTATATCCACACCTAAAAAATCTTTTATTTTACTTAGCATTTTGTCCTCTTTTGAGTATAATTAATTTCATTATAGTCAGTTTTTTAAGCTTTTATAATTTTTACTTGTATGATTTTTGGGCAGTTAAATTGTATT
>CAYVNI010000200.1:0-3290 GCA_964452815.1 uncultured Sulfurovum sp.
TGTCATTGTTATAAAATATCTCTACGGTCTCATCGAACATTTTTTGACTCTGCTCAAAGAGCTGTAGGGCATTCTCCTCTATGGTATCTATCTTTTCTCTCTCATTTTTATCGAGATATGCCATCTCAGTCTCATAACGCTTAGGGTTGGTCTCTTTCCATTTTTCCAATTTTTTTCGTGCATTGTCAAAATAGGTATAGAGTTCATCTTTGTCATTAGCAAGTTCCTCTTCCCGCTCGATTGAGAGTTTATTAAGTCGGTCTACGGCCTCTTTTTCAATGGTAGTGATTTTGTCAAGATACTCATTATAGAGGTTTTTATGGACAATATCTTTGTCAAGCTCTACCTTTTTTTCTAGTATCTCTTTTTGATGCTCAATTCGCTCTGCATAGATATCTATCATCTTTTTTCTGAGCTTACTGCTTGTGGTGATGTAGGTTGAAAACATATCTTGTGGTTCATTCTCTGACTCTTGAATCAATTCAGTATTAACGGTTTCTACTTGGGTAATATCGGTCATAATGGCTCTCTTTCATGTTTTTATAATTTTTTATGTTAAATTATACTTTAAACAAACTTAGAAACAAACTTAAAATTAAACTTAAAAACAAACTTAAAATTAATCATAAACATCATCCATATCAAAATCATAATCAGGTTCAATTAGTGGGATATCATCAAGCGAGTTTGGGTCAACCTCAGCGTAAGATAGGTCATAATCTTTACCCTGATAAAAGCGTTGTTCTTTGGCAAACTTTGCCTCTCTTTGCATCTGCTTTTTGAGCTGTTTGGAAGCTTTAGTTTCTATTTTTGTACTGTTTTGGTCAGTTTTTGGGGTCTTTTGGTGGGTTGTATTGTTCTCAGCAGATAAAGAGAGCAGTAGCAATGTGGCGATAAGTAGGATTTTCATAATTTTTCCTTATTATTATATTAACTTTTAATTATATATAGTATAGCATAACTATATATTAGTTCTATTAATCAAATCTATTTTGTTGAACGTAATAGCTCTCCTGTAATCTCCTGATACTTCTTTTTAATTTTTATATTTTGAAAAGGAATAATTGTGGGCATCTGTATTTTGGCAATTTTACTAAAGAGTGTTTGGCTTTGGGATATTACAGAGTAGAGTTCACTGCTCAAAGATACCGTATGATAGGTATTTTTAGCCAATCTTAGGTTGGAGATAGAGAGTTGTTGTGCCTTTTTCATCTCATCTTTTGCCCCTATTAACTGTGCTTTATAGGCAATAGCAACCTGTTTGGTCTCTTGTTGGATATTCATATTTTTCTGATAAATAGAGCGTTTTTGGCTATCATGTTCACCCTCATAGAGTCTACTTGTCTCTTTTATCATTCTATCGGTTTGGGCGATAATATGCTCGATTTGTGGTACAAAATTATTGTTGACCTTGTTGATATATTTCTGTTGAATATGCAATACCACTTGCCAAGAGATAAGATGCATTCCATAGTATTTTTTTGCCTGAGTCAACTCCTCATTGCTATCTTGCATCAGTTTAAGTATCTGCTCCGTAATCTTATTTAGGACATCCATTACAACCGTCATCTGAATAATATCATCCCCATCTACACGGGTCAAAAGAACATCAATTTGTGCCATAGATAGCTTTATGCCATTATTAAAAAATCTCTTTTCCAGTCGTTTTTTAATTGTCTCAATATCATTTTGAAAAATATTTATGCCATCTTTTGCATCTTTTATCTTCTCTTGATACTTTGATTTGGTGGTGTATATCATGCTCTCTTTAGGGGCTGCTATTATCTTTTCTCGGTAGTTAATAATATTAGATTTTAATTCATGAATCTCATTCTTTTTATAATCAATCTCATTTTTATAGGAGAGTAGGTCATCCTCTGTTAATATGCTAATAATATTATTTAAAACGTTGTCCAAATCACCTTGATAGTCAAGTTTATCTTTTTCAAACCATGCTGAATTTGGGGCATTTTGAGAGTTTTTCAGAAGAGAAGCTCCCTCTTTGTACTCCTCAAAGACCTCTTCCCATAATTGGCTAAATCGTTGCTCTTTTAGCTCTTTTGGGGTTAACTGTTGGGGTTCGAGTCTCTGTTTGGCAGAGTGATAAAGCTCTTGGCTTTTCTCTTTAGAATTCTCATAGGCATTACTCAAAGAGTCTGACCATTGGGCATTGGTAAAAGCAGGAAGCAGGATAAGGGTAAGTGTTTTTATGGCTGTTTTTATCATTTTTTGATTTATTATATCATAAAGAAGATTATTAGTTTAAGTTTAACTTTATATTATACTAAAAAATTAATATATTTTAAAGGATAGAAGTTGTGGAATAAGCAAGAGAATACCTATGATAGTACCGATGTTAACAAAGGGGGAGGGAAGCAATATGGGTCTGATATTCATGGTGTGGCCATTGAGACCAATAAGATTATATGGGACATGATAAAAGAGTTGAATGCCAAAGAGTATTTTGGATTCTATTTTACAGCGAAGCTTTCAGTAAAAAAAACAGTTATTATTATGTATCATAAAGATGAGGAGATGTTAGAGAAAGGGAAACATCTATTATATGATTTCAAATCTATTCCTAATATTCTATTTTTAGCAAAAATAAAAAAAGAGAAAGAGAAAAAGTACATGAAGCTATTTTTAATCATGATGGCTATTTTATCAATACTTATGGGTATGGGTTTTTTTGCGTATGATAATAAAGAGTACTTTATCAAAGCCTCAGAAGCTCTTTTTTCTGAACCTATTCCTACAAAAGAAGAAGGAGATGATAATGCCACTAAAAATGTCAAAAAAGTAGAGGTAGATGTAAAAACATTAAAGGCATTAAAAGAGAATTTTATTGATGAAAAAGACCCACTACAAGAGAAGATAACCCAAGGAATGGAGATGGGTGTGGCGATTATGTCTGCTATGGTGTCAGATGAGGAAAAAGCCAAATATAGCAGTAAGGATTTAGTTGAGAGTTTCAAAGGAAAAGGTGGCATAGAGTTTGTCCTGAAAAAAGATGAAAATATGAGTGAAAAGGAGTTTGATATCAGTGTTAAAGAGCTAAATAGCTATGCTATGGGCTTTGTTAAAGATGTCAATAGCTCACAGATGATAGATGGGTATGACAGAGTGCTAAAGTCTGATAAATCGGCTAAAAAAGAGGATTTAGCCGTGGCTTATAACACTATGGGTGATTTATATCTTGAAAATAATGAGTCAAAACAAGCAGAAATCTCTTATACAAAATCACTGAAATTAAGCCAAAAGTTGGCAAAAAAAAATCCTGAAAAATATAG
>CAYVNI010000201.1:0-23468 GCA_964452815.1 uncultured Sulfurovum sp.
TCACTAAAAGGATAATAGAACTCTTTTTGATTGAACAGATTATCCACCTCTGCATAAGTTTTTAGGGTCTCATCAATACCTGCAATTTTAACCTTTTTCCAATGCCACTCTTTAAACGCACTAAATGTCGAGTATGACGCATCAGGATTACGTTTAGCCTCATATTTCAAATCTATATCCCACAACTGTTCACCCAAAGCCTCACCATCAAACTCTTTACAAAAGTCAATAGTACCACTCTCAACATCATCTACATAGACTTTATATCTACCAACAGGTACATCATCAAACGAAACCTTTCCTGCATTATCAGAGACATCAAGAAATATTTTTTTCTCTTCAAGACACTCAGCTGACTCAATTTTTACATTTTCACCCTTTAAAAGGTTTTTATCTCTATCTCGAACGGTTAGTTTAACCTTAACCTCTTTTTTATCTATATTAAAATCTTTATCCACATACGCTCTATTTTTAGTAAAAATAAACTCACTATCAATCAATTCCACACATCCACACTTTCGTTTATACTCTAATTTATAAGCCCCAAATGGGATATTTTCAAGTTTATACTCTGCGTGTTCTAATTCATCTTCATGCTCTTCTTTTTTAGGCTCTGGACCGATTCTTTGAGCTTTTATCTTTCCCCTATCTTTAATCAATTCTCCATCTTCTTTTATAAAGCCACTTAAGGTTTTATCTGATTTTGAAGTAAAAACAACACTCGATGCATGTGCAATATTGGTGGTAACAACAGTTTTTCCATTAATAGTAGTAGAATGCTTCAATGTTTTTCTAAATGCCTTAACATGAGTTTCAAAGGAGTTCATAACTAAATCAAACTCATATTTTCCATCTACTTGTGCATCTTTTGAATATCGTCCTGCCCCCATATGATAGAGGTATATATTTTTTGTAAGGTATCGTTTTGTCGGTTTTTTCATTTTAGTTTTTGCAAAATGAGGATTAATCTTTGCTTCAAGCATTGCAAAATAGGAGCTGTCCATATCTTCTAGTCCATGACTATCAAGTTGAAGATAAGTACTATCTGTTGTACTAAACTTCACAGATATTTTCCATCCAAGAAGATAGGGTTCAGGTGTCTGTTCTATGTATGCTATTGCCTCCTTAACAAATTTTATTCTATCTGGATTGGTCGCTTCTAGCCCCTCCTCTTTTTGCATTATCTTCTGTTGTTTTTGTGTAGATAGTCCTACATACCAAAGCGTATCCATATCACTAAGCCCCGATGTAAATCCACTAACACCATTAATATCTTTGGCAACGACCATCACTTTTTGTTCTGTACCACCATAAGCAAAAGAGCGACTCTCATCAAAATTTCGTGAAGCGATATCTAATTTTTGTCCACTTACGCTATAAAAATCAAATGTTGTTATCTCTGTACCAAGTCGTGCCAACAAATCAATGGTATCTTTTATATCTACTACACCATCATCATTAATATCATATTTATTATCATTGCCAAGTAGTGCCTCTTTTAAAAGTTTTTCATCATCAAAATCAACCTCACCATTCTCATTAATATCTCCTTTTAGTCGATAAGAGGAGTAATCAATTTGACCATTTGTTACCGTAACAATTAAACTTTTATCCTCTCCTCTTGGAGCATAAGAAGGATGTTTATCTATGGCTCTTTGTGTAGAGATTAAATCTCCTACATACCACTCATAGTGATTTTCAAACTTCTCTTTATCATCAACTATCGCATCAAGACTTTTCTGTACATCTTCATAGCGATTAACATGTAGAGGTAAAAGCTCTTGGATTGCACTTTTATCACTGTTGTAGTTGTATTTTAGAGGAAGAGTGTAGTCCACTACAGAGCTAGAGTTATTCTCTTGAACTGTAGTATTGGTCTCTTGGGTTGTGTTTTTGTCTGTTGGTTTTTTTTCACTAGACTCATCTGAACCACAGCCGTTAAGCAGTAGTCCCAATGAGAATATAGTAGTTATTAGTATCTTTTTCATCATTTACTCCAAATAGTAATCATATCCATCATATCTAATATGACTAGACGTGACTACCTCAATTTTTTTACCACCTATTACAGTATAAAAAGCATTATTTTTTACATAATAGCTATCTCCTATCAAAGCACTATAATTACTTCCTATTAATTCGGAACGCTTAGAGCTATTATCTTCATTCATAATATCTTTTAACTCACTTGCTGTAAATGATAGAGAATCTTTAGTTATCATCCAATAGTATTTATCTCCCTCTGTAAACATTAAAAAAGCATCTGATTTATCATTAAACTCTTTATGTTCTATATCTCTAGCATGATAAACTCTATCTTTTTTCATTACTACACTAGGAGGAACTAAAGTAGCTTCATCTACTCGTGTATACTCCAACTCCATAGCCTTTGAGTTTTCATTCTCTTCAAATTTTATTTTTAAGATATTGTCATTAACTTCGATGATTGCAGACTGTTTATCATCATCACCATAGAAGATATACTCATTTCCATTGGCTTCCCAACATTTTGTATTAATATCCTTACCTGAAATCGTACACGTCCCGTTCTCTTTGAACTGAATATCTTTCATTGCTGAAATTATTAAACCTACAAAAAGTCCTGTTGGGTCATCCTCTTCATAACCATTAACAATTTGATCTGCTTTGGGGATATCTATTGTCCATGCACTTACTATTCCTGTTTTATTTGTTACGGCATCACTATCTTTGCTATCATCTTCTTTATCGTTATCATCTATCTCATCAGGAACAACAGGGTCAGGTGAACTAGCATGAACCTTTGCTGTCACCGTTGTACTATCACTGAACCCATCATTTGCAACAAATGATAAAATATAATCACCACTCTCATCGGTAACAATAGATACGTTTTTGGTACGTGAGTTACTCAACTGGGCTTCACTACCACTTGGTTTACTCTTTATACTCCACAAGTAGGTCAACGAGTCACCATCAACATCAAAAGCTTTAGCACTAACTGTTGCCTCTTCTCCTGCATTAACCGTCTGACTTTTATCATCTGTCATAATACTTACCGTTGGCAGATGGTTGTCCTCATTTTCAGGGTCATCTCCACACGCGGTTATCATTAATAGTGGTATTACGACCATTGAGAGTTTTAAATAGTTTAGATTTTTCATCTTTTTTCCTTTTTGAATTTAATAGATATCTTTCAAAACTCTTTGGAATCGGAGACTTTAGTCCCGAATAAGACGAGGCTAAAGCCATCGGTTCCTAGTTTTGAAAGAAGTTTAATTTAATTTTTATGTTAATTATTGCTCTTTTATCTTCTTAAAATCTATCGCTTTAGCATACTCAACCAGCTCATCTTCTGTAACTTTAGAGCCTTTTACCGTAATCAAAAAACGTTTATCTAGCATAAGGGTCACATCACCTGATTGATTTTTTTCATTATATTTGATGGTCGCTTTTTCACGATTGATACGTTTAAGTTTCCCCCCTGAATTGAACATTGGATTTCCAAGAAGTGAGCCTAAACCTTGAAGCAGTGGTGAGTCGGTGACGACCTCTATAATTACTTTTGATTTATCTTTGGTATAGACTCGACTGGTGGTTGCTCCACCACCTAACATTCCCGAACCTGCTGTTTCAGATTTTGCCTCCTCTGCTTTCCACCCATCTAATGCCTCAGGGAGAAAACCCTTAATGGTGTCCCCTTTTTTCTGCTTAAGTAGTTCCATCACATAGGTTAAGTCCTCTTTTGCTTGAACGTAATCGCCTTTTTTATACGCAGACATTGCTTCCTCCATAGTATCGGTAATATCATCTGCTACTAAATTTGTTGATAAAAGTAGTGTTGCCAAAGCAATATAGGTTAATGTTTTTTTTACTATTGTCATGTTTTAACTCCTGTTTTATATTAATTTTTTATATTATACTATTAGAGTGTTACAAAAGTGTTACAAATCTAAAAATAGTAAACATTAAATTAATCTTAACATGAAATATGTATAATTTACTTTAATATTTATTTAAATTTACTTTAAGCTATTTTGTAACATTTTTATAATACTTTTATGAGATAATATTAAAAACATAAGGAGTCATATTGAATCATTTTACAGAGACACACACCACAGGATATGGAGAGAACATTGGAAACTCTTTTAAAGGGATTCTATTTGGATTTTTTCTAATTATCGCCTCGGTTATCCTCTTGTCCTACAATGAGAACAGAAGTATCAACCAAACCCTAGCACTAGAAGAGATGCAATCAAAAATAGTCACCCTACCCGATACCAAACATGATATAAAGTATGAAAACAGCCCCATACTTATTCAAGGTGAAGTGACACCGAAACATACTCTATTGGATAGCCAATTTGATATTAAGTCAGAGGGGTTGGCACTCTATCGACAGGTAGAGATGTATCAGTGGAGAGAGAGAAAAACCAGCAAATCAGAAGATAAACTGGGAGGTGGCACAGAGACCGTTACCACCTATGATTATATCAAAGAGTGGTCATCCCATGCAACAAGCTCCTCCTCATTTAAGCACCCACAAGGGCATGAAAATCCAACCATGGGTTATGAGAAAAAAACATTTACTACCGATGCAACCATTGGTGATTTTTATCTCTCAAAAAACATTATAAGCAACTTTGAGAATAAGCAGAGTTTTAATGGACTCTCCTCACTACCAAAAGAGATAAATGGCTTTGTTAACCATCAAACTTTTCTCTATAAAGGGGCTGATGTAAACACCCCTGCCATAGGAGACATCAAAATAACCTATACCCAAACCCCAAAAAGAGACTACTCCATTATGGGAATGGCAAAAGATAAAGCTGTAGTTCCCTATCTCTCTCAAAACGACAGAGATTTTCTATTTATCCGAACAGGAAAGGTCTCGGCCCATCAGATTTTTCAAGAGGAGTTCAGCTCAAACACAACACTTACTTGGATTCTTAGAGCCGTGGGTCTGGCGTTGATGTTCTTTGGGTTTATGTTGATTATGGGGCCACTTGCCACCTTTGCAAACGTTATCCCAATGGTTGGTTCACTTGTAGAGGGAGCTTCGGCTCTTGTTGCAGGAGTGCTTACCCTTTTACTGGGTTCAATTGTCATCGCCATTGCATGGTTTGCTTCTCGACCACTTCTCTCTCTTGCGATTATAGGTGTGGGGATTGGATTAACCCTGATAGCAGGTCGATTTAAAAAAGAGAAAGTAGCGTTAACAAGCCCACCACCACGCAGAAGTTCAGGGGCAACACCCCCACCAAGACGATAAAAAACAAATTTAATATAGAAAAGGAAAAAAAATGAATACAGAATGGTTTATAGAGTACGACAACGGAGAGAAACTAGGTCCTCTCTCAACCAATGAGGCAAAGAGATACACACGCACAGATAGCAATGGATTTGCATGGAAAGAGGGTTTTAGTGACTGGAAACCTATTTCAGAAATAGCAGAACTCCAAACACGCACCAATAGTCTCTATGGAAGAACTGGTAGTGCCTCCACACCTCCACCATCACGAGCAATGAACAGAGCCGTACAAGATTTTGACAGTGCTGATGAGATTGACTATAAAATTTATGGTGAAGATATCCAATATGTTGAGATAGAGCTTGACCCTCGTGAGTCAGTAGTGTCCGAAGCAGGGTCGATGATGTACAAAGACAGCACTATCACGATGGATACCGTCTTTGGTGATGGTTCAGGCTCAAAAGCAGACAGTGGTGGCTTTTTTGACAAACTTGTGGGTGCAGGAAAACGTTTGGTCACAGGTGAGTCTCTCTTTACCACCGTCTTTACCCACAATGGACACGGCAAAGCAAAACTGGCATTCGCAGCCCCTTACCCTGGGCGAATCATCCCTGTTGACCTCTCAAAAATCGAGGGTGGCACACTCATCTGTCAAAAAGACTGTTTTTTGGCTGCTGCCAAAGGGGTCTCTATCGGTATCCATATCCAACGAAAAATCCTAACAGGTCTTTTTGGTGGTGAAGGGTTTATCATGCAAAAGCTCGAAGGTGACGGCATGGTCTTTATCCACGCAGGAGGAATGCTAAAAGAGATAGAGCTAAAAAAAGGAGAGATCCTACACCTAGATACAGGGTGTTTGGTCGCAATGGAGCCTCAAATTGAGTTTGATTTGGAACAAGCAGGAGGAATAAAAACAGGTCTATTTGGTGGTGAAGGTTTCTTCTTTGCCAAGCTACAAGGAGAGGGAAAAATATGGGTACAGTCCCTACCCTTCTCACGTCTAGCAGGAAGAATGCTCTCAGCAGCCCCACAAAAACTAGGAAATGACGATGTAGGAGAGGGTTCTGCTCTTGGCATCATTGGAGATATGGTTATGGGAAGTAGAAACTAAGGAATTGACATATTATATCATTTGAAATAAGCAACTTTAGTCCCAAACAAGGCGAGGCTAAAGTCATCGATTTCAATTTTTTTGATGGGATTTAGAAAAGCTCTTCAAGCCTACCAATCCCCTCAATTAAATCTGTTGGAAGCATAGCATAAGTTGCTCCCTCATAGGCTTTGGCACTCGCTGTTAACGCCAAAGAGCCTTGTATCGCAGACTCCAAATCCCCCTCTCCTTGTGCCAACAATGCACCTATAAGTCCACTCAATACATCCCCACTGCCACCTTTGCTAAGTTTTGAGCTACCGTGTGGGTTGATGAACATCTGTTCTCCTTTGGAGATTATCATATTTGCCCCTTTTAAGAGCAAAGTCACATGGGGGAAAAATTCACAAAACTCACGCACTTTTTCAAATCTATTGGCTTGAAGAATCGCCACATTTATAGGGCTATCAATGGTCATATTCCACAAGCTTACAAACTCTTTTGGGTGAGGAGTTAGCACCATCTCTCTGTCTTTTTGCTCCAAGAACTCCAAAATTATCTCATTTGAAAAGATACCTGCATCCAAGATAATGGGCTGTTCACTCTCTAAAATATCCTCAACTATCTCCTCTTTAAACTCAGCAAAGCCCATACCAAAAGCGATGGCTGTTATGTTATGAGGCAGATGAGAGTCCTCCATTATCTCAAAAGGCAAAGAGCTTTGAACCTCACCTACCATTGTCACAAGCCCTGCCCCAAAACGCAAAGAGGCACCAGCCGACAAGATAGAAGCCCCCTCTTTTTCACCAGATATTACGGCTAGATGACCAAAATTTCCCTTGTGCGTATTGGCACGGTTACGACTTGGAAGTTTCATATCTGACTCCTCCAACAACATAGAGTCAGCCAAAAAACCCTCGGTATACTTCGCATGAGAAAGCCCCAAATCCACACATACCACCTCCCCCACATACTCTTTTGCCATATCGCTATAGAGCGACTCTTTTAACGCCCCCATCGTAATGGTCACATCAGCAAAAAGAGCCATCGGCAGAGGATTTCCATCAACATCAATCCCCGTAGGGATATCACACGCCATCTTGAACCCATCCAACGCTTCCAACTCCACAACAAGCCGACGCGTCCTCTCATCAAGCTCACGAGAAAGCCCTGCCCCAAAGATAGCATCGACTATCACATCAGCCTCCTCCACCTCATCAACAAACTCAATATCCAAAGCCTCAACCCGTCGAAACTGCACCTCAGCCATCACAGAACGCACCCCAAAAGGAAGATGAACCTTCACCTCATAACTATCTTGAAGCAGACGAGCCAAAACAATACCATCAGCCCCATTATTCCCCACTCCACAGACAATTAATACCGAACTATTTTCAGGAAACTTCTCTTTTATATAGTCAGCCATACCTTGTGAAGCGTGTTCCATTAGTATATCTTCGGTTAGGTTGTATTCGTCGTAACATCGTTGGTCTAGGGGGTAGCAGAATTTGTATAGGGGTTGCATCTAATCTCCTTTAAATAAACTCTCAAACTCATTGAAAAAAGTAAAAATTTCATCTATATCATGGCCACTATTTTTATACATTCCAATCGTTGAATAAACTGTTTTTCTTGCATTTACTAAATCATTATTATTTAAATTTAGAAGCTCAATGGTATTTTTAGCTCGAATTTTTTTATCATCAGATAATATTTTTTTTGCTTTAATTGTACCTCTAGCTGTATAATCAAAAAAATCAGATGGATTTTCTAAATTATATCTATTTGAAAAAAGTCTAATATACCTATTCTCATCAAACTTATTAGCTTTTCTAATATCACATGACTCTTTTCTATCACAAGAGAGAAATAGATTGTTATAATTACACTCTATATCTTTTTCATTAGATATATCTCTTGGAATAAAATGGTCTATCCGTGACTCTTTAATTTTCTGTTCACAGTAAAAACATTGTCCTTTTTGCTCATTAAATAGTGATTCTCTTAAACACTCTCTAACAGTATGGTCACAATCTTTTTCATAATTCTTTGGACTATTTTTTTTCTTAAAATCAATAAAACAGTCAGGTTCAATTTTATTCAGATTTAGCATTTAGACTCTTTATTCTTGCTATTTCCAATCTTGATAAAACCATATCTTTATCTAAGCTACCCAATAATTTTTCTAAATTATCATAGAGAGCAATATACTCTTGACTCTCATAATCTTCATCTTCCAATAAATCCCAAAGTCTTCTAATATCTTTAGCCACATCAGGAGTTCTTAGATTCTCTACTCCCATAATATCTGTTAAAATCTTATCAAATTCTAATCCGTAGCTTCTCTCTATGTTTTCTATTGCTACTACTTTATCATCTTCTTTTTTTAATAATAATCTTATGTATTTGGCTTTTGCACTTCCTATAATATGAGGCGAATGCGTAGCTATAATAATTTGACAGTTGTTGTTAATGGCAAAATTCTCATAGATTTTTAGGACTCTATTTTGCCATGATGGGTGTAGGGATAGTTCGGGTTCGTCTATTAGGATTATTTTATCTTTATAGTTTTTAAAAAATAGATATAAAACTTTTGAGAGTAATGTCTGTTCTCCTGTTGATAACTTACTTATTCTAAATTTTTCATCTGAGGTATTTTGGAAAAATATATTATCCTCTTCATCTATGTAACTATATGTAAAATCTAAATCTAAGCCATATAAAACTTCTGTTATAAACTTCTGTAACACTTCTGTAATTTCATAATTTCGTTTATTATGAAATTTAACTTGATTATACCAATGTTTTACAAACTCTTTTTCTATATTTAAAATATCATCTGTTCCTGATAGAAAATAGATAGGAGAAAATGAAAATTTACCAACATTGTGAATAGTATTAAAAATTTGTCCCTCTTCTTCTATCTCAAAAGGTAATACTCTAGGTTCTACACCAATTATTTCTCCACTATCATCTCTTATATAGAAATCATCATATTCATCTAATAAGGAATAATACTCTTTAGTATGAATAGAAATATTTTTTATAAACTCTAAAAGCGTAGTCTTCCCACTCCCATTAACCCCAGCCAAAACAATAATAGGCAATGCCTCATCATTTTCATCCACAAAACTAATATCAAAATCTTTGAACATTTTGTAATCTTCTATATGGAGGTTTCGTAATTTCATGGAATGTCCTTGTGATTTATTGAACCCATTCTACCATAAATCATCTAAACATAATTATTTTTTCTGTATAATTCGCACGATTTTATCGCTTCTATTTGGATAACCATAAAGGATATCCCTAGAAAATAGAAAATCTGATAAGGAAGGGGGTGCTTGACATGCCAGGAATTAAACTATCACAAAGAGATTCATTTGATGACTCTTACCGAAAATTTAAAAGACAATGTGACAGAAACTTAATCGTGACTGAAGCAAGAGCCAGACAGCACTATGAGACTGCAACAGAAGCTCGTAAAAAAGAGAAAATTGCTACGCGTAAAAAGATTCTTAAGAAACTTTATATGCTTAGAAGATATGAGGCTAGACTGTAATCGTCTAACTTTTTATTGCTCTCCAAGTAGATTTTTTCTACTTGGTTTTAAGACTTTTTAAAAATACTACGCTGATTTAACAGAACCTAAACTCTCATGAATACTATTAATTTCGTCATTACTCAGCTTTAGCCCTTTTGCCAAGGTATCCAAATAGACCATTTCAGAAGCCACATCAAGGTCAATAGCAAAGAGACTCATATAGTAGACTTGTTGCTCCATTCCTTTTGGAACCTCTTTTAAAAAAGATTTTATATCCAAAGAAGCTCTCATCTCTTTTTCGACAAATAGCTTCTGCATACTTGTCATCTCACCCATAAACTCCATAATTCTTTTCTCCTCAATCTCATCAATCCTACCATCAGATTTGGAGGCATTGACCATCGCTTTTAATAAAATATAGACATCCCTATCATAATCTCTCTCACTAAATTCACCCTCCAAAATATTATTAATAACCTCTTTTAATCTATTTAATACTCTCAACTCCTATCCTTTATAATTAATTTTATTACTTAAATTATATTTTATCATAAAAGATTAAAAGTTCCAATTATAAACCAAGAAAAATATTTATTCGATACAATATCACCATTAATTTATATGAGGGTTTCACCATGACATTTACACCACCGTTACAACAAGATGCTATTAAGATTATGCTTTTAGGCTCAGGTGAGCTGGGCAAAGAGGTTGCTATTGAGGCACAACGACTTGGCATTGAAGTGATTGCTGTTGATAAGTATGAAAATGCACCTGCTCACTTGGTCGCCAATCGCTCTTATGCCATTGATATGCAAGACAAAAATGCAGTAGTAGCACTTATAGAGAAAGAGAAACCTACCTATATTTTGCCTGAAGTAGAAGCGATATCTATTGAGGCTCTTTTTGAGGCAGAGGCAAAAGGGTTTCATGTAATCCCCAATGCAGAAGCTGTTAATAAGACCATGAACCGTAAAAATATTCGTCTTTTTGCGTCAGAGAAGTTGGGATTAACCACCAGTGGATACAAGTTTGTTAAAACACTAGATGAGTTAAAATCAGCAGGAGAAGAGATAGGTTTCCCTTGTGTTATCAAACCCGTTATGAGTAGCTCAGGTCATGGTCAGAGTATCGCCAAAACACCTAATGATATCGAAAAATCATGGGAGATAGCCAAAGAGGCGAGAGGAGATGCGAGTGAGCTTATTGTCGAAGAGTTTGTAACCTTTGATTATGAGATTACTCTGCTAACCGTGCGAAATGAGACAGGTACGGTCTTTTGTGATGCGATAGGTCATGTGCAAAAAGATGGAGATTTTATTCTCTCATGGCAACCGATGCAGATGAGTGTTGAGGCGTTACAAAAAGCAAAAGATATTGCAAAAGCTGTCACCGATGGGTTGGGTGGTCGTGGTATTTTTGGTGTTGAGTTCTTTGTCAAAGGGGAAGAGGTCTACTTCTCAGAACTTAGCCCTCGTCCACACGATACAGGAATGGTCACACTCATGACCCAAAGCCAAAGCCAGTTCGCCCTTCATATTAGAGCGGTGCTTGGTCTACCTCTGGACTACACTACCTATGGAGCAGGTGCGTGTGGGGCATACAAGGCAAAAAATGAGAGTAAGACCCCCATATTAGAAGTTCCCAATAGTGCATTTAGTGATAAGAGTTTTGTTCGTGTATTTGGGAAACCTGAATCTCATGTGGGACGAAGAATGGCCGTCTCTTTGGTACTAGATGATGATGTTGAAGTGGCAAAAGAGAAAGCCCTGAACATTGCCCAGAGCATAAGTGATAAATAACTTATAGATAAGAACTAATTTAAAAAAATATTTTATAATAGAAAAAATTAGATACAATGAACGCAACTTAATTTTCAAAGGAGTTATTTTGCGTTTTATTATACCCTTATTCTCTCTACTTTTATTCACCTCTCTCTCTGCAAATACTATTGATTTCACTAAAAAAGAAGAAGTACAATCTTTTATAAAAATGATGAAGAAAGAGTTTAATTACAATGAAAAATATCTTCTCAAACTTTTTAGTAAAATCAAAGAAGAGCCTAAAAGTAAAATAGAATCTACTAAAAAACTTTCTATCAAAAAAATATCAAAAAAAAAAGAGACTAAAGAGAAACGTCCCCAAGGAAGTTGGGATATCTACTCTCGTAATCACCTAGAGCATAATCACACAAACCTTGGTGTGGCATTTATGCACAAACATAAAAATATTTTCAAAAAAGCTCAAAAAAAGTATGGTATCCCACCCGAGTATATCACTGCCATTATTGGAATAGAGAGCTATTATGGCAAAAATCGTGGTCTCTACTATGTTTTAGATATACTCGCTCATCAAGCATTTGGTGAGAGTAAACGCAAAAAATTTTATCAATATGAGCTACAAGAGTTTCTACGAATGTGCTACCGTGAACAGATTGAACCTCGTAGGGTCAAAGGCTCAAAAGCAGGAGCCATTGGATTGGCACAGTTTATGCCAAGCAACTACAAATCTCTCGCCGTAGATTTTAACAATGATGGAAAAATTCGTATTAGCAATCCCACCGATGCCATCGGTTCAATCGCCAACTACTTTAGTGAAAATGGTTGGAAAAAAGATGAACCCATCAGCACACGTGTCAATTATGAAGGAAATAGATTTTCTGGTCTAAAAACAGGTACAAAATATAAATATCAACGTAAAGATTTAAAAGATATCACACCAAGAAAATACTTCCCTTATAAAGAAAAAGTGATGCTAATTAAACTGGAGCGTGAAACATATGATGAACTGTGGTATGGAGCTCATAATTTTTATGTAATTACACGCTACAACCATAGCTCTTATTATGCTATGGCTGTTCATCAACTGGCTAAAAAGATAAAAAACGCTTACCTAAAGAAGTATGGCAAGAGAAAAAAAAGTCGGCTCTATTTGGCGACCAATTAGGTAGAGATAAACTACCCAAAGTGTTGCATAAAATCAGCAACACTTTGATAGCTCTTTAAAACAAACTCTTTAGAGAGCCTATAGCTTCCCTCTTCATAATACTCTAAAATAGACCCTACATAGATAGGGATATACTCATCTTTTGGAATCATTATCATCTTGCCCTCTGATTTTAGAGAGACATTCATCATGAGCCGTGCTGTTCGTTTATTGACATCTATAAAGTATTGCAGATAGGCGATATTGTTATGTAGATATAGAGCCTTATCATAAGGGTTCTCTATGGTGTGATAGATTTCAAAGAGTCGCTCCATCTCCTCCTCTAGCAATATATGGTCATTTAGTGGAATATAGTCTGTTCCTCTTATAGTTACTCCTCGTTTTCGTACTGCTCCCTGTTCATTATCATCTACCAACTCACTAGACAAAAGTTGATGAATCTCTCTTAGAGTAAATTTATTGACAGGTAAATCATGTTTTATTATAAATGAGAATGCTTTTTGTAGGTTAATAAGCATCTTTGCTTCGCTGTATCTTTTACCCCCTGCTGTTCGTCCATAATCGAGCAGGGTTAACGCATCTGCTTTGGTATAGCTGTTTCCCTCTATCTTGGCTGATGTATAGACAAAATCAAAACCAAACTTATCTATTAGATTTTGGGTTGCTAAAAACCTCTCTAATGATAGAATTTCGTTTATTTTGTCTAGTTGTGTTGTCTCTTCTCTTGTGAAGATTGGTTTATAGGTTAAACTGTTTTTATTGTAACTCATCTTCTTCTCCTAAAATCATCTTCCATATAAAGAGTTAAAGAGGACTACCTCTCCATCATTTTATTAAACTCTTCAAACACATAAGCACTCTCATGAGGGCCGGGACTCGCCTCTGGGTGGTGCTGTACGGATAAAATAGGAGCATCGTTATACTTTACCCCTTCGATGGTATTATCAAACAGGTTGATATGCGTAATAGTAGCTACTTCTGAAATATTATCAGGTACATTATAGTTGTGGTTTTGGGCTGTTATCTCCACGGTCTTATTCTCTTGGTTCATCACAGGGTGGTTTCCTCCGTGTTGTCCAAACTGTAGCTTATAGGTATCATACCCATGTGCGATAGAGAGGAGTTGATGACCCAGACAGATTCCAAACATTGGAATTTTTGCCTCTATTAACTCTTTTATCTTCTCCTGCTCATCTTTTAGGATAAGAGGGTCACCAGGCCCATTTGAGAGGAAAACACCATCTATCTCTTTGGCAGTATACTTTTCAATAATTACCGAAGCTTCCATTGAGTTGGGGACAACTTCAACCTCCATTCCTGCATGGGTAAGCTCATTTAAGATATTTCGTTTGATTCCAAAATCAAGAGCGATAATTTTTTTAGAGGTGTTTGGCTTTTCATACTCAAACGTATCACGGCTATATCGTGCCTCTTTATGTACATATGACTCTTTGGTACTTACCTGCTCGATGTAGTTTATCTCTTCGATTCTAGGAGCGTCTGCCAACATCTTTTTAAGCTCATCAGCATCATGAACTTCAGTTGAGGCAATCATCTCCATTGCCCCTTCGGTTCGTAACATTTTGGTGATAAAACGTGTATCCACATCTGTAATTCCCAAGATATTGTTCTTTTTCAGAAGTGAGTCCAGTGTCTCTTCACATCTAAAGTTTGAAGGTCTATCTTGGTATGAACGGACAATAATCCCTTTACAGTACGCACCACGGCTCTCCATGTCCTCGGCATTACATCCCACATTTCCTATTTCAGGAGTGGTAAAAGTGACAAACTGACCTGCATAAGAGGGGTCGGTAACTATCTCTTGATATCCTGTGAGTGAGGTATTAAACACAACCTCTCCTACAGATGTTCCTGTAGCTCCAAAACTTTTAGCCTCTAACAGCGTACCATTTTCAAAATAGAGTGAAACCTTTTGCATTACATCATTCCTCGTTTTTTTAATTCCTCTTGATAGAGACGCTCATATACCAGTTCATACTCCACCGAACCAGGTATATACTCTTTTTTCATATTTTTAATCTTCTCATAAACTTTATCATCCATCGCATCATACGCTTTTGAAAACGCTTTAAATGCTTTAAAGATCACATTTCTTACTTGATTGTCATTGACCTCATACTCCAAGAGATAATTCTCATAGAGTTCATCTAAGATAGAATGAGAGACCTCATTGTAACGGTCATCATAATTCATAAGTACACCATACTCAGGAGCAAGACGTTTTTTTATCATAAAAAATAGTTCACGCTCTTGAACATGTTGAATCTCTATCTCATCCTCATTCTCCATTAGCATCTCTTCAACTTTGGCATCAAGTTTTTTCTCAGCAGCCAGATTCTCATCAATAATCTTTTTACACGCTTCGACCACTGCCTCTTTTCCTTTTGGCATGGTAGCAAAATCTGCATTTGCTAAGTCAATACCTATCTTTGAAGCGACATATCCCGTTTGATTTGCTTTTAATCTCATCTGAACTCCCTCTTTATTTTCTCTCTAACCGTTCGAATAAATCGAACCTACGCACGAATAATAGTATCTTCTCTATCAGGACTGGTAGAGATAATACCAATTTTTGTCCCTATCATAGCCTCTAAAGCTTCGATATAACTTTTTGCTGTATCAGGCAGGGCATCAAACTCTCTACACCCTTCGGTCTTATCCCATCCTGCAAACGATTTATAGATAGGTGTTGCATCATCCAAGTCATACGGCACATAGTCAATCTCTTTGCCCTCTATCTCATATGCCACACAGACTTTTATCTCAGGAAATCCATCAAGAACATCAAGTTTCATCAGTGCCACTTGGTCAACACCATTGACTCTAACAGCGTGTCTCATCGCCACTGCATCAAACCAACCACATCGTCTTGGTCGCCCTGTGGTTGTTCCAAACTCATGACCATTTTTACGCAATAGCTCACCATCTTCCCCAAAATCTTCACTTGGAAATGGACCATTCCCCACACGGGTACAGTAGGCTTTTGCAATTCCTGTTACTTTTCCTAAATCTTTAGGATTAATCCCCAAACCTGAACACGCCCCAGCACTCACTGTGGTAGATGATGTTACATAGGGATAGGTGCCATGGTCAATATCAAGCATTGTCCCTTGAGCTCCTTCAAGAAGTATCTTCTTATCCTCATCAATTATCTTCCACATAAGTTGTGTGGTATCAACAATATGAGAAGCCAAAACCTTAGCATAACCATCAAGTTCAATTACCAACGCCTCTTTATGGGGTACAGGAATTTCCATAACCTCAAAAATGGCTCTGTTTTGCTCAAAAAACTCAATAATTTTGGTTGCCAATTTATTGGTATCATGAAGCTCACCCATACGGTGTCCCACACGGGCAATCTTATCACCATAGGCAGGACCAATCCCTTTTCCTGTCGTACCAATCGCCTTATCACCCTTCATACGCTCTCGTGCTTGGTCGATAAGTGCGTGGTATGGCAATAGCATATGAGCCTTATCTGAGATAAAAAGTCGCCCCTCTAGGTTATCAAACTGTACCATCTCTTTAATGAAATCCACAGGTGAAAGCACCACCCCATTACCCACAATATTTTTAGCATTTGGGTTTAATACTCCTGATGGAATAAGGTGCAATGCATACTTTTTATCACCAACAACTATCGTATGCCCTGCATTGTGACCTCCTGCAAAACGACACACATAATCATGCGTCTGTGCCATATGGTCAACTATCTTACCTTTTCCCTCATCTCCCCACTGTAACCCTACAATTAAATCTGTTTTACTCATTATCTTACCTCTCCTACTAAACTATTCATTTTTTGATTAATACACGCATCTGTATAGAGTGCAAATCCTGATGCATTCACATCCTCAATTTGGTACAGTCCCCCACGAACCAACAACTCATTCTCATGAAACATTCTAAATGTCAATGAACCATAATATCTCATCTTGGCATAAAAAAGTGGTGCGACTACGATGCCACCATCATAAGATATCTTCTCCACTGCCTCTCGTATCAGAACCAATTCCGATTGAATGTCCAAAGGAATTCCCTCCAAATCTTCTAAATCCTCAGCCCGATGAATATGTACCAATTTTGAGAGCCAAGGGATATTCAGTGCCAATATTTTCTCTACACGTGTATCTTGTAAAAGCTGTAAATCCACACCATACTTCTCATTTAGAAGCAGTGGTATACGCATATTGGATACCTGTAATATCGCCTCTAACTCCAACTCCTCTACCAACGTAACGGCAATATTTGCTACTTCTGAAAAGGAACCATCTAAAATCTCAGCACCCACTTGATGCTGTTCTTCGGTTGGGAAAGAGACAGCAGGTTGAATATAGAACCACTTTTTAGACTCTGTAGTACGTCCAATTCTCTTGGTAACAATACGCACCACATCCGAAGTAGAGTCTGCTCGAAGGGTTACGGTATGGTTATGCTCATCATGGAGATGAAGCAGTTTTGTATCATCTTCAAATGCTCCATGCTGATGATAAGAGAAGAGAGGTGTCACTATCTCCTCAAAGTCATTCTCATAGAAGGTCTCCGCACAATCATACTCTATCTGACGCTTTATCCTTGCACACTCTCCAAAATAGAGTTTACTTTTACTTGGTATTTCATGTTCAAATATCATTAAGCACCCTCTTTGTAATAAATCTCATTAAAAACCCTACTCGCAGTTCCATCAAATGCTCGTCTTCCCAAGTCACCAAGAGCCATCTCAATCGCATTGACCACCCAAGCAGACTCATTGACAGGAATAAGCCCCATCTGGTTAATACGGAAGATTTTTCCCTTAAGATGGTCTTGCCCCCCTGCAATATTGACCCCATACTTACCCTTTAAAAGCTTTCTAATCGGCTCTGCATCCTTATCAATCACCGTGGACATCGACAAAGCAGGAGAGATAGGATAGATATTAAATCCTATCGCTTCTAGTGCTTTTTGTGTCGCTGTTGCTCGTGCTTGTGTATTGATATAGAGAGCATCAAACCCCTCTTTTTCTATCTCATCAAATATCGCATTAAGCCCTATAATCAATGTGGTAGGTGCCGTATATGCCGTCGTGTTCTTCTGCTGTTTTTTAATCTCAGAAGCGAGGTTAAAGTAGTAATCAACCCCCTCACCTATCACCTCAACGGCACGGCTACTTAAGCCTACCATTGCTAGTCCAGGAGGCAACATAAATGCCTTTTGACTCCCTGCTACCAGTGCATCAATATGGGTCACATCTATCTTCTCTACACCCACAGCCGTAATACCATCAGCAATTACCATAATATCAGCATTAACCGATTTTACATAGGAAGCAATCTCCTCCACAGGGTGACGAAGCCCCCCTGCACTCTCGCTCACTTGAATAAAAATAGAGTCGATATCACTGTTATTCTCAAGTGCATTTTTAACATCATCAAGAGAGACAGGAGTGTTCCACTCATACTTAAGCTCTATTAGCTCTTTGCCCATCGCTGTTACTATCTTTCCAAAACGCTCACCAAACTTACCTGCGTTAATCGTCAATGCTTTTTTCTTGCACAAATTAAGCACACACGACTGCATTGCACCCGTTCCTGAACTTGCCAACATCACGCACTCATCCATGCCAAAAATATCCATAAGACGCTCTCGTGCCTCTTTAAAGATAGCTTCAAATTCAGGTGTTCTATGATGAAGTGTAGGGGTAGCCATCGCTTGTCTAACAGCTTCAGGTACAGGAGTAGGTCCAGGGGTAAAAAGTAACATTTGCTTCCTCGATAATCGAAATTACGAAGTTTACTGCTTAAAATGTGAGTAAAATTCGTGGGATTATATCCAAATTGTGATTAGTCATGGATAAATTAATGCTATACTATTATAAGTAAATAAGTATAAAAAAATAAGAATGATAAGGAGGTCGGAGATATGAAATATTTTTTTAAAATTTCTCTTCTCTTTGCTACAGCTACTATTTTTATCTCTTGTGGTGGGAAAACCATTCCCAAAGAGCTAGGATTAAAGAGCAATAATAAAGAGTTAACAGAGAGTTGCCTTGTCCAAGAACGCTTCACAGCACTACAAAAAGAGCAAGAGGAGGTATTAAATGCCTACCTCAACTTGGCAGGATTTGCCTATCATCAACAGAAGTACAAAGAGAGCAACATATTTTTTGATAAAGCAATTAATAAATATCGCTACTTTGAAAACAAAGGGGTCATTTCAGTCTCGCGTACCCTTAGCTATATTATCGCCTCCTTTTTAAATGATACCCATCTTGATTATGAAGGGGATGGATATGAAAAAGTGATGATGCATAACTACAAAGCCATCAACTATCTTATGCTTAATGACAAAGAAAACGCACGGGTTGAAGTGAGAAACTCCTACCAAAAGCAGATGGAAGAGAGAGAGAAGTTTAGCCGTGAGATTGCCGAGTATAAGAAAAAAGACAAAGAGATGATAGAGAAGGAGAAGAAGCTACCAAGGAAAAAAAGACGATACAGACGCTCCAAAAAATCCATCTATAGCAGACTAAAACCTATTTTTGAGGGAGTTAGTTCGGAACATATGCCATACCAAAACCCTTTTGCCTACTATGTCTCTGCTCTTGTCTATGAAGAGAATGGAGAGTTTGATGATGCCTATCTTGATATCAAACAAGCATCTAAATACTACCCTGATTCAAGGATATTAAAAGAGAAACTTCTCTATTATGCACAAAAAGTTAAAAATAAAAATAACCCGTTAAAAAAGAGAGCTGAAGTATTTATTAACTTCTCTAGCAGTCCCATAAAAGAGCAGATGAAAGTTCCCATCTATCTCAATGGAGCGATGCAGTTTGTCTCCTTTCCCACATTTAAGATGACAAATAGCTCTGCTAATAGTGTCATAATCAAAGATGACAGAGGAGCAACTGTTGCCTCATCCTCTATTCTAACCGATGTAGATGCAATTGTTATTAATATCTTTAAAGAGAGAGTCTTGGGTATGGTACTTAGACAAGTTGTCAATGTGGGGACAAAAACAGTAGCAAGTGAGGCGATTTCTAATAAACTTGATACAGGAAATGTACTTGTAGGAGCAGCAGTGGGTCTAGGGGTAAGTTTGGTGAGTGCCATGACCTCAAAAGCAGATACAAGAACATGGAGTACCCTACCCTCAAAGATAGATGCACTCTCGTTTAATTATGACAAGTCCAAAAAATATACACTGCATCTGTTAGATAGAAGAGGCAGAGAGATTTCTAAACAGCCTCTACATTTAAAAACACAGAAAAATCTTAGAAATAGCTATACCATTATATCTATCAAAGACAATAGTATCTGTAACTAATCACAAGGGACAAAAAAGTCCCTTCTCTTTACTCTACCAATTATATAAAATAGATAACATAACAGTATCCTCTGTGTAGTTTTTAACATCTTCAACAGTTTTATAACCCAAACCAAAGTTCCAATACTCACCATAGTAGTTTGACTGAACCACATAATAGGTGGCTTCTAGGTTATTATCAGATTCTAAATCTTTGGTCTTTAGAAAATTGGCATTGATAAACCAATTTGACATTATTTTTAACTCACCACTCACACCATAATTTAAAAAATTTTGCAGTTCATCATCTCCCGAAGAGGCACTTCTTTGCATCCCCTGCACACCCACAGGAAAGTTAAACATAACACGTTCACCAATATAAAACCCTGGAATAACGGTCAATCCTCCACCATAACTCTGATAACTGTCAAAACTTGGTGTGCTACCACTAAACTCTCGTGTTCCAACCAAAAGATTAGCAACAGTTTCAATATCGATGTTGTCCGTAATATCTTTATAATACTTATAGTAGGGTGCAAGGAAAAATTCTTCTGACTTGGCACTGCTCTTATCATATTTAGTATTCCGATAAGAGAACAACGCCCCCATATCACTATTGTTACTCGCATCTTGGTTATAGGTAAGTTTAAAAGCCGAAGAGCTACTGTCAACAATTCCCTGCTCTATTTCTGATTTTTCACTGTCCATAATGATAAGAGAGGAGAAACGGTTCTCCTCCTCTCCACTGTTTTTACTTTTTTGAACTTTCTTTCTTTTATTTTTTAGAGCATACATATTTTGTATAAGAGTATGAGAGATGTCAATTGACTCTTTTTCTGGAGCATGTGCGTAACCCTCTTGGGGAAACTCTCGTTCGTTCCCATAATAATACTCTTCTGAGTATAGACCACTACTTAATATCACTGTAGCTAAAAGGGATAACCGTATTGTATTTTTTAATTTTACCATTTCAAATCCTTATTATCATATACAACCTTATTATAACATAAATCTTATACTTTTCTATAAAAAACTATTCTATAACGGGTACTAATGAAACTTAATAAGAGAATTATAGATATAATTGTAAAAAATAAAAGAGAGACACCATGAATATAAAAAAAGCACTTATCTTACTAATTATCACCCTCCTAATGGGATGTGCCTCAAAAGAGACCCATCGGATGGATAGCAAAGAGAACCATTTAACCACCATTCGTTGGGGAGAAAATGACCTTCAAGAGATGGCAAACAGTGTGGTGAGCAGTATTCTCTCCTCTTCCACCATTGATTTTTCCAAAAATTATGCTGTAGGAAAGATAACAAACCGTAGCCATGACCATATAGATACTAAAAATTTTAGCCATAAAATCATCACAAGCCTACTCCAAAGTGGTAGGGTCAAGATGGTCAAAGAGAAAAACAGTAGTGCTATCTTCTTTGGTAAAATCTCTAGTATTTTTAAGAAAAGCAACCGTACCAAAGATATGTTTTTTAACTTTAACCTCACACTAATAGATAGCAAAACCAGTCAAGTCATATGGAGTCATGATGTGCCTATTCGTAAGATTCAAAAGAGAGCTTTGTTTGGGTGGTAGCGAAATCTTATTGATAAATATTATATAATGCCAGATAAAAACAAAACAGATAAAGAAGAGAATATGCAAAATTTAATATCACTACTAACCCAAAAGAGCAAATTAAATCAGAACCAAATCAAAAATATACTACAACTACTCAATGAGGGGGCAACTATCCCCTTTATCGCCCGTTATCGTAAAGAGATGACAGGAGGGGCAAGTGATGATGAGCTTCGTGATTTTGATGAGGTATATATATCGACAAAACGTCTACTTGACAGAAAAGAGGAGATAATAACTATTTTAACTGAACGTGAACAGCTCACCTCTGAACTTCAAAACAGTATACAAAAGAGCAAAACCATTACAGAATTAGAGGATATCTATCGCCCCTACAAAGAGAAGAAAAATACCCGTGCCTCTGTGGCGATAAAAAATGGATTAGAGCCTCTTGCCAATATTTTACAATCAGCAAAACTAGACAAAAGAGAGTTTGAAAATAGAGCCAAACTGTTTATAAAAGGTTCTGTAAAAAATCTTGAGGAAGCGATAAAAGGGGCAAAAGATATCATCGCAGAGCGTTTTTCAGACAGCGCCAAAGAGCGTAATATCGTCCGAGAGATGACCCTGAAACATGGTGTACTAGAGGTCAAAGCAGGAAAAAAGTTTGAAGAGCATGGCGTTTATAAAAACTATAAAAACCATAATGAAAAAGTAGCATTTGTCCCATCTCACCGTTATCTTGCCATTAAAAGAGGAGAAAAAGAGAAGCAACTATCAGTCAAAATCACCATTGAGAGTGACCGATATCTCGATACACTCAAACGATATAAACTGCGTGACCATATGGGAAGCTCAAAAGCTCTTCTGTTTGAGGCGTACAAAGATGGATTTAAACGTCTACTCTTTCCCTCGATTGAACGAGAGGTATCAGCCATTTTAAAAGAACGTTCTGATTTGGGTGCTATTGGGGTTTTTGGAAAAAACTTGACCCAACTTCTCATGACTCCACCTGTAACAGGAAAGGTACTTTTGGGTGCTGACCCTGCTTATAAAACAGGCTGTAAACTCGCCGTTATAGATGAGAATGGTATGTATTTGGAAGATGCTCTTATCTTTCCTACTCCTCCTCGCTCGGATTATGAGGGTTCACGAAAAAAAGTTTTAGAACTGGTCAAAAAACATAATATCCAAGGGGTAGCAATAGGAAATGGAACAGCCTCAAAAGAGACCCAAGAGTTTTTTGCCAAAATCAACAAAGAGCTAAATGGCTCACTAAAATATACTGTAGTCTCAGAAGCAGGAGCATCAGTATACTCTGCTTCAAAGATAGCATCAGAGGAGTACCCAAATTTAGATGTTACTGTTCGTGGTGCAATCTCTATCGCAGGACGGGTACGCGACCCAATGGCAACACTGGTCAAAATAGACCCAAAATCATTAGGAATAGGACAATATCAACACGATGTTGACCAAAAGTTACTTACAAGAAAACTTCATGAAGGGGTAGAAGATTTGGTGAACCGTGTGGGGGTAGATGTCAATTCAGCCTCAGCGTCACTTCTCTCTTTTGTGGCAGGAGTTGGGGCAAAATTGGCAACCAATATTGTGGAGTATCGAGAAAAAAACGGTACATTTAAAACCAAAAAAGAGCTACTCAATGTCAAAGGATTAGGAGCAAAAGCCTATGAGCAGTTGGCAGGATTTATCCGAATTCGTGAGGGTAAAAGTATTTTTGACAACACGGGAATCCACCCAGAGAGTTAT
>CAYVNI010000202.1:0-4579 GCA_964452815.1 uncultured Sulfurovum sp.
TTTTCATTTTCATCTTTTAGATATATATTTTCATAGAGTATCCAAAGCTCATTGAAACTTATCTTTTTGATAATGATTATATCCAAAATGAGTAGGATAATAAAAGAGAAAAATGAGATGCCTAACTCTATCTGTGCGTAGGCAAATAGTTTTACCATAGAGACCAGTATGGAGATAAAAAATATATCAATCATGCTCCAGTGTTTGAGTTTAGCAATTAAAATGAGCAGTCTTTTAACGGTATATCCTGCTTTTTGATGGTGCATTAAAATAAGAAGAAATATCAATGATACCAAGATGGTTAAAGGAAAAATAACAATAAGAAAAATAAGCATAATTCCTACCAAATAGTATCCTTGAGTAAACATAACAATAAAAAGTGATGCCATGTCCAGTGACTTGTAAACGCCATTTATATTAATGGTAACAATGTCAAATAGAAAAGTAACCATGAGTAAAATGAGCGTGGTAAAGCTAAGTGCCAGTGTATTGCGAGACAGGTGTGTGGTGTAGCGATAGATAACAGTATTGCAGTAGGAACAGAGGGCTTTTGTATCTTTATGTATCTCTACTTTTTGGTGAAGTGTGTGGCATTTTTTGCAGATGACAAGTGCGTCTAGTTCATCTTTTTTCATGACTTTTTCCCCTTGTATAACGCTCTCCTGCCACATAGCCACTGGCAAAAGACCATTGAAGATTATAGCCCCCACAAGGCCCATCAAGATTCATCACTTCTCCACAAAAATAGAGACCCTCTATTATCTTACTCTGCATGGTCTTGGGGTCTATCTCTTTGAGGGGAATGCCCCCACGGGTTATCATTGCCATTTTGAACCCATCATGACCATTGATGGTAAGTGGTGTCCATGCCAGTAGTTTGATGAGCCTGTCTTTGGCTTTTGGTAAGAGTATGCCCAGTGTCACATCAGTAGAGGCATCTGATAATTGACAGAGTGCAACACTCAACGCTGTAGGAAGTAGTGTCTCTACCAACGAGAGGGTGGTGTGGTTTTGGTTTCTCTGTAACTCTTGTTTAAAATGAACGCGAATCTGCTCTTCATTCATCCCTTTGGTTAAGTTCATGAGTAGTGGTACTTCATCCATTTTGGAGAGTAGGGGGGTAATCTCTCGTGAGAAATCCAATACCACAGGCCCCCTGATACCATTTTTGGTAAAGATTAAATCCCCTTTGGCATGAAGCTTTCGATATTTTTTAATATCAACACGCAGTTCAACTTTGGCAATGGTATCGGCACGACAGTTGGCGACCCAATCCTCTTTTGTTTTTAGGGGCATCATTGCAGGGTAAAGCGAGGTGGTGGTGTGTCCTACTGATTGTGCCAAAGAGTACCCATCGCCTTCTGCCCCCAAAATGGGATACCCCATACCTCCTGTGGCAATAATCACTCTTGGGGCATAAAAACACGCTGTTTCTGTGCTTACCCCTCTTATTTTGTTATTTTCATATAAAAGTTTTGTTACTTTTTGAGAACATTGCACCTCAACCCCCACTCTCTCCATTTCGAGTTTAAGTGCATTGATAATGGTCGAGGAGTTATGTCCTACGGGAAACACTCGAAATCCATCTGGAATATGGGTCTCTACCCCTATCTCTTTAAAAAAAGATTGAAGCTTTTGTGCATTAAAACGCGTTAAAGCATGGTTCATAAAACGACCTTCTCGTCCAAAACTGCTCATAAAATCTTCATGAGAGAGGGTATTGGTCAGATTGCATCGTCCCCCTCCTGTGGCTTTTAGTTTTGCACCTATCTTGGGCAGTTTTTCGAGCAAAAGAACCCTCTCTCCTTCTCTAGCAGAGACGATGGCACTCATCATTCCCCCTGCCCCTGCTCCAATGACAATGAGAGAACTCAAACGACTGTCCAACCGACAATGAGATAGAGTATTGAGGCGAGTAGGGCAGCGATAAGGGCATAGGGTATTTGTGTTCGCACGTGTTCTATGTGGTCACACCCACTTGCCATTGAGGAGATAATGGTGGTGTCAGAGATGGGCGAGATGTGGTCTCCAAAAATACCACCTGAGACCACCGCACCTATCATTAGAGGGATGGGGATGTTAAATGAGGCACCAAGTGCAAGAGCGATAGGCATCATAATGGAGAATGTCCCCCAACTTGTCCCCGTGGAGAATGAGGTGAGACCTGCTACCACAAAGACCAAGAAAGGCAGAAGAAAAGGGGGGATATTTCCTCTCATAATGTCTGCTAAATAGGTGGCTGTTCCTAGCTCTTTAATCACATTCCCAATAAGAAAAGCGAGAAGCAAGATAAGGACAATGGGTATCATGTCGGATATCCCCTCATATAGGGATTCAAAGTATCTCTTATGGGTTAGATGTTTTCCTAAAACATAGTAGAGATAGATAAACATTAAGGAGCTAATAACAGCATAAAATACAGAGGTTGAGCCAGACCCTTTGAGTATGTCTCCTTCTCCTGTGTAGTATAGCGAGATAGGAACCATTAAAATTAGCACCATAAGAGGAAGTATCATCAGCAGTGGTGATTTTTCTTTTTTATGTTTCTCTTCTTGTGTTTTTTCTCTCTTTTGAAGAGGATGAGGTTTAGCATGACGCATAGGACCGATATTGATATCAAAGAGGATAACCAGTAGGACAAAAACAACTGTGATAAGTGAGTAGAAGTTAAAGAGAATAGATGTTATTAAAAGAGGCAAAGCTTCACCTGTAATAACCTTGCTATCTATGGCTGTCACCACAAGCCCTAAGAGTAACGCACCCCACGCATTGAAAGGGATAAGAGAACAGATAGGGGCAGAGGTGGAGTCACACACAAAGGCTAATTTCTCTCGGCTTACGCCATTTTTATCACAAAGGGGTTTGGCTACGGTTCCTGCTACCAGTGCTGTGATGGAGGATTCTATAAAAATAATAACTCCTAAAAAGTATGCCAAGAGCAACGCCCCTTTGGGTGAGTCGATGCTTTTCTGTTTTGTTGAAAGATAATCTACAAATCCATCAACCCCTCCTGAGTTGCTGATGAGTTTGATAATTGGACCAACCAAAAGAGCAAATAGTACGGTTTTGGTTATCCAACCCTCGGCAAAGAGTTCAATAAATCCATCAAGAAGGGCAATGAGAGAGGTGAAAGGGTTATAGTTGTGTGTGACCAACTCTCCCAAAAAGATACCAGATAAAAGAGAGACCACCACATCTTTTGTTATAATTGCCATAACGATGATGAAGAGTGGAATAAGTACGGAGAGTACTCCTATGTTTTCCATGATTTTTCCTCGTAAAAAAATATTAAAAAAGGATTATATCACATTATGAAAACAGTAACAATACTAACACTAGGTTTGGCACTCTTTACGGCATGTCAAGCTACACCTATGGTAGAAAATAATGATAAAAATGAGCAGATAGTAATACCACAAGAGAGCAGACAGCTTTTGATGGTAGTAACAGACAGTTGGAGCGATAGAAAAGGGGCATTACAACGCTTTGAGCGAGAAGATAAGCGTTGGATAAAGGTTGGTAAGTCCATAGATATTATTTTGGGCAGAAATGGTTTAGGATGGGGAATTGGTCTTCACTCAATACCAAAAGATGCAAAATATATTAAAAAAGAGGGGGATGGTAAAGCACCTGCTGGACTTTTTGCATTGGGTAATGGGTTTGGTTATGATGATTTCAAGATAGATTTTCCCTACAGTATCTATAAGCGAACCGACCATTGTGTGGATGATAGTAAATCAGAATTTTATAATCGTATTATAGACAGCACAACAGTAAAAAAAGATTATAAGAGCTTTGAGCATATGAAATTAAAGAATAGACTCTATAAATATGGTATCACTGTAAATCACAATGAAAATCAAGTGCCTATGGCAGGTTCATGTATTTTCATACACATACGAAGTGATAATGGAAAAGGAACAGCAGGATGTACAGCGATGAAAGAGAGTGAGATTGTAAAAGTGTTACGGTGGATAAAAATGGATAAGCATCCTCTACTACTTCAGCTCCCTCGTACTGAAATAATAAAAAGAGTTGGTAATATTAGCCTATTGTAGCCGTTATGAAAATCTTTGAGACTATCTTAGTTAGACTTATTTATAAAAAAAAATATATTAAGCCTCTATGTTAATATGGATTTTTTTCTGTTAAGCCTGAAAAATAGAAAAAGTTGCTAGTTATTTTTGGAGACCAATTTTTTCTAAAAATGGAGTAATGTCTAAAGATTTTTCAGAAAATTTATCAATAAGTGTGTTTAAATGCCCGTTTTCAGGTATCCACTCCTCTAAGTGTATTAATCCAAAATCTTTTTCTGACTTGGTCAGACCGTTATACTTTGGGAGCTCTTTTGCGATAAGTTCAATAGTGTTTGTCATGATTAACCCTTTTCTTTCTATTTTTTTAAGTTCAATTCATAATTTTAGCAGAGTAGATATTTAAATCTAATAAAAAATCTTATTAATTTTTCTTTTTAAACAAATTTAAATAATAATACACATTTATTTTATTAAAAATGGGAATTTTTTATCTTAAGATAATAGTATGGTATAATTTTGACTTTTATTTTTATTTTTATTTT
>CAYVNI010000203.1:0-2622 GCA_964452815.1 uncultured Sulfurovum sp.
AGTCTCGAAACTTAATGATTATGTTAAAACCAAGGATAACTGACTGACTTGGGATAACTCACAAGCAAACTTGTTTAGTGTTGTGAGAGCATACGGGGTGGAGATGGCAAGAATTTGATATAGGCTCTTATATGGAACTTAGGAAGCTATCGTAACTATGTTAAGGGAGAGATTCAAGTGGAAGCCCCATTAGAATTTGAGTACCAATGAGTTGTACAGTGACGGAGTTGTCTGTAGTAGTGATGAAGCTCTTGTAATGAGAGTGTAGCAATTGGGAAAGTTTTTATGTTGCCAAATCCATTTTTTTGTATTCATAACATTTTCCTGTTATATTTAAGTCTCTAATCATAACAAAAATATGTTATGAATATCTTTTTAATCGTATTATTTTACGGTTATCATAAAAAGTGGAGATTCAACGGCAGGGGTGTGAGCTCCTCTTTTGAGTTTGGCAGATAGGGATTAAATTATGAATGTGGGTTGACACATCGGTCAACCCCTACGGGTTCAATATGTTATGAATATTGTTTCTTTATGCGATATGTAGGGGTCGACCGATGTGTCGACCCTAATGCACCAAAAAAATGTTGTTAAAAATTGAGATTCCACGACAGGGTTGTGAGCTTTGGTACATTTCAAACCTACCAACAATAATAACCAACTGAATGTTTAACCTCTTCTGTTTTTGGAGTATAGATAATATTATGAAAATAGGGGTACAAAACACCAAAATAACACTCGTCTCCTATCTTAGACTTAGAATAATCACTACATGAAACCTTATGTACAGGTATATTTTTAGGGTCTCTTTTTGGATATTTGTCATGTTTTGCTAAAAACTCAAAATATTTAGACGTTGCCAAATAAGTAAACTCATACCAAGAGCTAGATACTAAAAAGTCTTCATAATAAGCAACCATTTTTACTTGACTAACCTCTGATGAGCGTTTCATATTAAGATAATAGTTATATGACCTTGTATTTTCTAACTCTTTAAACCTCTCTACTCTCTCTTTTTCTCCTGGACTCATATTAGAAGTTATAGTAGGAGCAGTAAAAATATCTACTGGATTTTTAATATTTTTGGTATATCCAATATTTCCTTTTTCTACAATTATCTCTTTCTCTTTAATCTCTTTTTCAGACTTTTGATTTTTTCTAATCGTCTCTTTTTTATTAAAGAACTCATAAATAGGCAAAAAAACATAATATCCACTAGGAGCAAAAGATACAAATATACCACTACCTAAAAATAAAGCTATAATAACTTTTTTAAGATTTTTTTGTTGTATGGAAAATAAAAAATAGAGAAAAATATAAAATCCGAAGAAAGAGCTTCCCAAGAATACTACTAATGCAAACATATAAAGATAAGAGACATCAAAAGTATATGCTATATATAAGAAAAATAATAGAATGGGTATGAAAAATAAAAGATGAATTAAATGCCTAAAGAGAGCATCTTTTAACTTCATATCAAAATAGAGTTCTATTATGTATCTCCACTCTTTAAGCAAAGAGGGTAAAAACAGATAAGTTACTATTCCTGTTACAAGTAAAAACGCACCAACTACCATTAATATTGCTATGACAATAATTCCTACACCCATTTTCTATTCTCCTGTTTAAAAAAATCTCATCTATAAAATTATTACTCTTTTAATTTTGCAAGTGGCTTTTGCATATGACTTTATTGGGTACTTACTCTGCTACTTCAAACATATTTTATTTTTCTGCCAACATCAAAAAAACTGTAAAGTCAGCATGAGGTTTTTTAATGGTACTTGCTAGTTTAAAACGTATGTTTTTAAAACCTACCTCTTTTGCTACGGCTTCTAGCTTTTCTCTTTTAAACCCATAGTGAAACACACCTCTGTTGTCACTATGAAACGAGCCATCTTCTGTGTCAAGGTCAGCTATGGCTATGAAGCCATTTTCCTCTAACATGTTGTAAAGCTTTTCAAAAAGTGCTTTTGTATCTTCAAGATGATGAATGGTCATAGAGGAGATGATACCATGAAACTTTTCATCTAAGTCATCTTTGCTTAAGTCCAACTCTAGCACTTCTGTTTTAGAGTCAAACTCTTTTGACTTCTCTTTAAACACCTCTAACATAGAAGGCGAGTTGTCTACTGCCACAATGGTGTCAACATTGGGAGCTATAAAGTAACTTAAAAGCCCTGTTCCTGCTCCAAAGTCCATTACTTTCATATGTGGTTTTAGTTCTATGTTTTCTATAATATGTTCTGCTATGCCTTTTGCATTTTGAACCCTTTTTGAGTTCATATCCCACGATTTTGATTTATATGCGAAGTTGTCAATTGCCATTCTACCACCTTGATTTTTATGATATTATATCTTAAAGTTTTATCTAAAAACTTCAAGAAAACCCCGTTCTCTAAGACGGGGATGAATTGAAAAGGGGTGGATAAAGTAATAATTCAGTAATTTTAAGCTAAGATTCCTACATGAAGAGTATTTGCGATACAAATAAACATTCAGTCTACCTATTGCAATATCATCTAATATTGGTTGTAAAATATCGAAGAAAAGTGATAGATGAAAATATTTGTGATAGATTAAGAGAGATATTTGAATATATTGGATGTAAAGAGCAGTATA
>CAYVNI010000204.1:0-31328 GCA_964452815.1 uncultured Sulfurovum sp.
CCATCTTTTATTGATGGTTAAAAATAGGGCTATATAGGTTATAATTGTCTCAATATTTTTTGGAAGCAAGGGAGGTTATCTAAATGAAAAAAACTTTAAAACTACTGGCTCTACTCGTTTGGTACATAGGTTTTGTAGCCCCGTTATCAAGCATCGCTTTGTCATACTCATCTATCAAAATAACTACCCGTTGCTTATATTTTTGATGGGTTCTCTTAATCAACTCTCTAAAGCAGTTATCATAACTGTTATTTTTATCACACTCTATCTCTAGGTTCTCTTGATTATCTTTGAGAATTGAAAATATGGTATTTTTGAGATTTTCAGCTGTTTTCATATCGCCACTAAAACTTATCTTGATAACAGGAAAGCTCTGTGACCAATCCCACTTATCATAGATATATAACCCCTCAAAGAGCTTTTTGTTCCCTTGAAATATCTCTTTGAGGGTATCTAAAAAGAGTGATTTCCCAAAACGGCGTGGGCGTGAGAGAAAAAGGTATTTATGATTGACAATAAGCTCATACGCCTCTTTTGTTTTGTCTATATATAGGTAGGTAGTTCTCTTCTCTTATCTGTCTAAATGTACTAATGCCTATGGGTAACTTTTTCATTTTTTACTCGTTTTGTGATTTTTTAAATTATCAATTGCACTCATATTATCTCATAAACTCAATTCTCTCACTTTATCCACAATCATCAAATCCAACCAGTAAAAAGGCTTAAATATTCTACCACCAATAAACCCAACATGACCCCCATTTTCTAAAACCATAAGCTCTATGGCAGGGGAAATCTCCTCTGATGTGGGAAGAATTTCAGGAGTCATAAATGGGTCATCTAACGCATGGATAATTAGGGTAGGGGTGGTGATATCTTTTAAAAACTGTTTGGCAGAGCATTTTTGATAGTACTCTTTTGCGTTGCTAAATCCGTGCATAATAGAGGTGTATTTTTCATCAAACTCTCGTATGGTTTTTATCTTGGCTACTGTGGTCTCATCTATCCCTATCTTTTTTTTTATATCGAACTTTTTATATTTGTTAATGAGGGTGATGCGTAGTGGTTTTAGTAGGTACTCTTGGTAGTTTTTTGCAAACCCTTTCTCTATGGTGTTAGCAGAGATGTCAAGTTGCATGGGGGCAGAGATGGAGACAGCTGAGAGGATGGGGGAGTTTTTGCCATATTCTCCTAGAAGTTTGAGCATCATATTGCCACCCAAAGAGAAGCCAACGGTATGAAGTGGGCTATGGGGGTATTTTTTTTGCAGATGCACTATCCACTCTTTTGCATCTTGGGTATCACCACTGTGGTAGGCTCGGGGAAGTAGGTTTTCCTCTTGGTAGCATCCTCTAAAGTGCATCACCACCGAGGCAAATCCCTCTTTTTGAAGTTGCTGCATAAGACCTTGGATATAGGGCGAGTGGATAGACCCTGCTAGACCATGAAAGATAGTGACAATGGGGGTGTTGTCACGGGGTGGTTTGTTGTTCCAAACGCACTCCACAAAATCACCATCGCTTAGGGTAAACCTCTCTAGGGTGGTCTCTTTTAACAGAGGTTTCCTAAAAAAAGTGGCAAAAAGGGTCTGAATATGTCTGTTTTTTAGCAGACCTTTTGGCTTAAATCCTCTACGCATTAAATGGCAAAAGTCCAAACTTCTTAATAAACGCTTCATCTATATCAATAAGCCCACGCTCTTGCAGGTTGTCAAGTGTCTCTTTGGTACAAAACGTATCCCCAGGCCATTCACGTGTAAAGCCATCAACCGCACTCTTGTTCGTGCCATCAACCACAATAAACGGCTCCAAGAGAATATCACGGGTCGCATCAATATTGTTAACCACACGCCACACCAGCATATATGGCTCATCTATATCATTGTTTTTCTTGTCAACTATTACAAGCACTTTAATATGCTCTTTTAGTTCATATAATCTCTCTATGTTACTCATGACGGAAGCTGTTTTGTTGACTGTTACGATACAGATAGGGTTTTTGGTATGGGTGAAGTATTGACGTAATTCGACTATCGAGCCATCTATCTCTTGCATCTTTTGTAGTAGGGTATCATCATCTATTGGAGTCTCTACCCCATGCTCTACCTCCTCTTTGTTGGTGGCATCTATCCCCCATTTTCCTCCTACCAGTGTCTCATCGGCTGTGTGGTCAAGAGCGTCGATAATCCCTCGTGTAATCAGAAACTTCTTGGCATCAAGACGGTTCAAAATATGCTCTGTAATGCCAATATCATCATCAAGATGAGGTGCATCTTCGCCCACAAAAATAGCGTGTTTGACAAAACTCATCTGCCCCACACCCCAAAAAGCGTGCATAAACTGCTGTGCATGACCTTTGTATAGGGTCTTCATTTTTCCCAAAATAAGGTTGTGAAAAACCCCATTTTCAGGCATATAGTAGTCGATGAGGTCGGGAGCCATTGGTTTAAGCATTGGCAAAAATATTCTCTCTGTTGCCCAACCCATATACTTGTCCTCCAGTGGTGGTTTTCCCACAACGGTGGCTTGAAAGACAGGTTTCTCTTTCATGGTGATGGTCTCTATCTCCATCACAGGATAAGGCTCTTTGAGGGTGTAGTATCCTGTGTGGTCGCCAAATGGTCCCTCTATTTCCATCTTTTGAGGGTCTACAAACCCCTCAATCACAATATCCACATCACGAGGAATATAGATGTCATTGGTAAGAGATTTAACAAGTTGTGCATTTTTTCCTCGCACAAACCCATAAAGAAGCATCTCAAACATCCCATGAGGCATTGGAGCTTGACCACACCAAATATAGAGAGGGTCACCCCCAATCGCCACGGTGACAGGCATCTTTTTTCCTGCTTTTTGGTACTGGTCAAAGAAGTGAGAGGCATCTTTGTGTATCTGCCAGTGCATCCCTAGATGGTTTTTGTCATACTGTTGAAGTCGGTACATCCCAAGATTCTGCATCCCTCCATCAAGGCTCTGTGTGTAAACTTGCCCCATGGTGATAAACGCACCACCATCCTCTTCCCATGTTTTTAGCACAGGTAGCTTGTCCAAATCCACTTCCGATTTAGGAATGACAACCTCTTGACACTCCCCTTTTGATTTTGAGCGTTTTGGAAAGACATTTTTAAGGGCAAAGAGTTCAGGAATCATCTTAAGCTTCTCCATAAACCCTGCTGGTGGCTTTAGTTTGAGAAGCTTGTCAATCCCTTGTGCCACATCATCAGGATGTTTGGCAAATATCTTCTCTGTCAACGCTTTGTTGGCAAAAATATTCATAAGCACAGGCATATCATACTCGATACCAAGCCGTTTATTGATAGGTTTCGTAAAAAGAATAGGGCGAGAGTTGTCAGTTTTTACCTCAACATAAGCGACATGAGGAATCTCCAACTCCACATCCAGTGGTTCATCTATTATCTTTAGGTTTCCATTTGCTTTGAGCCATTCTACTACATCATTCATTAATCTTCTCCCAATTCTAAGGGTGCGTTGGAAAACAGCACCCTACGGTTTTTTGGGGTATTATATCGGAAAAATTTGGTTTTATTTTAGAAATAGTGTAGTCTAATTTATATTCTTAAATATGCTTTTTTGATATTTATCACTATTTTAGATATACTTTATGTTATTTAATTAAAAAAGATTAAAAAAATGAGAGAAATTAAAGTTTTAAAGGAAAGTTTATTTTTAGTATGTTTATTTTTAGTATGTTTACTTATACAGGGTTGTGGGTTAGATGATGTAGTGGATGAACCAACAGTAACACCAAAGCCAACAGCAACACAAAAGCCAATATCGACACTAAATCCAACACTATGTAATGGAAAAGGAACAATTACTTATTCTAATTCAATTTATGTAGGAGAGTGTAAAGATGGAAGAAGAGAGGGAAAAGGAGTTTTAACCTTTAACTCGGGAGGAAAGTATGATGGAGAGTGGGAAAATGGTATAAAAGAAGGTCAAGGTACTTATTATTATGGAAATTCAACTTATATAGGTGAATGGAAAGATGGAAAAAGAGAAGGAAAAGGAGTTTTTACCTTTAACTCTGGAGAAAAGTATGATGGAGAGTGGTATAATGATATGAAAAATGGACAGGGTACTATTTTCTATGAAGATAATTCAACTTATATAGGTAAATGGAAAGATGGAAATAAAGATGGACAAGGTGTTATGACCTATCTTTGGGGAGATAAATATGATGGAGAGTGGTATAATGATAAAAAAGATGGAAAAGGAAAAAAAATAAATCAAGAAGGAATATGTGAAGGGATTTGGAACAATGGAGTATTAACAGAAATTACGAACCAAGATAGTTATGAAGAAGCTTATGTTTATTTTAATAAAATTCGTAAACAAGCAGGTTTGATAGAGTTAGAAGTCAATGGAATATTAGAAGAGTCTGCTAAAAATCATTCAAACTATGTTGTATTACATTCAGATGATTGGAAAGACCAAGGATATATTAATGATAAAGGAATTACAGGACATAATGAAGAGGAAGGGAAAGAAGGATATACAGGTTTTTCACCTGCTGATAGAGCGATAGTGCAAGGTTATTTAACTTATTATGGAGTAAGTGAAGGTATGACTAGTAGATGTACGGCTAAAGTATCAATTAATAATTTAATGACAGCTATATATCACCGTTTTGGTATTCTATCTTTAGGTGCAAATGAAATAGGTATTGGTTTAAGTAAGAAAGATAATATGTTGATAGAATTTATACATGATACAGGAAACGCAAATCTAAATAATTTGTGTAGATATAATAGTTACTCAACAGGTACATTTTATTCTAATATTTGTGTAAATAAAGAGTATATCATTTCTGTTACTGATTATAATAGTGCCTTTAATGATGTTATGAAATTAAATCCAAAATATGTTCTTTGGCCATCTCAGGATTCTGTAAATAATTTATATAAATTTACAGGAGAATCTCCTGACCCTATGCCTGATTATGATGAGACAGGTAATCCTATATCTATACAATTTAATAAATACTACTACCCTAATAAAATCACTATGAAATCATTTAAACTTTTTAAAAAAGATAGAGAGATAATTAAAATAGATATATTAATGGAAAAAACAGACCCAAATAAATTTTTTTCAGCATATGAGTATGCTTTATTTCCATTGGAAGTATTAGAAAAAAATACAACATATAAAGCAGAGTTTAAATATAGATATAATGGAATGAATAAAAATATTATTTGGTCATTTAAGACGATGAAATAAAATATATGGAATAGAAGTTATTATAATGTCCCCCTTACGGTTTTTTGGGGTATTATATGGGAGTGTAAAAATATTATTTTGCTAAGATGTAATCTAATAATTTGTCACATTACTTTTTGTTGGTTGAACCAAAAGTTCTAAGGGAAGATGTAGCTCTCTTGATAGATTATAGACCATATTTAAAGAGAGTCCAATCTTACGATTTAAAACTTCTGATACTTTACTCTTGTTTCCAATAAGTGGTACAAGGTCTTTCTGTTTGAGTTGCATCTGTTCCATACGGTACTTTATCGCTTCTATTGGGTCAGGTTCAGATATTGCCCAAGCTTTCTCTTCATATTTTTCAATAAGCAGTACCAAAATCTCTAGTTCATCACCCTCTTTAGTGTCTATATCAGGAGCTAAATCCATCAATAAATCTACTCTCTCTAAAGCACTATCATAGTCACACTCGTTGCGTATAGGTCGTATACTCATCTTATATCTCCTCTGCATCTATTTTGTCATATTGGGCATGAGTGCCCACAAATTTTACCCTTACAATTTTCCGTTTGTAGTCAATATGAACAATCAAACGATAATCATTGCCTTTGATATTAAAAACTACTCTATTATCTTTTAGAAAAGAGGCTGAGGCGTATACTTTCTTAATATCATCAGGAGTTTTCCATTCAGATTTTCTTGCGTTTGAGTGCCAAACTTCTAAAGGAGTTTTTGCTTGTGGATGCTCCTCGTAGAACTTTACAAGTGTTCTTTTGCTAATTACATTCATCTGTATATTATAGTTCAACTTCCCTTTAGAGGAACTTTTAGATTATATCTTATTTTGATAAGACCATAAGTTTAATTTTGCTCTTAACCTTAACCCCAATTTTAATACGGTTAAGTTTTACCTTTTTGTTGGCATTCCATAAGATTTTGCCATTGTGGACTTTTACTTTTGTCCAACCGTTGTTGGAGATGAAGATATCGGCAGATTTGATGCTTTTGTCCTCTAGGGTTACCTCTACGGTTTTGACTATTTTGTTTTTTGGAAAGGTGGTGGGTTGTTGGAAGGTTACGCCACAAAGCTCTTTGAATTTTAGGTAGAGTTTGAAGGGGGCTTTGCCTACTAGGGCAGAACGGTCGATGTCGTATTCGTCAGAACACTCACCTTGGATTGCTCCTATGTTTTGGTTGAAGACGGCTTGGAAGTTGTACTCATTTACCACTTTTTCAACCCTATTATCATATTCACCATAAGCGTAAACAAAGAGTTTTGGTTCTATGTTTAGATTTTTTTTCATAAGGGCTAGACCCTTATCCATATCGGTGCGTATCGCCTCATTGGTCATCTGTCCGTAGTGACCGTGACCATAGGTGTGAAACTCGACATCACCGTACTTTTTAATCTCTTTTAGCTGTTTCCATGAGACGTAATCTTTGTATTTTTTTTCGGTATATTTGACGGCAATAAAGAGGGTGAAGGGGTAGCCGTATTGTTTGAAGATGGGTAAGCCATTGGTATAAAAAGTTTTAAAACCATCATCAATGGTGAGGGCAACCCATTTATTGGGGACTTTTTCATTGGCTTTTATCTTGTTGACAATATCTATAAGAGGGACAACTTTGTAGTTGTTTTTTTTGAAATAATTAAACTCTTTTTTTAGCTCTTTGATAGAAGTGTTTGTGGTGGGGTATCTGGTGTCATCAAACCTGTGATAGACAAAAATATGCCCATCACTCATGAGGTATGGTGACAAAAGTAGAAGGAGGAGGAAAACTTTTGTCATGGAAAAACTTTTGTCATTAAAAAACTTTTGTCATACTATAGAACAGTCAGATGGAGATTAGTCCATCTGCTTTCTTAAAAATGTAGGTGTGTCTAAATAGTCATCACTGTTGTTGTACCCACCAACTACTTTTGCAGAGTTAACAGGGTGTCTAAGTGTTCCTTGCACAGGTCGTCTTAGTTCAGTTGTGTTGACCGTAGGTGCAACCTCTTGAGCAGGTGCTTCAGCTACAATATCACTAGGGTCTTCAAATCCTGTTGCAATAATGGTCAGTTTTACACTGTCAAGTGGAATATCCTCTGAGGTAGTAGTACCAAAGATGATGTTCGCCTCTTCATCTGCATTCTCTTCTACGATGTCCATCGCTTCTGAGATTTCTGCCAGTGGATAGTCTGGGTGAATATGGAAATGCACCAAGATACCCATCGCTCCATCAATTGAGAGGTTGTCAAGAAGTGGCGACTCAATGGCTGTTTTTGCTGCATCATAAGCCGCACTGTTTCCTTGGCTTTCACCCACACCCATAAGGGCTAGACCTCTGTGGCTCATAACTGTTTTAACATCAGCAAAGTCAAGGTTAATGTCATTTGCTCCGTGAGAGAGAATAACGTTTGAAATTCCCCCAACGGCTTGTGCTAGGACATTGTCAACCAGTCTAAAACTGTCTCTCATACCAAGATTTTTCTCTACAATAGATAGAAGTCTCTCATTTGGAACAACAATAATCGAGTCAGTCTCTTTTTTAAGCTCTTCTAAACCTGCCTTGGCAAGTTTTTTTCTTTTTCTACCTTCAAACGAGAAAGGACTGGTAACAATGGCAACTGTTAATGCACCCATCTCTTTGGCTGCTTTCGCGATAACAGGTGCTGCACCTGTACCCGTACCACCACCAAGTCCAGCAGAGATAAATACCAAGTCAGCACCTGTAAGCATGGTTTTGATACTATCATAACTCTCTTCTGCTGCCTCTTTACCTACTTCGGGTTTCATACCTGCACCCAAACCTTTGGTTGCATTCATTCCCAGTTGTATTTTATACGGTGCCAGAGAAGCGTCTAGTGCTTGTGCATCTGTATTGGCAACAAGGAGATCAATACCTCCTACTCCCTCATTTATCATGTGGTTAATCATGTTACCACCACCACCACCGACGCCGATGGCTTTTATTTTCGCTCCATGAACCCCTGCTTGTGATTCTGTTATGTTGAATTCTTCCATTTTTTCCTCCTTACTGTAGAATTAAAATATTTTTTTAGCCCAGTCCATAAAACTTTGGATGGGATTATTGTTATTGCTTACTGGCTCTTTTGTTAAATCTGTAAACAAATCATGTGTAGACTTCTCTTCAAATGAAGGTGTTGAGACAGCAATTTTGGGTTTTAGATTGCTATTTATGGCAATATCGCTCAATGACTCTTTTGGAACATAGTCTTTTGAATGTAACATTTTTTTTGTACGGTCAAGCTCATACTGTGTGTACTCTCCTGCTTCATAAAGAAGTAGACCAATTGCTGTGACATACTCTGCAGAGTTTAGCTCATCAGACATTTTATTCAGAGGTTTGGGTCTACCAATTCTTATGGGCATATTGGGCATAAGAGCTTGTGCCAACTCTCTTGTCCCCTCAACATGTGTCATTCCACCTGTGAGCATGATTCCTGAACCTAAGTAATCGGTTAATCCACTGGTGATAATTGATTTTGATAAAATTCCTAATACCTCTTCCATTCTACTATAGATGATATTATGTACGATATCAAGAGAAACTTTATTATAGTTTGATTCATCACCAATAATCGGTAAATTAACATTTTGTGCCGTATCTGCCTGTTGTAGTAGACTGCCACGAATTATTTTTAACTCTTCTGCTACATCAAGTGGGGTGTGAAGTGCAATAGAGAGATCATTGGTGATATGGTTTGAACCAACAGCTAAAAAATCATTATACTGTATTGCATTACCTGAATGTATGACTAAGTTGGATGTTTGCCCACCTAAGTCAATAACGGCAACACCACGCTCTCTATCATCTTTTGAGGTAACGGCGATAGATGAAGCGTATCCTGAAAGAACAACTTTTCCTATCTCTATACCTGCTGCATTTACTGCTTTTTTAAGGTTTTCGAGGCTTGATTTTGCTGTCATTACAATATGTGTTTCAACTTCCATTCTACTGGCATTCATACCATAGGGGTCATCAATGGCATCTTGTTCATCAATTTTAAACTTGTATGGTAAGACGTGTAAAATTTCAAACTCATTTGGAATATTAGCATTGTAAAGTGCTGTTTGCATGACTCTATTTATCTCATTGATAGATATATCATTGTTAGGAATATTTACAACACCTGTAGAGTTTGTACTCTTTGCGTAAACTCCAGAGATAGAAATAGTAGCAGTTGTAATATTGATACCCGATACTCTCTTGGCATCATCGACAGCTTGTTTAATCGCTTTTGATGCAAGTTCAATATTGGTTATGGTACCTTTTTTAATGCCTTGAGAGATAGCAATGCCATGACCACTAACCTCTACATTCCCATCTGAAGATTGTCCTATGATTGCACATATTTTAGTTGAGCCGATATCGATAGCTAAGATAGGTGTACTCAATGTTCATCCTTAGGGTTCGTTATTTATAAAGTTCTGTAGGATATTTTTTGTCTAATGTTTGCATGAGGTTTGTTTCAAACACGTCACTTTTCATACGGTTTGCATTTTGAGCGAGACCCTCTGTTTCATTTGTATCAATTGTGATTATTTTTTGCTCAACAATTTGATAGACAATTATCTTACTTCCTATAGATATAATACCCTTTTCTTCGTTTGAAGTAAAGAGTTTTGAAGCAAATATTGAGCTTTCTTGTTTGTTTAGCCCCAAATTGTGTTCTTTAATATTTTTTAGTGTTAAAAAGTCAGAGATTTTTCCCTTTTTCTTCTCAATATTTGTCAATATGTTTTCTGCCAATTTAGTCAATCTTTCTTTAGAAAGGTCACTTTTATAAATAGGGGTCACTATTTCTTTGGCTTCTTTAAAAGTTTTTGTTAAGGCTTCTTTAATATCCACGATTTTCAATGTTGCATATCTATTGTTAACTATTTTTGGTTTTAATATATCACCTGTTGACTTTGAAGCAATCTCTTTCCAAACACTTTGCGATATTCTAAAATCATTCACATCATAGGTGATGGTTTCATCTTTTTTAATCTCATTTTTTTTAAATGCAATGTATTTTGTTTTTGCGGCTCTTTTTGATTTTTCGAGTTGTACATCATGAGTGACTTGCTCTTTTGCCTCTTCAAAAGAGAGCCGTTTTTGGGTGCTATCGGTATAGTTAAATCCATTTTCTGTATAGTGTTTTAAAAGCTCATCTTCTGTTACATTGATATCTTTTGACTCTGTCCAAACCACGTCAAAAATATACTGTTTGTTTGTTTTATATTGCTCTTTTCTCATCTCCCAAAAAGCTTTTAGTTTACTTTGCTTAACGGTGATATTCATATCATCTTCCAAGAGAGAGAAATATTTAATCTTGTCTGCAATTTCAAAGGGCATTGTAAATGCTTTTAACTCATTCTGTAGAGGTTTAATATTTAAGATATTAAACATCTTCTCTATGACCATTCCTTCTCGGATATTGGTCTCAAAAAGTTTGGTCGTAATTCGGTTACTTTTGATATAGTTTTTATAGATACTCTGTTCAAACTTCCCCTCTTTTTGAAAAGCAGGTATTTCGATTAACTTGTCTGCCACCTCTTTATCTGAAACAACAATACCAAACTCTTTAGCGAGATTTAAAACTTTCGCTTGAGCTGCCATATTGTTAAGAACTTGTTGCTCTAGCCCCATCTTTTCTGCCTGTTCCTGGTCAAATTTACCCTGAAACATCTGGCTGTATCGTGAGTATAAATTTCGATAGTCCATTTGAAACTTCTCTCTATCTAGCTCAATTTCGCCAACTTTTCCTAAACTACTACTTTTTATACCAAAAGAGAAACCTGTCGTGGCTCCTGAAAAGATAAATGAAATGGTCGCTATCCATATGGTGATAATAAGAAATTTATTATTCTTCTGCATCCATGAAATCATGTTAATATTACCTTAATTAAAAATTTGCACAATTTTAGTCTAGTTGTTATTAATTATTAATGAAATCATCAGAATAATGCTACTATATTGAGCTTAAAAATACTCAAGAGCAATGGAGAGAATAATGAAGCATAATAATACGCAGTTAGCAATAGAGGATTTAAAACATATATGGCATCCCTGTACACAGATGAAAGACCATGAAACATTGCCCCTGGTTCCTATTAAAAAAGGAAAAGGGGTTTATCTCTATGACTTCAATGATAACGCCTATATTGACGCAATAAGTTCATGGTGGGTCAATATTTTTGGTCATGTCAATGAGCATATTTCAAATAGAGTCAAAGAGCAACTTGACACTTTAGAGCATGTGCTTTTAGCAGGTTTTACCCATAAACCAGCTGTTGAGTTAGCTGAAAAACTGGTCAATTTAACTCCTCAAGGGTTAGAGAAAGTCTTCTTTGCCGATAATGGTTCAAGTGCCGTGGAGGTAGCATTGAAGATGAGCTTCCATTATCATCGAAATCAAGGAAGAGATAAGCCTCTCTTTTTATCCCTTTCCAACTCTTACCATGGTGAGACCATTGGGGCGTTAAGTGTGGGGGATGTTGAACTCTACAAAGAGACCTATGCCCCCCTGCTTATCTCCTGTATTCAGACCCCTGTGCCTATTGACCAAAGAGAAGAGAGTGCCAAAGAGGCGATTATTGAGTTGGAGAAAATTTTAGAAGAGAGAGGCGATGAAATTTCAGCATTTATTATTGAACCCTTGGTGCAAGGAGCAGGGAGTATGCATATGTATCACCCTCTTTACATTACCCTTGCCAAAGATATCTGTAGCAGATATGGGGTGCATCTCATTGCTGATGAGATTATGACAGGTTTTGGACGAACAGGAACGATGTTTGGGTGTGAACAAGCAGGAGTTACTCCCGATTTTATGACGCTCTCCAAAGGCTTAACAGGAGGGTATCTTCCTCTATCCGTGGTGATGACAACCGATGATGTTTATAATGCATTTTACTGTGATTATGGTGAGTATAAAGCTTTTTTACACTCTCATAGCTACACAGGAAATCCTTTGGCTTGTGTTGCTGCGTTGGCAACCATTGAGCTGTTTGAAGCTTCGGATGTGATGGCAGAAAACAGAAAAAAATCAGCCTATATCTTAGAAAAATTAGAGAAATTTAAATTGCTTTCAAATGTTAAAGAGGTACGACAAACAGGGATGATAGCGGCCATTGAGTTGCAGGGCTATAGAGCAGAGGAGAGAATAGGGTTGAAAGTTTATCAGTATGGATTGAATAATGGTGTTTTATTGCGTCCATTGGGGCATATTGTCTATTTTATGCCACCTTATATTATCACCCATGAGGAGATAGATAAGATGATAGATACCGCCTATAAAGCAATTGTGGGTTTAGAGGAATAGGGCTACTATTTATAGCCCTTTGTGTGGTGTTCACTCTTATATTTTTTAGCATTTTTATCATCGGTAATAATCTCAAAAATATCTTTAATGGCATCAACACGTTTGGCTGACCCTGTTTTGGCAGAACACTGTCTTAGATTATGGGTTGCATCATGTAAAAATCGATTAAACATCTGTTCAGCCATTTTTTTCATATTGGACTCATACTCTTTGGGGACAAACTTTTTATGGATGGCACGATTTAGCTCACTCTCTATGGACTCTTTGGCTTGAAGTCGTATCGCTTTGATAACAGGCTCGATGGACAACGCACGAAGCCATTTAAAAAACTCATCTCTATATTTCTCGACAATATCTACCGCGATATTTGCCTCTTCTTCTTTAAGTGCATGGTTCTCTTTTGAGATTGTTTTGAGGTCATCTATTCTAAAGAGTTGTATTTTGTCTAAATCCATATCATCTATATCTCGGGGGATTGCCATATCAAACCATACCCTGTCAAACTCATTATTCTCTAGCATATGCTGTTTGATAATAATCTCTTTTGAAGAGGTAGCAGAGAATAGCAAACGATAGCGGTTTAGATGTTTTTGAAGGTTCTCAATAGTATCACTTCGTACATTGTCTCCTAAATTTGATGCTATTTTTTCTGTTTTAGCTTTGTCTCTCCCTATAAGCAGAATATCACAATCCAAACGCAGAAGATTTTTAGCTGCAATCAAGCCCATCTCTCCTGCTCCTACGATAATTGCGGTCATTCCTGATATATTATTGCCATATATTTTATGTGCTTGAGAGACGGCAACCGAGGCAATGGAGATAGGGTGTCTGGAGATATTGGTGATATTACGCACCTCTGCGGCACATTTTACAGCATGGGAGATAACCCGATTAAGCTCTTTTCCTGCTGTTTTATTGCCATAAGAGAGACGATACGCCTCTTTGACCTGACCTGTTATCTGTGATTCTCCTATAACAATTGACTCCAAAGAGGAGACCACAGAGAAGATATGAAGTATGGCATCTTGGTCATCATATCGGCTATCCATCTCACGCAGTTGGTAGAAGCCAAGCCCAGAACGCAGACTCATTAGCCCCAAAATAGCATGGTAGCTTGAAAAGGTATCTTTGGTGGCAACCACTATCTCTACTCTGTTACAGGTAGAGACGATATACGCCTCTTGGATAAACTCAAAACCTGTGAGTTTATTCAGAAGCTCTTTTTTGTCACTATCCAAGGGAAATGCTAACTTTTCCCTCTCTTCAAGCTGACAATTTTTATGGTTAAAAGAGACAACTTGGTAGGACATCTAAAACTCTCTTTCTATCATTGATTTGGCGATATTTGATAGGTCGTGTTCGCCCAAACGTTCCATAGAGACAATCGCCTCACCAATAAGCTCTTTGGCTTCAAGAGAAGCTTTTTCGATAATATTATATTTTTTCATGGCAACTTTTATCCACTCTGCTTCATCTTGACCTATTTTTTTACGATGAAGTGAGACCAAATACTCTTGATCCTCTTCATGCAAAGCTTCATAGAGATAGATATATGGTAGGGTTACTTTTCCCTCTTCAAAATCATGAAGTGCAGGTTTACCCAAGGTCTTTTCATCACTGATAATATCTAAGATATCATCTATCATTTGAAATGCCATACCCAATTTTCTACCATAATCACGATATGCAACTCTATCTTTTCCCACAAGTATCGCAGCAGACTCAGAAGAAGCCTCCATCAGCGAAGCTGTCTTTTGATAAAGCATCTTTAGATACGCCTTTTTATTGGTGTGAAATCTTTTAGAAAGCTCCACATCCGTCAGCTCTCCAAGGCTCAGTTGTACAACAGCATTGGAGACAACTTTGGCAATTTCAGAAGAGATGGAGTTTAGTTCAAAAAAAGCTTTAGAGTAGAGTATATCCCCCATCATAATGGCATTTTTATTACCATGACTCGCATTGATAGAGACTTTCCCACGACGTGTGTTGGCATCATCAATCACATCATCATGGAGAAGACTTGCGGCATGAATCATCTCAATGGTTGCCGCAGTTTTAACAACTTTTAAATTGGAACCTGCAATCTTTAGAATCAATTTACTACGAAGTCGCTTCCCATGAGGTAGTTTTTTATACAATGATGAGACATGGGCATCATCAAGTTCAGAGACATACTGCTCTATTTTTCTCTCAACGGCATTTATCACCTAACTGTTCCTTTTTTTTAAGCTTAAAATAAGTAGCTTAAAGATTAAATCGTCGATGATTATATCGCATCCGTAGTTAAAATGTATTGTTTTTTTATATAACAGTAATATATTTTATTATATTGGCTCAATCTTCCATAATTAAACTTCCAATATCCAGCAACCCACCGATATCAACTGATATCTCATCGTCCACATTAATTCCTATACCTCCATGTCCTATATCTACGCTAATTTCATCATCATCCACACTCACTCCATAATCTTCATAAGTGTCACCATCCACATCAATGGAAATTGTCTCGTCTTGGCGTATAACACTCTCTACTCTATCATTGGCTACCACCACTCCATCAATAATATTCACATTGACATTACCATTTCTATCTCTTGGATACTCTTTGGCATTTAGAAGTGATGTTGAGGTTAATATCATCCCAATAGAGAAGATTAATCCAATAATTTCTTGATTTTTACTTTTATTCATTTTTAAATCCTCATTTATAGTAGTTTCTAATTAGTATAAACAAAATAGATTATAAAGAAATTAAAAATCATAAAGATAGGGAAAGAATTCAACTAGTATTTATATTTGTTTATTTTTAATCAATAAGTAATATTCATTAAGTATACTTATGAATATAAATAATATAAAAAATGGAGAATCATAATGATAAAACAAAGCATATTTATAATTACAACTATTGGACTACTAACCCTCTCTGCCTCTGCAAAATTTAATATTAAATCCTGTACAGGTTGTCATGGGGAGAAACTAGAGAATAAAGCAATGTCTGTCTCTAAAGTCATCACCTCAATGAAAAAAGCAGACATTGTCAAGGCACTACACGGATATAAAGACGGTTCATATGGAGGAGCAATGAAAGGAATTATGAAAGGGTTTGCCAAAAAACTCTCAGATGATGATATCGCTACTATTGCCAAAGAGTATGGAAAATAATTTTGATATTATGCTTTTTTAATACCGTAAAGTATAGCATACATTAATGGCACAAAATAGAGATTAAGCACCGTTGCCCATGCCACCCCAAACCCAAGGCTAATCGCCATGGGTTGTAAAATCAAGGCTTGACCAGAGGCAAAAAATATAAGGGTAGAGAGACCCAATACGGTGGTGACAGAGGTGAGGATAATGGGGCGAATTCTCTGACCTGCATACTCTAAAATCTCCTCATGGGTTTTGCCTTTTCGCACAAAGGATAGCATAATAAGCCCATCATTGACCACCACCCCTGCTAGACCAATAATCCCCATCATACCTGTCATGGTCATGTTTAAACCCATCAGTTTTGTCCCCACCAAAACCCCAAAGATAGAGAGAGGAATAATCGCCAAGACAATTAACGGTTGAACAAAAGAGTTAAACATCCATACCAAGGCGATAAAGATTAAAAATATCGCAATAAGTGCAGCTTGTTTCATCTCTTGCTTTAGCTTTTTATTCTCTTTTTCTTCTCCTTTGATAATGACCTTTATCCCCTCTTTTTTAAGTGTCTCTAAAAGGGGTTGGAGCTGTTGCATCACCTCGGTTGCCAAGATTATCTCTTTGTCAACACTGGCATATATGGAGCGTACATTTAAGCCATCCTCTTTAAAGGTTCGCACAAAGGTTTTTTGGTAAAAGAAGTCACAAACTTCGTGAAGTACGACCACCTCACCTGTGGGAATGGTCAGCATAAAGTTATCAATACTCCCTTTTTCATCTTTGTTCTCATCCTCTATTTTGATGCGTACCAACCCCTCTTGGTTAAACATCTTTCCATATTCGGCTTTGAAAAATGAACCCCGTAGTGCATTGGTGATAAACCCTTCACTTAGCCCCAACGACTGCCCATACTCATTGACCCTTAGTTTTAGCTCTCTCTCCCCCTCATTGGCATTGTTTCCAATATCTTTAACCCCATTTATCTCTTTTAATTTACTCTCCACACGCGTTAATACACGACTCATCTCCTCCTCTGTAGAAGCAGAGAATCCTATCTCTATATCATTTCCAACCATGCCTGTTTGTTGAACATAGACATTGAACTCCTCAAACACCTTTTGACCGTTGATAGTAAGGTTTCGCATCTCCTCTAGGATATCCTCTTGAATCTCTTTGCCTATCTCTTGTGCCATCTTGTGCCGTATCATGTTGCTTCCATCATACTCCAAAGAGAAGATAGGGTTGATATTTTTATCAAAGAAGTTCTCAGGAGCTTTCTCATAGAGGTTGACAAAAATCTGAAAGAGATTGTCCCCCATGTCCATGGTCTGGTCAGGGTTCATCTTTAGTCCGATAATAGAGGTGACCGAGTCCACCGACTCCTTATCTAGGTGTTTTAACAGTGCCTCCTCTATTTTTCGTACATACACTTCAGTATCTTTTAACTCATTGTTGATGTTGACCTTACCATTGAGAAAAACCTGTTGCACATCAAATTCAGGGAAGAGCTGAAACTTTGTGGTTTTTGCCACATGAAGTGTTCCATAGATAATCCCACCCACCAAAAGAATCAAAGAGAGAAACTTGATCCGTAGTAGCCATTTTAAGATAAACCGATAAAATCCGATGGTCACTCTCCAAAACCAACTCTTTTTTTTCTGAATCTTGTCAAGTCTTCCGATAGAGTAGAACTCTTTTGAGTGCAAGGGTAAAAAGTAGAATGCCTCAAAAAGTGAGGAGATAAGTAAAATGGAAATCATCACAGGCAACACCTGCATAAACATCCCCATCTTCCCCGACATAATCAAAAGAGGCAGAAAAGCAAATACAGTAGTAAGTGTCGCTGTTAAAATAGCAGGAAACATCTCCACCGAGCCATCAATAGCTGCTTCTCGTGGACTCTTTCCCATCTCAATGTGTCTATAGATATTTTCAGCCACCACAATTGCCTCATCCACCAGCATACCCAGTGCGATTAATGCCCCCATGAGGGTAAGCATATTGAGGCTATAGCCTATCATGTTGGCTGTAATGAGGGTAATCATAAATGAAGCAGGAATCCCAATTCCTACCACCAATGCAATACGATAATTAAGGCTTAAAAAGAGTGCAAACATCACTAGGATGAGTCCAAAAAGAATATTTGAGGAGACGAGGTTTAGACGGTTTTTAATCCAAATGGAGGTGTCGGTATATGCTTCAAATTCAAACTTATCTTTATACTGTTGATTAAACTCTTTGAGTACCTCTTTAACCTCTTTAGCAAGGGCAATAGCATTGCCATCTTTGCTCTTTTTGATATCCAGTGAGATGTTGTTTTTCCCATTATAGTGAGAGAGAAGTTCAGGTTCGGCCAGTCCCAACTTTACCTCTGCGATGTCTCCCAAATAGAAGCGTTTTCCATTGATGGAGAGCATACTCTCTTCAAGCTTTTTTTTACTCTTTTCCCCATTGATGGTTGAGATGTAGAGGTGGTTTCCTTTCTCTTTTATCGTACCTACAGGGAAGATGGAGGAGAGGGAAGAGATAGCTGTATAGAGGGCCGACTTGGAGAGTCCATACGCCTCTATTTTCTGTTGGTCAAGAGAGATGAGTATCTCATCATCAGACTCTCCACGAATCGAAATATCGCTTAAGTCCCCAATCGTAGAGAGATTTGATTTGAGTTCGTCAGCCACATCAAGTAGGGCATCAATAGAGGCATCTCCTGAGATAGCAACCAAAATAAGAGGGTAGTTGTGGATGGTAATTTTTGCCAAAGGTTCATCCATATCAGAGGGTAAGTCTCGTCGAACATTGGAGATGATATCCTTGACATCTCCCAAAACAATTTGATTGTCATTATTGGGCATGATATCGGCTTTAATAGAAAAAAAACCGTTTTGAATGGTGGTATAGATGGTGTCAATTTGAGAGAGGGCTTGTAGCTTCTCTTCTATGCTTCGTACTGCCATTTTATCAAGTACATTGGAACTTGCCCCCACATAAGTTCCTGTAATGACCACTTGGTCGAGTTGTGAAGCAGGGAAAATCTCTTTTGGAATTCCTTGATAGGCAAAGAGTGACATGACAATCATAAAAACCATAAAAATATGGTTCAATGCAGGTCGGTCTATGGCAAACTCAAGGAATTTTCGTATCATTTTCGCGTTCCATTATATTGGATAATCTCTAGCTTATGTTTGATAATGGTCTGCTCCTCTTGGAGGGTGTCTACTATCTTTTGATAGTGGGCTATCTCTCGGCTCTCTTTGTATATCTTGTTGTCCAAATAGATGTTTGGTATGGTCAAAAGAAGCACCAGTGAGATAGAGAATATCATAATGGTAATCATGCTTCCTGTAACACCATTCTCTTTATTTTGATGTTTGTGTCTCTTTACTCTTCTTCTCTCTTGTGCCATACTCTATCCTTTAAATACAAATGTTCTGAGCTTCGCAGAGCGTGATCGTGCATTAATTTTTAGCTCCTCTTTGGTGGCAATAACAGGTTTGCGTCCCAACATCTTGCCCAATTGATGCTTTTTACCACAGGTACATCGCATCGCTTGGCTATTACAGATACACGCCGTTGCCCATTTTTTATATCGGTTTTTGACCAATCTATCCTCTAAGGAGTGAAATGTAATTAATGAGACGATGGTATCATTTAGCTCTTTGTTTTTTGCTTTTGCTTCAAGTGCATCAAGAAGAGCTTCTATCTCATAAAGCTCTGCATTGACCTCTATTCTAATACCTTGAAAACTTAGTGTGGCAGGATGAATTTTACCCCCTCTTGGCACAACCTGACAAATAATATCAGAAAGCTCTTTGGCACTTTCTATGGATTTCTGACTTCGAGCTTCGATAATCGCACTGGCTACTCTTTTATAAGAACGAACCTCTCCATAATGGTTTAAGATATACTCTAGCTTCTCTTGAGTATACCCGTTGACAACCTTATAGGCACTTAAGGGAGCAGAAGTATCCATACGCATATCAAGATTGTCACTGCTAAACGAAAATCCTCGCTCTTTTTTGTCAAGTTGTAATGATGAGACTCCAAAATCTGCTAAGATACCAACCATAGGAGACTCTTTTAGTGTTGGAAAAATAGTGGAAAATGTCCCTTTGTAGAGGGTACTTTTGTTTTGAAATAGGCTTAATCTATTTTTTGAAAAACTTAATGCCTCCTCATCTCTGTCTATACCAATATGGTTAATATTCTCATATTTTTTGAGCATCGCTTCCGAGTGACCTGCATAGCCCAAGGTGCAATCTACAAAATATCCAGATTTTATATCGCGAAAGCTCAAAAGAACCTCTTCTAATAGTACGGGGATATGGGGAGTGTTCATTGGTTACCTTTATAATTTTGACTCTTTATTTTTACTCTTTATTTTTACTCTTTATTAAAAACGATATAATACCAAAAAATAATAAGGCTACAACATGGACTCCTATCTATTGAATGAAATTAAACATATATCCAACTCAATGTTTAAAAAAAATTACTTTGGTGTCTTTCATGGTTCAATTTCAGCTAGAGATTCAGTTAACTCATTTATTATCAATAGGAAAGAGACTATTTTAGATGGTGTCTCCGAAGAGAATTTTTTGCAACTCTCTTGCTCGAAAAAAAAAGATTATCGTTGGAATGAAGCCTCTGTAGATGCCAAGATACATGAACAGATTTACAATACACTTCCCAATGCGAAATATATCTCCTATACTATGCCACCCTTCTCTACAGCATACTCTTTAAAACATACTGTTGTCATACCTCAAGACTATTACGGTCATCAACTCTTCTCTAGGGTTGAAATCTATGACCCCCGAAATTTTAACGACTGGGAGGAGAGGTCAACATCAGAGATTACCTCATTTTTTAAAAATAGCAGTGAGAAGCTTCTTCTTATTAAAGGGTTTGGATTGGTCTCTTATGATAGGGACTTAACTGAAATGGTAAAAAAAGTTGCGATTTTAGAAAACTCCTGTAAATTACTTACTTTGAGTGCAGTAATGGAGTAGCTTTTTTAACTTCTCGTTAGATACATTAGCTATAATTATCAAAAACTATATAGGATACCAAACATGAGATTTTCAAGACTACTCATACCGACAATGAAAGAAGCCCCAAGTGATGCTGTTTTGACATCACATATACTTCTGCTTCGTGCGGGATTTATTCAATCATCAGGAGGCTCTGGACTCTATAATTTTTTACCACTTGGCAAAATTACATTGGACAAAGTGAGAGCGATTGTTAAAGATGAGTTAGACAAAGCAGGGTGTAATGAGGTACATCTACCGATGGTAACCCCTCTTGCCCTTTGGGAAGAGACAGGGAGAGTTGACAAATTTGGAAGTGAACTACTACGATTTAAAGACAGACATCAAAATGATTTCACCCTAAGCCCAACTAATGAAGAGGCGATGGTAAATTTGGTACGACAAACGGTTAAAAGTTATAAGCAATTGCCTCTCAATGTCTATCAGATTAACTGGAAATTTCGTGATGAGGTGCGTCCACGGTTTGGACTGATGCGTGGTCGTGAGTTTTTGATGAAAGATGCCTATAGTTTTCATGCCACGGTTGAGGATATGGAGCGAGAGTTTGCACTCATGGAAGAGACCTATAAAAAAATCTTTACCCGTTTGGGGCTAGATTTTAAAGTGGTAGAGGCTGACAGTGGAGCGATTGGTGGTGCAGGGTCAAAAGAGTTTATGGTATTAGCTGATAGTGGTGAAGATACCATTATGGTCTGTGACAGTTGTGACTTTGGGGCAAATGTAGAGGTGATAGCCAAAGATGAAACAGCTTGTCCTAAGTGTGGTGGTGGACTTAGCCAAACCAAAGGGATAGAAGCAGGGCATATCTTTCAGCTTGGAACGACCTATTCCGAAGCGATGAACGCAGAATTTTTAAATGAAAACCAAAAGTTAGAGCCATTTGTAATGGGAACGTATGGAATAGGAGTAAGCCGACTCTTAGCAGGAATTATTGAGCAGAACCACGATGAAAGAGGGTGTATTTGGACAAAAGAGTCTGCACCGTTTAGCGTAGATATTATTGTGGCAAAAGCTAAGAATGCAGAGCAGATGGAAGCAGGGGAGAAGCTCTATGCAGAGCTTCAAGCCAAAGGTATCTCTGTCATTTTAGATGACAGAGCTGATAAAAAGACAGGATTTGGAGTCAAGGTCAAAGATTTTGAGCTTATCGGTATGCCATTGGCTGTTGTGATTGGTAATGATATTGGTGATGGGAAAGTAGAGATAATTAATAGAGCTACATTAGTAAAAGAGGTTACTTCACTTGATACTTCACTTGATACTATAGTAGAGACCATTATGGCAAAGTTAGCATTATGTTAATTATTCTTCCCTATCTTTTTATGGAACTCTATTTCTCGTTGGCAGTGGGTGAGCAGATAGGATTTTTATGGACGGTTATTTGGATACTTGGCTCATTTATGTTGGGAATGGGACTTATCCAAAATGCCCATAAGAGCTTGATGACCAATATGAAATTGGCCACATTGGGAAAACTAAATGCAAAAAGTTTTCATGATGCAAGTACCTCCTACTTTATCGGAGCTATTTTACTCATTATTCCAGGTGTTTTTTCAGATTTTTTAGGAGTAATGGCTCTCTTTTATACATTATTTTTACAATTAGGTGGTACAATGTCACTTTTAAAAGATAAAAGTAATATTAAAAAAACAACTAAACAAGGAGACGATGATGTCATTGATGTCGAAATTATTGAGCACGACCCTTATCGCAACACTAAGCCTTAGTGCAGCGTCTACAGAAGCCGAAGTAAAAGATTATATTGAAAACCATTTAATTAAAAATAAGAGCGTAGAGGTTGATAGCGTAGATGTTATTGAGAAAAAAAATATTGACGCACTAGTAGGGTGGGATATCTACTTTGTAAATATCAATGCAAAAGTGAAAAAAAGCCCAACAGTTACGGATATCGTAACCGTTCCTGAGACTATTTTTGTGAAAGATGGTATCGCTACAAATGCCTTAATAGATATGAAAACAGGCACAGACTATCACATGACATTGAAGCCAAAGTTAAAAGATAGCGTCTATGATGAGAAGCACTTAATTGCAGGAAATAAAGATGCTAAACATAAGATTGTAATCTTTTCAGATCCACAGTGTCCCTTCTGTCAAAAGAAAGTTCCTGAAATTTATAATGCTGTAAAAGAGAATCCTGAAACATTTTCACTCTATTATTACCATATGCCACTTTTGAGAATCCACCCTGTATCAGATATTATTACACGCGCAATGTTGGTAGAACAAGGAAAGAAAAACTATGATAAAATCATGGAGATGTACACGTTAGAGATTGATCCAAGAGAGGTAGATTTAAAAAAAGTTTTGGATAAATTAAACAGTAAGTTTGATTTGAAACTAACTGAAGCATTGATTGACTCTAAAGAGATTGAAAAAGAGCTGAAACATGATCAAGAGGTAGCAACTAAAGCGATGGTTTCTGGTACGCCAACAGTGTTCCTTGATAGTGTATGGGATAAGAGCCGTTCAGCGTACAAAAAGTTGATTCCTGACGACAAAAAGAAATGAACTGACCGTGTCGGAGAGTTTTTCGACAACTTAATAAAATAAATTAAATAAAGAGTTTTTTTTGAATAAAATAACCATAGCAACCAGAGCAAGTGACCTTGCTCTTTGGCAAGCGTATCATGTTAGAGATATTTTGGAAGAAAATTTTCCAGAACTCGAAGTTGAATTAAATGAAATTGTCTCTAAAGGCGATAAAATTTTGGACAGACCTTTGGCTCTTATTGGAGGGAAAGGACATTTTACCAAAGAGCTAGAGGATGAGATGTTAGCAGGTAATGCTGATATGGCAGTACACTCACTAAAAGATGTCCCCTCCTATATGCCTGAGGGGTTAGAGCTTGTTGCCATCTCTCCACGTCAAGATCAGTCAGATATCTTTCTCTCTCATAATCACGCTTCATTTGATGAACTCCCAAAGGGTGCTGTGATAGGAACAACCAGTCTTAGAAGACGTATGCAACTTCTAGCCGTTCGACCTGATTTAAAAGTTAAAGACCTAAGAGGAAACGTAAACACCCGTCTACGAAAACTTTCAGAGGGGCAATATGATGCAATTATTTTAGCTTTTATTGGGGTAAGTCGTTTGGATTTAATCAAAGATGTTCCTTTCTCCCAAAAACTTCCTCTCTCGATGATGATACCTCCTATGGGTCAAGCCTCTTTGGGTATTCAAATCATCAGTGCCAATGATAAGCTTAGAGAAATGGTTAACGTCTTAAATGATAAAGATAGTTTTTTATGTGCCAAATTAGAGCGTGATTTTGTCTCAAAAATAGAGGTAGGTTGTTCTGCTCCTGTGGCGGTAAATGCTACTATTAATAGAGAGAGTGATATTGTCACTATTAGAACCATGATAGGACTCCCTGATGGTTCTGAAATTTTAGAAAAAGAGATAAGTGAGCCAAGAGCATCATCTATTGACTTGGGTAATAAATTGGCTCAAATAATGATAGATAATGGTGCTATGGAGCTACTTGCAAAAGCTGAGAATCTTGCATTTAAAGATGAGATGCCTGAGAGGTTATAAGTTAACTTCTCATTTTTAATTCTTAGTTTTTAATTTTTAGTTTTTAACTATTACTTTTTATTTCCATCTACTTCTTAAGGATAAACTTAAATAATAATAATTTTATTTTGTTTTTCTTAGCTGTATAATTTATATATATTACTTAATATTAAATTAATATTAAAGCTATTCTTTATATAATCTTCCCAAAAATAACTTATTATAAAAATAATATATATATAAATAAAGGAAATTACTAATGAAACTCCAAGAGATTGCAGATATTATAAAAGGTGCTTATCATAAAGAAGAGCTGGGTGTTAATGTTGAGACGTATCAAGAGCTTACCATGAAATCGTTGGAACCAATTTCATTTATTGATGATAGAAATTTAATTACTATTTCTCCTTGTGGAGGTATCCCTTTTGAAGATTTGACACAAGAGGGGGATATTGTTGTGAGTCTTCATTTCCCAATTATTGCCTGTTATGTTGAAGCAGAACAAGCTGGATATGCACTTCCTCACTATATGGCGATTATTCGTCTTCGACCATATATTAATATGGATTCACGTTTTATTGCACAGTTTATCAACTCTTCACGAGGGAGAGAGTCTTTGGGTAAAGAGGTGAGTTCTCTCTATACAATTCAACCAACAACATTGCCTTTGACCTACTTGAATAATGTAGATATTTTGAAAAAAGAGAATGAGTTGCTCACTTCACTTTAAAAGTTAGATAAAGCTTTAAACGCTATTATTCCATAAAATATTTGAAAATTGGGAGATAGTGTTTTATGAAATTAAAAAATGTTATAACAAAGCTTATGTTGCTGATAATGGGTTTAGTGGTTGTATCAACATCTTTAAGTGCAAAGGATGTCAATGTTTTGGCATATATTGACAGGGGGGTAAAATACTATCCTAAATATGTCAAAAGAGGGTTGGTGAAGTTTGGTAAAGCGAGTTGGTATGGGAAGCCCTTCCATAGACGCTTAACAGCCAATGGTGAGCGTTATAATATGTATAACATGACCGCAGCACATAGAACCTATGCCATGAATACTGTTTTAAAAGTAACCAATTTGGATACTAAAAAATCAGTACGTGTTAGGGTAAATGATAGAGGACCTTTTTATAGTTCTCGTGATATTGACCTCTCTTATGGTGCAGCTAAAAAGATTGGTATGACCAAAAAAGGGGTTGGTCGTGTCAAAATAGAGGTTATCTCTGGAAACAAATCAAAACGAAGAGCTTCTAAAAAGAAGAGAAGTTATAAACGAGTTGCTCACAAAAAAATTGTGAGTAAAAGAGTTGTTCATAAAAGAGTTGTTCATAAAAAAGTAGCTCATAAAAAAGTAGCCAGCAAAAAAATAACTAAGAGAGTTCAACTGGCATCATTTTTTGATGCAAAAAGTGCAAAAGCTTTCAAGAGAAAACATAAATTAAAAGATGTAACGATTATTAAAAAATATATCTCATCTAAAAAGAAAACAGCCTATAGAGTGGTGGTAAAATGTTCATCTTGGGAAGCAAAAAAGTTTTTAAAATCTAAGAAATTTAGAGGGGCGTACATCTTGTCTTAGTTGATAGACCCATAAAATCATGGGTCTAGGTCTATGGTTTTAGATATTCTCTAAAACAAAAGCTTCCATTTCGGCAACGATAGGGTCAAGCTCTCTCTCTCCATCAATCACTTTTAGTAACTCTTTGTTGGTATAAAACTCTTGAATCTTGGCCAATGGGTCTGTAAAGATTTTCATTCTGTCATAAAAAACTTCAATGCTATCATCGCTTCGCTCTTCACCCTCTTTGGCTTCTGCTGCACGACCCAAAATTCTATCTTTAGCAACTTGTTCTGAAACACGCACTTCAATGACGGAAGTAAGCTCAATCTCATCCTCTTTTGCCACAATCTCATCAAAGGCTGTCATCTGCTCCACACTTCTAGGATACCCATCTATCAGTACCACATCCACAGGAGCTTGATTGATAGCAGAGATAATGGTATCTACAATAATATCAAGAGGAACCAACGCACCTTTTGAGATAAAGCTTTCAATGGTTGCACCAAGCTCTGAACCACTTGCTACCTCTTCACGAAGCATGTCACCTGTTGAGTAGTGAACAATCTTGTCAGAGTGTTTTTTTGCAATCAAACTTGCATCTGTAGTTTTACCAGAACCTGGCGCACCAATAAGTAGAAAAAGTTTTTTCATTTTGTTTCCTTTTTAATTTTGTTTTCTTTTTAATTTGAATTTGAATTTTTATTTTCTAATCTATTTTCTGTTTTCTGATTCTAAGGCTCAAATCATTGAGTTGCTCTTGGTCAACCTCTGATGGGGCTTGTGTCAAGATACATTGTGCCTTTTGCGTTTTAGGGAAGGCGATAACCTCTCTAATGCTAGAAGCACCCGTCATAAGCATAATCATTCTATCAAGTCCAAGGGCAAATCCACCATGTGGAGGCGCGCCATATTTAAACGCATCGAGCAAGAATCCAAACTTCTCTTCAGACTCTTCATCGCTGATTCCCATAAGTTTAAAGACCTCTTTTTGAATCTCCTCTTTGTGGATACGAATCGACCCACCACCAAGCTCTGTACCGTTGACCACAATATCATACGCGATTGATTGTAAATCTTCAAGGTCATCAAACACTATCTTGCCATTCTCATCGGTTTGAGGCATGGTGAATGGGTGGTGCATCGCTTTCATTTTTCCCTCTTCTATCTCGAACATTGGGAAATCCATTACCCACAAGAACTCAAAGGTATCTTTTGGAATGATGTCCATAATCTCAGCCAGATGGATTCTAAATCTTCCCATGTAGTCCCATACAAGCTTTTTATTTCCTGCACCAAAGAAGACAGCATCCCCAACCTCTAGCTCACATCTCTCTATAATCGCTTGAATGTCATCCTCGGTAAAGAATTTGGTAAGTGGCCCTTTTAGACCATCCTCTTTCATCTGAAAATAACCAAGCCCAGCAGCTCCAAACTTACGAACATAATCTTCAAAACGCTTCATCTCTCGTTTTGAGAATATCTCATCACCTTTTGGTACTTTTAGGGCTTTGATTCGGTTCTTTTTGCTATCTTTTGCGATATTTGAAAAAATCTCATTGTCACATCTCTCAAAGATGTCCATCACCTCTACCATTTTTAAATCATAACGCATATCGGGTTTGTCAGAACCATAAAACTCCATCGCATCCGAGTAGGTCATACGGTTAAATTTGGTAGGAATATCATACCCACACTTGGTAAAGATAGAGTGGATAAGCTTTTCACCAATCTCAATCACATCCTCTTGGTCGCAGAAACTCATCTCTACATCTATCTGAGTAAACTCAGGCTGTCGGTCGGCTCGAAGGTCTTCATCTCTAAAACATTTGGCTATCTGAAAATATCTATCAAATCCACCCACCATCAACAACTGTTTAAAGAGTTGTGGAGATTGTGGCATGGCATAAAACTCACCACCATGTACACGCGAAGGGATAAGGTAATCTCTCGCACCCTCAGGGGTAGATTTGGTCATAATAGGTGTCTCAACTTCAAGGAAACCAAGCTCATCAAGAGCATTTCTGGTTGCCACCGTTGCTTTTGAACGGAGTTTAAATATGTCATACGATTTTTGAGTTCTAAGCTCCAAATATCGGTATCTTAATCTAATCTCTTCGTTTACTTTATCATCACCTAGCTCAAACGGCATAGGGAGAGATTTATTCTCTATCACCAACTTATCAGCCACAATTTCAACTTTACCCGTTTTGAGTTTTGGGTTCTCTAGCCCCTCTCCTCTGGCACGTACTGTTCCCGTGACGATAAGTACAAACTGGTCTCTTACACCTTCGGCTAGTTTATGAACCTCTGCATTGTCAGCAGGGTCACAAACAATCTGCACCACTTGGTCTTTGTCTCTCAAATCAATAAAAATTAATCCACCATGGTCACGGCGACTCGCTACCCAACCTGATACTGTTACTGTATCTCCAATATGTGTCTCATTTACATCAGCACAATAGTGTGTTCTCACAATCAATTCCTCTGTTATTTATATACATTATATATATAGTTTAAATTTTTTGCGATTATATCAAATAGTTGCATAGAGGTAGTTTTTTTGCTTTAATCGTCTACAATTGAATAGTAAATTAAAATAGTTGGTGATATCAAATATATTTCTTAAGATTAAGGATATTATTAATTTTTCCTAACTATAATTCGTTTAAATTATAGTTTTAAGTTATTATTATAATAACTTATTATTATATTAAATTCTATTTACGGAGTCTCTATGTCATCAATTACAAGACGAGGTTTTTTCAAATTTTTAACACTATCAGCAGGTGCAACGCTTGTTGCCAATGCCAATAATGAGCGTAATAATAGCAAAGTCAAAGCTCAAACTACCCAACTCAAAGCCAAAAAAAATAAGGCACATCGTGTGGTTGTTATTGGTGGGGGAATGGGAGGTCTTACGGTTGCTGAGAGCATCAAAGCTAATGACTCTCAAAATGAGATTGAGGTGATTGTGCTAGAGAGAAATGCTCAATATTTTGCCTGTCCCATGTCCAATACCCTCTTTGGAGAGATAAAAGAGGTCAAAGAGGCAGGGATTCCTTTTCGATATGACTACACTTTAGCAGAGAAAAATCATGATATTGATGTAATTATTACCGAGGTGATAGATGCAGATATTAAAAATAAAATCATTACGACTACCAAAGGGACAATTGAGTATGACTATGTGGTGGTAGCCCCTGGAATTGACTATAATTATAAAAAACTATTTCCAACTTGGTCAGCAGAGAAAGTTCAACGAGCGATGAAAGAGACCCCAGCTGCAATGTATTCTGATTCAGGAAAAGAGAAACAGAATTTGCTCAATCAGCTTCACGATTGGGCAAAGTCTGGTGGAGAGGGTTACTTTGTGATTGTGCCTCCCAAGGGTGGAAAAGTGCGATGTAAACCTGCTTCCTATGAACGGGCGTGTATGGTCTCGGAGTATATCAAAAAGCATAAACTTAAAGGCAAAGTCTATGTTATGGATAGCTCTCCCAAACCACAAGCCAAAGGTCCTAAGTTTATTGAGGTTTTTATTAAATATCACCGTGACACCATTGTCTTTAATGGTATGAGTGGGGATGAGATGGAGAAGCGTATCCAACAAGCAGGGTTTACGCTTAAAGACTTTATGAAAAAAGAGAATTTCTCTAAAGTAGAAGACCTCTTTGCCACTGCAAATATCCAAGATATTGATTTTGATAAAAAAGAGATAAGTTTTACGTATGCAGAGAATTTTGATGATGATAAGGGTGAGAGAAAAACGCTAAAATATAGTGTAGCCAATCTCATCCCCTATCACAGGGGTAACAAAACAGCCGAACTCTTTGATGTCAAACGCGATAAGTGGGGTGGGATTGTCTGTAAACCTTATAAAGTCTATTCGCAAAGTGATGACACACTCTATGTGGCAGGAGATATTATGGGCTATCATAAGTTTGACCCATCAGCTCAATCTTCTGTCTCTGTAGGGACAATCACAGGAGAGAGTATCGCCAAACGATTGCTAACAGGAAAAGATGAGATAGACCTTACTAAAGCAGGGATTACTTGCTTCTCTATGGTTGCCGACAAACCACTCAGTGCCATTGAAATTAGTAAAAAAATTATTGTAACCGACAAAGGAATGGCAAAAGCAGGTTCGTCTAAGCTTGATTTTCGAGATGGAATGGGACTTATAGGATGGTTTCAAGCGATTGTGGAGACACCGTTTAAGTATTAAAAAACCATTTTATTTAAGTATTTTTTAGAGCTATTTTAATTATCTTGGGGAGAGATATGATGATATGCTTAGTGTTGAAAATTCAAAAAAAACCAAAGGTCGTCAAACAGGAAAATATTTTTTAGCCAATACCGTTCTTAACTATGAATTGAGTAATAATATGAGTACTTATTTAAAAGTTAATAATATTTTTGATAAATATTATCAAGTCGTTGATGGCTATTCAACTTCTCCAAGAGCATTTTATGTGGGGATAAATGCTGAATTCTAAAGGATAAATTATGATAAAAAAGATACTACTCTTGTCACTCTTTAGTATCAATACACTCAGTGCCAATGAGAATAAGCTTCTATTCTTTGGAAACTGTATCGCCTGTCATGGTGAGTTTGGTAAAAAATCAGCACCTCACCTTTTGGAGGTTAAGGGGTATTATCTGATGAAATATCCGAAAAAAGAGGATTTTGTTAAGAACTTGGCAAAATGGGTTGCCAAGCCCAACAGAGAGAATGCTCTTCTTCCTGAGATGATAGAGAAGTATAAGCTTATGCCCTATTTGGCAATTGATTTGGAGACGCTTCAAAAGATTGCGACTTATATGTATGAAAACGATGATTTTGGTGGGTTGAAGTAGGATATAATCTTAATGAATGTTGAGGATGTAGCTTCTTGTGGTGTTTTATACTATCATCTATATTGGTATCATCCAAATATTATAATATAGTTAGGTAACTTTGGTACAATATCATGAAAAAAAGAGGGGGGACTTTTTGAAATCTATGATTGTTAGAGTTCTCCTCTTTTTCTATCTTGCTTCTGCTTATTTGGGTGCAACCCATATTCATCATGATGGTTTAGAATCGATGGATTGTAAAGTTCATATTTTGGTTAAAAACCTTAATAGTGCAGATACACCCATTGTAGATGAACTACTATTTTTATGTAAAGGGTGTTATAAGACGCTTTTTACTAGCAGGTATATTTGGGTTGTTTCGATATCTAAAGGATTCAATGCACAAGCTCCTCCTACTTTCTCTTAAGTAACATTTAACTAACATTTAATATCTATAAAAATATACAACATTAGGAGAAAGCATGAAAAAGATTAACACAATACTATTTGCAACACTGCTCTGTTCAAGCCTCTATGCCAAAGAGGAGGAGCAACATGAGCATGATGGAAATAACAATATCAAAATAAACTATGAAACGTTGGATTTTACCAACTCAAAAAAGAAAGAGGATGGACAACGTTATGGGCTA
>CAYVNI010000205.1:0-3030 GCA_964452815.1 uncultured Sulfurovum sp.
AAAGCCTATAGTAAAAGTAGGACGAATTGCAGGGCAATTTGCAAAACCTCGTTCTTCTGATTTTGAAGAGATAAATGGAGAGAAACTCCCCTCTTATCGTGGTGACATTATCAATGGTATCGAATTTACGCAAGAGGCTAGAATTCCTAACCCTCACCATATGATAAAAGCGTATAATCAAGGAGCTGCAACACTCAACCTTGTAAGAGCCTTTGCTAGAGGTGGATTGGCTGATTTGAATAAAGTACACCAGTGGAACTTGGACTTTATCAAAGACCATGAGTTGGGACAGAAATATGATGAGTTGAGCCAAAAAATAGACAACTCCATGAAGTTTATGGCTGCCTGTGGACTCACCAGTGATATTATTCCTCAACTACACCAAACAACACTTTTTACCTCTCATGAGGCACTACTTCTAAACTATGAAGAGGCGTTAACACGAAAAGATGACACTGATGGAGAGTGGTACGACTGCTCTGCCCATATGTTATGGATTGGAGACCGAACCAGAAATTTAACAGAAGCACACATTGAGTACTTCAGAGGAATCAAAAACCCTATTGGATGTAAAGTGGGTCCAAGCATGGGTGAAGATGAACTTATTGAGCTTATTAATGCACTCAATCCTAATAATGAAGAGGGACGATTAAATTTGATTGTTCGGATGGGTGCATCTAAGATAAATGTGTATTACCCAAAACTTCTTAAGCGAGTCAAAGAGGAGGGTAAAAATGTGGTCTGGTCATGTGACCCGATGCATGGCAATGTAGAAAAGACACCAAATGGTTTCAAAACAAGAGATTTTGATAATATCCTAAAAGAGGTCAAGGCATTTTTTGATATTCACAAAGAGATGGGAACCATTCCAGCAGGAATTCATTTGGAGATGACAGGGAACGATGTAACGGAGTGTACAGGAAGTACTGCGTGTCCTATTACCGCCAATGATTTGGCAAGTCGATATCACACACAATGTGACCCAAGACTCAATGCCTCTCAAGCCTTAGAACTTGCCTTTATGTTGGGAGATATGATTAACGAATAGTCGTTAATCATCCACTATAGCTTACTTAATATTTGGCTTAGGTGTTTTGGTCGTACTCTTTGGAAGTTGAGGATATTCAATTTTTGGCTTCTCTCCCTCTAATGCCTTAAAAAATATCATAATCTTATCAATATCTTTTTTGCTTAAAGAGATAGCTGAGATGTCAATACTAAACTTACCAGAATGTTTACTATCATTAACCTTGTAGGCAACCTGAACATTACTCATCTCTTTAATTGCATCTCGTAAATCCCAAATTTCACCATTATGGAAATAGGGTGCTGTCTCAGTAATATTTCGAAGCGTTGGAACTTTTACCATCTTATTGGTTTCTAAAAAATCACCTACATCTCTAAATTTATATTTTTTATTTAGTTCAAAAGGTTTTAGCTCTCCTCCTAACGCATAACCATTATGACAAGTGACACACCCCTTATCTATAAAAATCTCCAAGCCCTCTTGCTCTGCTTTAGTCAAAGCCTTGGTATCTCCATGGAGAAACGTATCATAACGCGAAGGGGTCACTAAAATACGTTCAAAAATAGCAATAGTATCTGCTACTTTTTTAAGATCTATTTTAACCTTTTTTCCATAAGCTTTTTTAAACTCGTTAACATACTCAGGAATAGAGTTTACACGTTTAAAAAGAAGTTCTGGGGAAATTGCCATTTCAGGTGCCGCTTGCATTGGACCTTTGGCTTGGTCTTCAAGACTATCACTTCGCCCATTCCAAAACTGTCTCTTAAAAAAAACAGCATTATAGACAGTAGGAGAGTTGAGTGCATGAGGGTTCTCAGTCCATTTATGCCCAACGGCAGTAGAGAGTCCATCTACCCCACCCAAACCAAGATTATGACATGAGTTACAACTTATCCATCCACTCTTAGAGAGACGTGGGTCAAAAAAGAGCTTCTTCCCTAATGCTACTCTTTTTGGGGTAATCACTCCATCAGGATCAATAAGTTTGTACAGCTCTTTTTTATTTGTAGGGATTGCTTTTAAACCCTCTTTTTTAGCTTTGGCAATTAGAGCATCCCCTCCTCCTGCATATAAAATACTAGAAAATATAGGTAGAAAGATTCCCATTAATTTAAATAGTCTCATTTTCACTCCTCTGTTTATTTATAATATAATTAAATATTATATAATAATTTATTTTAAAGGAGGGTTTAATCTATCAATAAGTGACTAAAAATATTACTTTACTCTATATTTCTCATAATACTTTCAGGAATCACCCTTTTACTGGCGTATTTTTTGGCTTGTTCATAGCCTACGAACTTCCAACCCTCTTTGCCCTCTTTGATGGCTATAATTTGACTTTGTTTTTTAACCGTAAAAATATGTTTACGATTATTGAGGGTAATCTCAGCATTCTCACCCATTTGAGATTTTAACTTATCAAGAAGTAACTCTTCAAACTTATCATTATCAACAATAGGTGATTTTAATTCCATGGTCATCTTAGAATTAATAATGGAATACAAACCTTTATCATAAACTTTAATATTAGATATGTTTTTATGAATAATATCTATAATATGTGGTGCTTTTTTACTTTCATAGACATTTGTTAATATCTTATGCATTCGCTCTTTGGGGATAAGTGTAAAAACTTTTGGATAGACAAAACTTAAAAGTACAGAGACATTATTATTTATGGTTGCATCACTATAAACATCCAGTGCTTTTTTTAAGCTACTCATCTGCCTATCTTTTTCTGTTACTGCTGACTGACTCTCACTCCTGAGTACTCCTGTACAGGAAGTAAATAGAAGTAGAGAGAGAAGAAAAAGTACTGTTTTTTTCATAGTTTGGAATTCCTTGTTAAAAATTTTATCATAGAGTATACTATAAAATATTTAAATACTTTGTTTTAACATCTCTATACGCTCATTAGACTTATCAATACTTGCTATACTAATCTCCCTATTTTTTATTAAACTTTTAATTGTATTGACCAGTTTTTTTGTACTTACCAT
>CAYVNI010000206.1:0-6536 GCA_964452815.1 uncultured Sulfurovum sp.
CCTAAAAGAGGCTATTTTTAAAGAGAAACATATTTTAAAAACTGTTAATTATTTGGTGGAGTAGGAATAAATCCTACTCACTCAAACGCTCTATTTTCGCCCCAAGAGAAGCCAGTTTTCCCTCTAAGTTATCATATCCTCTATCTAGGTGATAGATACGTCTAACATTGGTATCACCTTTTGCTACCAACGCGGCTAATACCAAAGCCGAACTGGCACGTAAATCCGTTGCCATTACATCTGCTCCATAGAGTTGTGCAACAGGACGTACAGCAGCCACTGAGCCTTTTAACCAAATATCTGCCCCCAAACGATTGAGTTCTGAAACGTGCATAAAACGGTTTTCAAAAAGACGCTCCTCTATGACACTTTCACCAATTGCCATGGTAGCCACTGCCATAAACTGTGCTTGCATATCAGTTGGAAACCCTGGGTACTCTGTGGTAATAAGGCTTACAGGGTTTAGTCTATTGCTTCCATGTATGGTAATACTCTCTTCTGAAATTTCAAAAGAGCATCCCATTGATTCAAGTTTATCTATAGACGCTTCAATGTGTGTCGCATTAACTCTGTTTAGGGTAATTTTTGAGTTGGTAATTGCCCCTGCACAGAGGTAGGTTCCTGCTTCGATACGGTCTGGGATAATCTCTGTATCTTTAAATATCAACGGCTCACCACCTGTACCCTCAATAATAATTTCACTTGTACCAATCCCCTCAACTTTAACACCAGCAGAGGCTATCATCTCACAGAGTTGAACAATCTCAGGCTCTTTTGCTGCGTTGATAATGGTGGTTGTACCATATGCCAATGATGCTGCCATAATGGTATTTTCGGTACCACCTACAGTGATTTTATCAAACACTATTTTAGCACCTTTGAGTCCATTGGGTGCTGTTGCACGAACGTACCCACCTTTTATCTCAATCCTTGCACCAAGAGCCTCCATCGCCTTTAGGTGCAAATCAATAGGACGTTGTCCAATAGCACACCCACCAGGCAAACTCACTTCACACTCACCAAAACGTGCCAAAAGAGGGCCTAGAACCAAAATAGATGCTCTCATTTGAGAAACTATCTCATAGACAGCTTTGGTAGAGTTCATGCTACCGTTATTGATGGTAGCTACCGTACCATTATGTTCTACTTCCCCACCTAACATAGCAAGAAGTTTAAGAAGTGTCCTAATATCTACCACATTAGGAAGATTTGTAAGCGTTAACGCTTGATTAGAAAGAATGGTTGCTGCGATAACTGGAAGTGCTGAATTTTTTGCACCAGAGATATCAATAGAACCAGAGAGTTTTGTGCCACCAGTAATTTTTAAGTAATCCATATATATATTATCCGTCATTAATTTTAAAATAGAATTTTATCGTAATAATTATATTTTTTAGGCATAAGCTACTTGTTTCAGCCTTTTTTTTCGACTTTTGACAAAAGCCATAAACAATAAAATTGAGGTGATAATCAATAAAATATTTCCCAAATAGTCATGAGCCAAAGAGAAGTTACTACGTTCGTCTAAAACAAGTTGAGTAATGAACCATATTCTAAAGGTGTTCACACCTAAAATAATAAAATATCCTCCAATAGCCCACCCTATTTTATGTTGAAGTGTTGCAGGAAAAGCAATAATAGGAGCTAAAAAAAAGAGATATAACATCATACCATTACAAGCTTTTTCAATGACTAAATTGTACTTTAAACTTATAAGAATATGATTATTCTCCATCATATGAGAAGGAAGTACCATCGAGGTTAAAAAACTGGTTAAATCTGTTTGCCATAAATTGATAACCGAACTAAGGGGAGAGACCTCCCAGTAAAAGACAATAAACAGCAAAATCATACTTATCCAATATGTCAATAAAAAATTTTTCATTTTGTTTCCTTATTCTGTTCTTTTATAATTAAAAACTAATATTATAAACCTATATTTAATAAAATATATTCTATAGTATACATAAAAGAACTTATACTTAAATAAATATAAATAAAATATATTAATTTAAATTAATATATTAATTTTATCTTTAACTATTTTTGGATAAAGTTCTAAAAGAAGTCACAAAACAACAACATTATAAAAAGGAAATATATGAACTTAGAACTTACACCCGAAGCACTTTTATCTCAATTTGGATATCCGAAATCAGAACAGACAGTAAAACAGATGGAGAGTATCATCAATAATACTAATAAATTTAACTCCTTCTCGCAACATCTACTCTCTCTTAACGACAACTTGGCTCACATTAAAGGATATATTGCGATGTCAAACTCAGAAAATTACCTAAAAATAAAAAGAGGTGAAGAGCTTTCAAAAGAGATAGCAGATGAGTATAAAAATACTATTACCTCGTGGGCTGATAAATATAAAATAGAGCTTCAGAATGTAAAAAACACCTCGACTTACTATATTCTTGGTCATAAATAATTAATGCCACTTAGCACTCTAAATGAGGAGCAGCTAAGTGCTGCCACTGCCCCCATTGGAAATAACCTCATCATCGCCTCAGCAGGTACAGGAAAGACCTCTACCATAGTAGGACGTATTGCACAACTCTTAAAAAGTGGTACAGAACCCTCTAAAATTCTTCTCCTAACCTTTACCAATAAAGCCGCAGGAGAAATGCTAGAGCGTGTGGGTCGCTACTTCCCCTCCTCGGTGGTGAGTAAAATCGAGTCAGGAACTTTTCATGCTGTTAGCTACCGTTGGCTTAAACAGATGAAGCAAAATGTTACGCTTAAACAACCAGGAGAGCTAAAAACTCTTTTTAGAAGTATCTACGAAAAACGTCAATTTAAACGTCTAAATCATGATGTAGAGGCGTTCTCTTCTACCTATCTATATGAACAATACAACCTCTATCAAAATGCCTCTTTGGATGGATTTGATGTTTGGTTTATAGAGAAGTATCCAGATCACAGACCCCTTATTGATATCTATATGAATATTATTGATGAGTATGAGCAGACCAAAGATAATTTTGGTTTTGTATCGTTTAATGATTTACTTCTCAAAATGAGAGACAAACTGCTTATAAGCGAACTGGAGATGTATGAGGTTTTGGTTGATGAGTATCAAGATACCAATACCTTGCAAAACTCTCTAATCGACTCCATGAAAAAACAGTCGCTCTTTTGTGTTGGAGATTATGACCAGAGCATTTATGCTTTTAATGGTGCAAATATTCAAAATATCGCCACCTTTGGGAAACGATATGAAAATGCAAGTGTCTTTACCCTAAGTAAAAACTATCGCTCCACAGCAACCATTTTATCTCTTGCAAACCGAGTTATAGAGAGAAATGAGCGTATCTATCCCAAAAAACTTATTGTCACCATCCAAGGTAAAAACAACCCACCACGTCTCTTTGGACATCAAGAGCTATTTGACCAGTACCAAGCGATTGCCAAAAATATTAAAAATAGCTACACCCCCAGTAACGACATCGCCATTATATTTAGAAACAACGCCTCAGCAGATGGCGTGGAGGCGAGTCTGCGAGAGCTAGGCATCACCTGTAAAAGAAAGGGTGGAAACAGTTTTTTTGAAGCCAAAGAGGTCAAATTTTTACTTGATATTCTCTCATTGGTCGTTAACCACAAGGACATGATGGCGTTTATCCATATCTTTGAGTATGGAAAGGGGATAGGCTCTGCTTTGGCAAAAGAGATGTTTGAGTGTTTCATCCACTTTGGAGAGGGGCATCTATTTACAGGTATCTTATCTCCAAGGCTCTTTAACCTGCCAAAACTCAATCCCAATAAGAACCTACAACTGGGGCTTTTTGATGATGATACTGAAATAGGCTCAATTAGTCGTTTTGCCAAGCTACCACTAAGTGAGCATATACGCTCACACCCTATTTTAAAACACCCAAAACTAACCGATGATGGAGTTATGTTTTTCAATGCCTATTATGACTACATAAAGTCTATTAAAAATGTAAAATCTCCCCAACATATGTTAGCCAAACTCATCGACTCACCCCTCTATGGTGCAGTCGTAGAGATGCTATCCAACCAAAGAGCCAAACTAAAATCAGGAGAGATAGACCGTGATAAAAAAGCCCTCGCACAAGAGAGAATTACACGAAAAGCAAGACTCTTAAAAGACCTCTCGGCTCCCTATAAAGAGATTGGTAGGTTTGTCAATGCAATGGTACTAGGAGGCAATGAGCTAAGTGAAGGTGATGGGGTCAATCTCCTAACCGTTCATGCCAGTAAAGGGTTAGAGTTTACCGAAGTTTATATTACCGACCTTATGGACGGACGTTTCCCAAATACCAAGCTCATGGGAAAAGGTGGAAGCTTAGACGAAGAGAGACGGCTATTTTATGTGGCTGTCACACGGGCAAAAGAGAAGCTCTATCTCTCTTATGCCAAATATGACAAGGTTAAAAAGCTTGACTTCAAACCCTCACCATTTTTGTATGAGGCTGGGTTATTGAAGGTTAAGGCAGATACATAGGTTTTCCATACAAAGGGTCAAGAGAAACCCTCCCCTAACTAAAACTGAGGAGTCCCTCCACTTAACTTCTCTTTAACATTGTCATCTGCCATAGAGATATTCCACTCAGGTTCCCAAACTACCTCTACATCAACAATTCCTGAACCGTCTATCTTTTCGACTGCCTCTTGTACCCATGTTTTAATCATCTGATGAAGTGGGCAACCTCGTGTTGAAAGGGTCATAACCACAGTGATATTACAAGTTTCTCCAATGAGTGCATCATAGATAAGCCCCATCTCAACGAGGTTAAATCCGACCTCAGGGTCAATGACGGTACTCACTGCGTCAAAGACTTGTTCTTTTGTTATTTCACACATATTTTATATTTCCTTTATATATTTTTATTTTTTACCATAAGCCAACATATTTGACATAGAGAGATAGAGAAATATCGCTCCCATAAACAGAAGACTGGCACCCGATTTAAACATAAAATCATCTTGTATTAGAAGTGCTACGCCTCCCAACAGTGTACCAATAGAGCTGAACCAAAATACCATCTCTGCTTTATCTTTTGGATACATTTGATGAAACATCGGGACAGGCTCTTTTCCTACCAAGGGTGCAAATCGTTCAAACCAGATAAGAAAAGGTACAATTTTAAAAAGATGCCCATTAATCATAAAACTGATAAATCCAATCATAAAGAACCATACAGAAGCGTGTAACCATGTAGCCTCTGCTCCTAGTAGATAGATAATTCCTAAAAGCAAAGAGAGAATAAGTGAGCCAAATGCAAAGATAAGTGATTTTGCCCAAATATCCATCTCTTTTCTCACGGTGAGTTTGTAGATGATATAAATCTGATAGATATAAAATCCTGTTCCAAGAAGGGTGATAATATAGCCGATAAACTGAACCATATTGACCCCAACTAATGCACCAATAAAGACCACACCTACACCCATGCTTACAAGGTTAAAAGCCCGTTTAATCGGTGTTTCATCAAAACCATGTGCCAGTGAGAACATAGGAATAAGGGTTAATGATAATCCCATAATAATCAAGAGTACAAAGCCTCCTAAAACAGCATAGACGTGTGCTTTTAAAAGGGAATCACTATCTACAGAGATGGCTCCTGAAAATCCAAGTGCAATAGCAAAGCCTGTTAAAATCCCCAAAAGAAGATAGGCATTACTCATCAGCACGGTTTTGACCGTCAAACTTCTTCTCTCTGCTTTTTTAAGCGTGGCTAGAGCCTCAAAGGCAAAGATTATCATGGAGATAAGTACCAACAGACCACCATAGGTTAAAAACACAGGGTTTATCCAAAATCCACCTACCATAACAAGTGTTCCTAACCCAAGCAGGGGCAAGATAACATAATAGAGGTCAACCACTGCATGACCCACTTCTAAAACTACAGGGATAAGCTGTGCCATCGCTCCAAAAATAGTAATCATGACAAAGCCAAGCAAAAAGAGGTGTATCCATCCTGCTATTGAGAATTCTTGGTAGGAGAAGTTGGCAGAGAATAGCATGAGGGTCATCATCGCAAGAAGATAGAACCCAGCACCCACTTTAAAAAAAGGGGCGATAAGTTTTAAAGGTGGTGCAAAATCTTTTGATATCGCTAACATTAGCTATCAACCACCACAAGAGGTCTGTGTAAGGTCAGCTTTTTCACTCTCTCCTGCTTTGTAGGAGAAGAGTATTTTTACATTTCCATCAGCCAAATCTTCTCGACTGTTATTATAATTTTCACCAATTTTAGAGATAAGACCCCCAGGGAACTTGTGGTTAATCATGACCAATTTTTTGTTTATATCATCAATAAGGTTTAATCCTGCCATTGCGTTTACCATTGGGTCTGGAGGCCCACACTTTGAAGTGTCAAACTCAAAATATTGTGTCTCACCTATAGTATAAGTAAAGAAAGGCACGGTAGCACCCATTACCTCTAACTCTTTTTTTTCTATTTCCGACATATTGTCTCCTAATTATAAAATTATTTTATTATAATTATAAGTTCTTAAAAAAAGCTTGATATTGGTCAACTTTGAAATTAAAACTT
>CAYVNI010000207.1:0-2768 GCA_964452815.1 uncultured Sulfurovum sp.
GCAACCATACCTATCATTGCAAATGTTGCATCTGTTGGTGGTAATTTACCCATAAATGTTAATACAAGTACATCTATTAATAATAACCAGAACCACATATGGAACAAGAATCCTCTTTTATTTGCTGGTGCAACATTTGGACTTCTATCCAAGAATGGAAGTGTGAAGAAGATAACCTGTGCAATAGCAAATGCGATTAGACCCATATCTTTAGAGAATGGACGTAAAATCTCATAAGACCACAAGAAGTACCACTCAGGGTAGATGTGTGCAGGAGTACTTAAACCGTTTGCAGGGTCAAAGTTAACAGGATCCATTGCAAAATCAAACTTGTAGAACACAAGGAAGAAGAACAGAATGAAGTAAACACCCATTACAAATACATCTTTAGACAAGAATACTGGAGAAAAAGGAATAACTTTAGACTCTTTTACTTTACCAGCTTTGTAAAGCTCTGCCGCTTCAGCATAATCAAAATCTTCACCATCTTGGTTGTTAACGTGTGGAATTCTAAGTGTTCCAAAGTGGAATACAATTCCCCCAATAATTGCCAATGGCATTAAAAGAACGTGTAACATAAAGAAACGTGTTAAGAACGCTTGACCAGGAACATAATCCCCTCTAATCCACTCAACAAGACCATAAGCCTCTAAAGAACCACCAGAGAATAGGTTCGTAATAACCATACCAGCCCAGTAACTCATCTGTCCCCAAGGTAACATATATCCAGAGAACGCTTCAGCAGAAAAAAGTACGAAAAGTAACATACCTGAAAGCCAAATAAGCTCTCTACCCTTTTTATATGAACCGTAATAGATACCTGTAAACATATGAATATAAATGATTAAGAAGACCAAAGATGCACCAACACCGTGAACATGTCTCCACAACCAACCATAACCAACTTCTGTCATGATAGTATAGTTTACTGAATCAAACGCCAAATCAACGCTTGGATTGTAATACATTAAAAGGAAAATTCCTGAAACCAAAAGGATACCAAATGTAGCAGCCAAAACCATACCCATTGCCCATAAGAAGTTTATGTTCTTTGGAATCCAGTACTCAGTCTGCATAACTTTTTTAAGTGTCTCTATCGCAATACGCTGATCTAGCCACTCACCAATACTTTTTGCATTTTCTATTCGTGCCATCTACTCCCCCTTACGCTACAATGCCAGCAGCTAGCATTTTTTGATACTCAGGACCAGCTTCACCTAGAACCAACTTCGTACCATCAATTTTAAATGGTGGAATCTCTAGTGGTGTTGGAGGTGGTAAACCTGGAAGGTTAATACCAGCTGTATCAAACTCTCCACCATGACAGGCACACATAAATTTCTGAATACCACCATCATAGGCAGGAATACACCCAAGGTGCGTACACAATCCAATAGATACATGGAATCTATCATCTCCAATTATCACATCTCTATCATTAGGTTTTGCATCTTTTGGTTTTTTCAAAACAAAAATTGGTTTACCTCTCCACTTTTCTACTACTAGTTTGTTCTCTTCAGCACCTGCCAAATCAACAGTTGTAAAACCAGCAGCTTTTACACTTGGAAGTGGATCCCAAGATTTTTTCATCGCATACAATGCACCGATACCACCCAAAGCAGTAAAACCACCCAGAGCCATACCCATGAAATCACGTCTACTATTACTCATACCTTTCCTTTATAGTTAATTTCAACTTCTATTATAAGGCAATAACTATTAAGTTTTAACGATTTTTAAAGCTCTTTTACTATTTTTTCGACAACTTTATTACTTTTTTCTATATTGTTACACGGTGTAGAAACAATAGATATTATATTTTGTTTATATATATTTACATCAAAATTACTTATAATAACAATCTTATTTGAACTTAATATTTTCTTTTCTTTTTTGCTTAATTTAGCCAATTCTATATAGATAACCTCTGCTCCTACAACTTTAGCTTCAAGTGCTGTTTGAAATGATGCCGTCACCACGCGTGAGGAGGAGCAGATTAACTCCACATACTCTTCAGGTTCATGTAACACCGTGAAGAGCTTTGCCAAATCATCCTCATACTTCACATAAAAGTAATTTCCAAGCAAAAGCTCCATACCCAACCCTTTAAAAAAATCTGAATTGGAAAGAATAATCTTATTCGCATCTGAATCCCCCAAGAAAAAGAGTGTTTTCTCCTCTTTTTTATGCTTGTTAAAGTAGATATCGTTTACTATAATGGAAGAGAGACACGCCTCATCCATACACTCAATCTCCAACATAATCTCCCCATGAATACTTCTGTCTTCATCACTCGTAGCAAACCTGAAAACCTTTTCAAAGTCACTGATATACTTCACCAATCGCCCATGGTCATCTTCAGGCGAGTCAATAATCACACTGTCCCCCGTCTCTGCAATTGCATCTATATCCTGTATCCCTTCAATGGTAATAGCACCAAAAACACCATATTCTCTTGCCACAAGTCCTGCTCTAAAGTCATTAACCAAAAGAACTGTCTCAATCCCACTCTCTTCTAATTTCTTTAAAATAACCACTGCTTTTTTAACCCTATCAAGTCCTATTTTATGTCCTGTGTGTGCGTAGTAGTATAGTTTCATTAATTTACCTTATTTCTAATTTTTTTCATTTTATTTTTCATTTTAATAGAAATAGATTAAAGTTAGCTCAAGAGGGGGATAAGATGGTGAGACTTGACAACTTTGTATTATTTTGAGATAGAAAGTACTGTTCTAATTGATATAAATAACAACATGAATTTATATTTT
>CAYVNI010000208.1:0-1575 GCA_964452815.1 uncultured Sulfurovum sp.
TTCCCCACACCAATTATCTCACCAAGTTTTAGAAGCTTATAACTCCTCTCATCAATCCCTATTATAGCTATTTCGCCCACTATCCCATCCATACTCATTCTTTTGTTTTGTCTATTGCTCCTTCTAAGAAGTGGTTTATAAGTTAGAGCTTTTACTACTGTTGTGTAGCTTGGTTCGTAGTCTAGTTTGAACGCTTTTTGACCAGTGCTAAACTCTTGGGCTTTTTGGTGGATAGAACGCAAAATATCCTCTATGTCTATATCATCTCTTAGGAATTGGTTGTTTTTTTTGATTCTAAGAGGTGTTATGAGTTTGATTTTGATATTGGGTGTGAAACTATCTATCTCAAAAGTTTTTGGTGGCATATCTAGTGACAAAAAGCTATTCTCATCATATATTAACTCCCCATTTAGCCACATCTGCATATCCCAAAATCTGTAGTTGTTTTTGGTTAGACCACTCTGCGTAATCGTCATCTCCAAAGCACTTAGAACATAAGGTAGACTCTCACACGCCTCATCAAATAGATAAAGTCCAAAATCAAATTTGCCACTGCCTAACTCTATCTCAAAACGGTACTTGTGAAAGCTGTTTGGCTGTTCGTAGAAGCTGTAATAGAGACATGAACTCTGTGCGAAACAGCCTTGGCATTTGTAGCTTGGATTTATACAGGTTACTTTTTTTAGAGAGTAGCCTAATGCTCCTCTTATCATTGAGCCTGTGAAGTAGGAGGGTTTGTGTTTGGTGTTGATTTTGACCTGAATGTGGTGGTATTTCATTATTTCCCTTTTTGTTAATTTTAGATTTTATCCAAAATCGTCTCAATCTCTCTATTAGCCTCCTCCATCTGCTCCGAGAATCTCCCCAAATTATCACAAATCCCAAGCTCTATAAGATGCCTAAGAAACCCTAAATTATCTCTAAACCTATTATAAATCTCATCTTGGCTATGTGTATAGAGATATGAATGCAGTGCAATCAACTCCAACACTTCATCCCCCTCTTTACGACTCAACATCTCTCTTGCTAGCAAATCAGCTACCAATGGCTCTGCCATTTTTGCCGAAAGCTCCTCATGACCCCAAAAGTTAACATGATTATTTTTGGGATTGATTTTGCGTGATTGAGGTTTGCCTATATCATGAAGCAGAGCAGAGACCTGAACCACTCTATCATAACCTCTAAGCTCTGCTACTTTACAGACCATCATCGTATGAGACCAACAATCACCCTCTACATGGTAGGGGTTTGTTTCTCTATTATCAAAATTGTGATTGGACTCCAATAGTGCTTGTTTTAGGTGTGGGTAGTTGGTTTGGAACCAGTTTAGTAGTTGTATCATTTTAGGTAAGCCTCAAAATCAACTCTTAACGCATCCTCCAAACTTTTAGGAGAGATAATCTTCAAATCAGGCAACCACCTTTTAATAAATGGCAAAACCTCAATAGGTTGAGTATATTCAAGTGAAAACTCTACACTTCCATCACTATTTTTTTTGATAAAAGTTTGAGATTGTAGATGTCGTTTCATCCCCTTATCAAAATATTTAGCCACTCTTGGTGAAGCTTTGATACG
>CAYVNI010000209.1:0-3986 GCA_964452815.1 uncultured Sulfurovum sp.
TTACTCACAGCACACCAAGTAATCTGCTCTAAGTTCCCTTCACATTTTTTTACTTCACAGAACACTTTATCGGTCAATCGTTTATTGTCTTTTCTCCATGGATTATTATGAAGTAAACCACACTTTTGACACTTTGCATAAGTAGGAAAAAGAACAGCAGGAAGATAGCTACCATCTATCTCTCCACGCTCATTCGCTTGTGCTTTGGGTGGCATTCTAAGCTCTTTGTCTATATCCAATGCCATAGAGACTCGTGTAACATAAGGAATAATCTCCGATGCCATTCCTCCCGATTTATCATTCCAATAACGAATATCCGTAACTACCATCAGTTTATCTTCTGCACCACGAACTATTGCTCCAACTCCTGCATAGGACATCAAGTGAGAAAATCTTACAGGGGTATATTGTTGTTTATTTTTCATCTTTTATTTTTACCCCTTTTAACAGTTTTAGCAAAGCTGAACTCTCTATATTTCGCATTGATTGTAGTGTTTGCCATAATCCATTTTTCTCTTCAAAATTACAGATAAGATTATACATTCCCCTATCTTTAGAATTATAGACCAATTTAATTTTATTGGTTTGACAATATATACTTTCACTACTCCACTCTATCACCAATTTATCAATATGTTCATTTGTTTTATTAATTATCTCTCGATTTTTACCAATAGCCAATTTACAACGAATCTTCATCTCTTTTATAACTTTTTTTACCAAATCATTTTTCATATCAAACTCTCTTGCACTCTCATTTGATAACAGACCAATAGCACTATGTCGCATGGCTATAACCAAAGAAGCGTGTAACGCCCTTGACCGTGCCTGAAAAGTAAAAGGTGTCAAACTTGAAGGCTCAACAAAACGATAAAAAGAGTCGTGATAAGAGCGAAAGTTTTCATAATGAGATAAACTTCTAGCCTGTGTTTTATAATAGTTTACAAATACAATACCAGGTGTCTCTCCACGACCCACACGACTACTTGCTTGAATATACTCTGCTGTTGTGAGAGGCTGTCCATTTATTATCATTAGTGCCAACCTCGAAACATCAAGACCCACAGAAATCATATTGGTAGCCAATGCCACATCTACAGCTTGAGTATCATTTTTATCTCTTCCAAGTGCATCGAATATATTGGCATTTTCTTCTGCTGTTTGATTACTTGTTAGCATTTTGACATCTATATCTCTTAGAAGAAGATATTTGTTAACTATGGACTTAACATTAAAATCATCAATATTTTTAAAATCTTCTATGGTTTTAAGATTTTTATCACTAAGAAAATTAGGATAATCTTCATCTATCTCTTCTCTCATACTCTCTATAATAAATTTATTTAGATATGATTTTATACCACTCTGATAAAGGGTTCGACTATTACCTACCCCTTTTAAACTTCCATGATAAACAATCTGAGTCCACCATCTATCCATATACTCTTCATCATCTTTAAATAGTGTAATAGGATTGGACAACAATACTCCTGCTAGAGGCTCAAGACAATGCTGTCTATCTAACAATGGAGCTAAATACCCCACATACAATCTACCAGCCTTTTTTTCTAAAGGTACTGTTTTTGCAAAGTAAGAGTCATCATAGCGAAGCCCTGATGGAGGGAAAATTGCCATCTCTTTTGCAAAAAGTGTCTGTACCTGTTTTTTAGCATTTTTAATCGTTGCCGTTGAGGCGATATACTTAGCTCTCATACCTCTTGAAACCAATACAGTCTCAATAGCCACTTCATAAAGCCCCACAATAGAACCTAACGCACTCGAAATCAGATGCAACTCATCTTGAATAATCAATTCAGGAGGACGATTACCATATCTACCAAAAAAACTACTTGCTCGTTCTTCCCATGCAAGTCGTGCAAACTTATCAACCGTAGCGATAAGTAAGCTAGGAGGATTTGCATACAACGCTTCATCGACTACATTACAAGGAATAATATTTCTTTCTATTTTTCCAAAGTCACAACTTAAATTATCACAATAAAAATGAAAACTATTTTCACTAAAAATATAATTTTTTGCACTAAATTTACTATTACACCAAGGACAACTACTCAAAACCAATTTACTATACTGTTTATCTTCTAATATTTTCTTAACTTGATAAAAAGTATTTGGAGAACTTGCAACTCCAACCCATAAGCCTATAGAAAAAGGCTCTTCTCCAAAACTATCAACTCTCTCTTGTCTAATTAGCTCCAAAGCACATATTACTTTACTTGCTCGTAAAAACTGTTGAGAAGTTAGCAACCTAAGCGTATAACGCATAATAGAGACCGTACCACCTGAACTAGCAGGATATTTTAAGCGTCTATAGATAAAAAGAAATGCCATTAAACCCAAATATGCTTCGGTCTTACCACCACCTGTTGGAAACCAAATCAAATCAAGAGTATCTCTAAAATCACTATTTTCATTAGTTGCAGAATCAAGTGTCATCAAAATAAATGCCAACTGAAAAGGTCTCCACTTATACTCAGAGTCATCTTTTTGAATACCTCTATTCGTATCCCCAGAAACCCACTGCTTTAACATCGCTTCATTGGCTGTTGCAAAAGCAACTAAGGCATATCTATCATTTCGCAATAATGCAATACCTTCTTGCATTCTTTTTCTTGCAATGCTTAGTTTTTTTACAATACTTCGGGCTGTAACTTTATCTTCTTCATCCTCTTTTTCTATAAAATCATTTTGGCTATCTATCCAATTTTTATAACTATTAACAAAATTATCCAACTCTTCAATAATCCTATTATTATCAACACAATCTTTCAAAAAAGAGAACTCTAAAACCTTATCAGATTTACCACCTGTATCTGCTGTCACTTGTGGAACTTCCACTGTTGGTAAAAAGTCTATCCAAATTTCCATTTTCTGTTTGCTATTTTTTGCCCAATTAACAGCTGACCCATGCCCTACTGCATAGATGTATAAATCTTTATATCGTAACTCTATCTCTTTCTCTTCCTCACTCAAAAGTGCTTTATCTTTAGAGGGATAAACATCAATATTCCCCTCTTCAACAATACATTTAAGCTCTACTTCAAAAAGTGTATGACGATTCTGTTCAAGATTAAACTCTTTACCACTTATAGTTGAATCTATTTTTGTATCATTAGACATTGTAATAGTAACTATATAACCATCATTATAAGGTCTCCATAAAGCATCTATCTTTGCTTCGTCATTAAAAATTTTATACTGCCTTATACCATCTAAAGAGAATTCTACTTCCTTACCATCATCTGCTAAATAATTTTTTTCCCACTGTTGAACTACAAATTTTTGATTATATTCATCTCTTTCATCCTTATCTTTATAAGAGACTGCATTATAGAACACCCTTAATTTAATATCTGTACCAGTAATAAAAAATGAAAAACCTGCTGAAGAGGGAGGAATATATCTTTTCTCTTTTTTAACTGACTGCACTTCCTCTTTTTCTAAATCAGTACCATTAATGGCTTCGTCTTCTGAGTCTAACCCATTATCTCCTGATACAATAGGAAAAAGAAAACCTGTAAAAAATCTGTCTAAAGGTTTTTGCCCAACTAAAAGATTATCTTTTAGTTCACTTCCCATAAGTTGTTGTTTTGTTAATTTTATAAATTCATCTCTTTTTTCTTTTAAAATCATATCTTTCCAAAATTTTTGAGTTTAAAAACATTATAATCTAAATATAGTAAAGTACACTCTGATATTCCATGCTTAAGTATACTTTTTTACTTAATGATACAAATCGAATACCCCACCGTGAAGGTGGTAAACAGTGGAATAGAAACGGAGACGCTAAAGAGTGTGTTGCTGTAGTTCCTGATTCTACTTATGCTATGTTCCACGCTGAAATGGTAGCTGATTGTGTTGCAAATGGTCAATATGATGTTACAACAATGGGTTCAATGGCAAACGTTGGTCTTATGGCTCAAAAAGCAGAAGAGTATGGTTCTCATCCAACTACATTTGAACTA
>CAYVNI010000210.1:0-6947 GCA_964452815.1 uncultured Sulfurovum sp.
TCAATTGTCATGCTTGATTTACAAAGAACAGGCATCCATTTAACGGCTTGAGGAGAGACGAGAATTTGTTTAGATACAGTTTTATAAGTTGCAGGGATAACATTTCTTTTTGTGGTCTCTGGTCTAACAAGTAGTGTTTTGTTTACAGTTCTATATGTTGCAGGAATATTGATTGTTCTTGAACTTGCAGGTGTTGCTACAACTCTTTTAGTGATTACCTTCGTAATAGCAGGAGCAGATACTTTACAGATTACAGAAGATGTTCTCTCCATGCCTGGTTTTTCAGCTAAAGAGTTTGACCATATATATTTTGCACCAGAAACTTTTTGAGTTTTTGTGATTGTTTTATAAGTAGCAGGGATGTTTACACTTTGGGTTGATGCAGGTGCAGCTAACTCATTGCTTGTAACATTTCTGTATTGAGCAGGGATAACGGTACTTCTTGTTGATTCTGGTCTTACAAGAACTTGTTTTGTCACGGTTCTATATTGAGCAGGTATATCAACCAAACACATCATCTCTTCGACAGCACAGTCTTGGTCTTGACATCTTGTCTGTTTCCACTCTTTTTTAGCAGGAGCGACTTGAATCTTTTCTGTAACAGTTTTGTATTGTGCTGGAACAGTAACGAGTTTGGTTGATTCTGGAGTTACTAAAATTCTTTTAGTACCAGTTTTGAAAGTAGCTGGTTTAGAGATTAGTCTAGTAGACGCAGCTGTATCAAGAACTTTCTCGCTTACTGTTTTGTATTGTGGAGCAACATAAAACTCATAGTAACAAGAACCAGATGGTGCAGACTCTAGGTTGATTCCACCCGTTCTAGCAGATGATAAAAGTGCAGATGATGCAACTCTTGCATCTGGATTAATTCCAGTTTTCCACTCAACAGATGCAGGGGATACGGTAATAGTTCGACTTTCTGTTTTATAAGTAGCAGGAATAGTTTGAATTTTAGTAGATGCAGCTGTATCAAGAACGCTCTCTGTTCCACTTTTGTACTCAGCTGGAATAATTGAAAGTCTTGTACTCTCTGGAGTTGCTAATAATTTTTCTGTAACTGTTTTATATTGAGCTGGAATAACAACTTTTCCATAACACATACCCGATTGTGCATTTGGAAGTGTAAACCCATCGGCTTGTATTGCTTGTGTTTGTATAAGTGTTAATGCCATTGCACTCATGGCTATTTTTGTATATTCTTTCATCATTCTTCATCCTTTTTATTTTTTACGCTGAAGTATAACATATAAGAAATCAATTATTAGCAATAAATAATAAAAAATTAATAAAAATCAATAGAGTATAGCAGAGGGGAGTACTAACAACTCATAAAGAGTTGTTAGTGAAGTAAAAAGCTTATAATAGTTATCTAATGATTAAAATACACCTAGAGCTTTAAGAGTATCCATAGATAAACCAGAAACTACCAGTCCTGATTTTCTTTGGTATGCTTCTACCGATGATTTAGTTGCCATATCAAGAGAACCAGTTACAGGAGTATTGTATCCAGCTGCTGTTAATGCTCTTTGAATTTTAGAGATGGTCTCAATTGTCATACTTGATTTACAGAGAACAGGCATCCATTTAACTGACTGTGGAGAGACAAGAACTTGTTTAGATACCGTTTTGTAGGTTGCAGGTATAACAGTTTTCTTTGTGGTCTCTGGTCTAACAAGTATAGTTTTATTGATAGTTTTATATGTTGCAGGAATATTGATTGTTTTTGAACTGGCAGGTGTTGCTACAACTCTTTTAGTGATTACCTTAGTAATAGCAGGAGTAGCTACTTTACATATTACAGAAGATGTTCTCTCCATTCCTGGTTTTTCAGCCAAAGAGTTTGACCATACATATTTTGCACCAGAAACTTTTTGAGTTTTAGTAAGCGTTTTATAGGTAGCAGGAATATTTACACTTTGAGTCGATGCAGGTGCTGCTAACTCATTTGTCGTAACAGTTTTGTATACAGCAGGGATAACAATACTTTTTGTAGTTTCAGGTCTTACAATAACTTGTTTTGTTACTGTTCTGTATTGAGCAGGGATATCAACCAAACACATCATCTCTTCAATCGCACAATCTTGGTCTTGACACTTTGTCTGTTTCCACTCTTTTTTAGCAGGAGCTACTTGAATTCTCTCTGTAACAGTTTTGTACTCTGCTGGAACAGTAACGAGTTTAGTTGACTCTGGAGTTACTAAAATTCTTTTTGTACCTGGTTTAAAAGTAGCTGGTTTAGAGATTAATCTAGTAGAAGCTGCTGTGTCAAGAACTTTTTCTGCTACTGTTTTGTACTGTGGTGCAGCATAAAACTCGTAGTAACACGAACCTGTAGGTGCAGACTCTAAATTGATTCCACCACTTCTCGCAGATGATAAAAGTGCAGATGATGCAATTCTAGCATCTGGATTAATACCTATTTTCCACTCAACAGTTGCAGGAGATACAGTGATTGTTTTGCTCTCTGTTCTGTAGGTAGCCGGAACGGTTACAATTTTAGTTGAAGCAGCGGTATCAAGAACTCTCTCTGTTCCACTTTTATACTCAGCTGGAATAATTGAAAGTCTTGTGCTTTCTGGTGTTGCCAATAGTTTCTCTGTAACAGTTTTGTACTGAGCTGGAATGACAACTTTACCATAACACATACCTGATTGTGCATTTGGAAGTGTGAATCCACCATTAGATGATTGCATCATAGCAGAAGAAGTAGATCCTTGTACCGTAGGAGCAGATTTTGTAGCAACTTTTGTAGCTACAGACTTTGTAGTAGATTTGGCACTTACAGCTTTTTGTTGACAACCTGTTGTAAGCAATGCAATTGCAATCACAGACAATGTAATAGTTTTAGTATTTAACATGATAGATATCCCTTGAAATTTAATTTTACATCCTAATTTTATCTAATTAATCTTTAACTTAATATTAATATTTGTGTAATTAAGAGTATAAATGTGTTATAATATATTTATGAATAGAACTACAAACACTATAATTATAGGGGCAGGAGCGAGTGGTCTTTTTTTGGCTACGCTGTTAAACAAGAACGTAAATAAAGAAAAAACATTAATACTTGAATATAATAAACAAGTGGGCTTAAAGATTTTGATTTCAGGCGGAGGAAAATGTAATATTACCAACAAAAATATTAAGTCAAATAACTACTTGGGAGAACAAAGATTTATTGCCAATATTTTAAAAGCTTTTAAATCAAAAGAGTTACTTTTTTGGCTAGAAGAGCGAGGGCTACTTCCAGAATTACGTCAAAGAGGTCAGTATTTTTGTCGAACGTCAGCAACTGAGATTGTTGAACTGTTTAAAAAAAGTATTCCTAAATCTCAATTTTGTCTTAATACTGTGGTCGAAAGAGTGGAAAAAAGAGGCAGTCTCTTTGAAGTATTTACAAGCCAAGGAACATTTCAAGCTAAAAATATTGTGGTTGCCTCTGGAGGGTTGAGTTTTCCAAAAATAGGAGCAGGTGCCATTGGTTATGAGATTGCAAAATCTTTTGGGCATAAAGTAGAAAAACTCTCAGCAGGATTGGTGGGATTAACCCTCCAACCAGAGCAGTTCTTTTTTAAATCTCTCTCAGGTATCTCTACCGATGTAGAGATAAAAGTAGGTGACAAGGTAGCCAAAGGGGCATTGCTTTTTGCGCATAAAGGCATCTCTGGACCAGCTGTTTTAGATGCATCACTCTATTGGGATAAGGGGCAAATTAGTATTAACTTTTTACCCAATATATGTGTGGAAACTTTGAAGTCATCTAAGAAAAAAATCTCCAATCTTTTAGGTCTCTCTGGCAGATTAGCCAAGGCTTTATTGGATGAACTCTCTTTAGAAGATAAAAGTGCTATTAAGATGAGTACTAGAGAGTGGAAGATTTTAAAAACATTACAAAATTATACTTTTGCACCAGCGGGAACGTTTGGTTACGCCAAAGCTGAAGTGACAAAAGGAGGGGTTGCAACGGACGAGATTGATTCAACTACCATGATGAGTAAAAAAGTTGAAAATCTCTATTTTCTAGGGGAAGTATTGGATGTGACAGGAGAGCTTGGTGGTTACAACTTTCAGTGGGCTTTCTCTTCGGCATTTGTTTGTGCAAAAGCGATAAAGTAAATTAAAACTATGTTAAAATAGTGAACGCTAAAATAGTGAACTAAAATAGTGAATATAAAACATAATAAACTTGAAAAGAGTATATAAGAAGAATGGCAATTAAAGAGATAAACTATAAAAAAAATATTTTTAAACTAAGTTATGAGCTGTATAATCCCAATGCAAAGCATGGTATTTTGATTTTGCATGGGTGGGGGAGCAATAAAGAGATTATGAAACAAGCTTTTAATAATAGATTTAAAGAGTATCGGGTAACCTATTTGGATTTACCTGGGTTTGGAGGTAGCAGTAATAATATGATATTGACCACCGTTGATTACGCCTTTATTGTCAAACTTTTTATCAAAGCAGTTGGTTTGAATCCTACAGTTATTATAGGACACTCTTTTGGAGGAAAAATAGCAACACTTCTTAATCCACAACATTTGGTACTGCTCTCTTCAGCAGGTATTGTCACCGTGAAGCCTTGGTCTGTTAAATTAAAAATAGCAACATTTAAGTTCTTGAAGCCATTGGGACTGAAGCGGATACGAGAGCTTTTTGTGGCTCCTGATGCACAAGGGATGAGCCATGAGATGTATGAGACGTTTAAAAATGTGGTTGATGAGAATTTTGAAGAGGAGTTTTCACACTCCAAAAGTAGGGCATTGTGTTTTTGGGGAAAAGAGGATACAGCTACCCCACTTTATACGGGAGAGAAGATAGCAGGACTTATTAAAAACTCAAAATTTTACCCTTTGGATGGTGACCATTTTTTCTTTTTACAATGGGCTCAATTTATAGCGGATGAGATAAAAAAAGATTTAAATAACTTTAACGAAAATCAACCAATTTTAAGTACTTTTTGCTAGAATTCGCTCTTAAAATAGAGGTGATATAGATGGCAAAAAAAAGAGTGCTTGTAAAGTTTTCTGGTGAGGCATTGGCAGGTGAAAATGGGTATGGTATAGATACACAAATTCTCCACTACATTTCTGAAGAGATTAAGTCGTTAATTGAAAATGATATTGAGGTTGCTGTGGTCATTGGTGGTGGAAATATCATTCGTGGGGTAACCGCTTCAGAAGATGGTGTTATCAAAAGAACCTCAGGTGACTACATGGGTATGTTAGCCACGGCAATTAATGGAATAGCCCTTCAAGAAGCATTTGAACATGCCAATTTGGATGCAAGACTCTTATCTGCTATTGATATGCAAGAGATTGGTGAGCCATTTATTGTACGTCGTGCCAAACGGCATTTAGAGAAGGGTCGAGTGGTTGTTTTTGCAGGGGGAACAGGAAACCCCTATTTTACAACTGATACCGCAGCAACACTTCGTGCCTCAGAGGTTAATGCTGAGTTGATGATAAAAGCGACCAAAGTGGATGGTGTCTATGACAAAGACCCCCATAAATTTGATGATGCTATTAAGCTAAGCACCATAAGTTATGAAGAGGCACTTAGTGAACATATTAAGGTGATGGATGATACCTCTATCGCATTGGCAAGAGATAATCAGATGCCAATTATTGTCTGTAATATGTTTGAAAAAGGAAATTTGTTGAAAATAGTAAATGGAAATAGAGACCTCTGTTCCATTGTAGAATAGATATGAAATAGCGTATAAATAGCAAAATAAAATTGACAAAAGGATTAGAATATGAAGATAGAACAGTTAACAGCAAAAGCACTTGAGTTACTTGAATTTGATAGATATCTACTTGCAGCTTCGGTAGGTAAAAGAGCTGAAGAGATTGCAAGAGGTGCAACCCCATTGGTTGATATGGATCCTAAAGTTGATAAGTTTACTGACATTGCATTGGTTGAAATTGCTGAAGGTAAAATTATTGTAACAGAAGAAGTTTAACTCTTATGGAGGCTTTACTCAGCAAAGCAGGAGAGGTTAAAACGGTAGAGGAGGCTGAGACTCTTCTATTTTCTTATTGTAATATCTCCTCTGATATTTTACAAAAATCATTAGAACTTTCAAAAAATGAACATCAATATCAAACCAGAAAAAGTGGTGAACCTTATATTGTTCATCCCATTTTAGTGGCAACATTTACAGCACTCATCTCAAATGATGAGATGATGATAGCCGCTGCCCTTATGCATGATGTGGTTGAGGATACTGATTACAGTATTGAAGAGTTAACAGAGGTCTTTGGAGAAGATATCGCTTTTTTGGTTGAAGGGCTTACTAAAATTGAGGTGCTTCGTGATGAGGAGCTTATTCCCTCTTCCTCAAATCAAAAACTTACCGCCTCTGCGTTAACTTTCAGAAAAATGTTACTCTCCTCGATTAAGGATGTACGGGTTTTGGTTATTAAGCTTTGTGATAGACTGCATAATATGACAACATTGGGGTTTCTCTCTCCCGAGAAACAACTTAGAATCTCCGAAGAGACGATGGTTGTCTACGCTCCAATTGCACACCGTTTGGGTATTTCACAACTTAAAAATCGCCTTGAGGATTTGAGTTTTTACTATATTTACCCCAAAGCTTATAGAGAGATAGACAATTATATTGTGGGAGACCGTCAAAATTTACAACTAAAGCTCAATACTTTTATCCAAAAAATTAGAAAACTGATGCTTGAAAATGGTTTTAAAGAGGATGAATTTGAGGTTTTTGGTCGCGTTAAACACTACTACTCGATGTATCAAAAGATGCAGAGAAAAGGGATAGGTATTGATGAGATTTTAGATTTGTTAGCGATACGAATTTTGACCAATGAAAAAATTGATTGTTATAAAACCTTAGGATTAATGCATATTGATTTTAAACCAATTATCTCTCGTTTTAAAGATTATATAACCCTTCCAAAAGAGAATGGTTATAGTAC
>CAYVNI010000211.1:0-13806 GCA_964452815.1 uncultured Sulfurovum sp.
AGAGATAATTCAAGAGGGAAAAGAGACACTCTTTATCGGTTATGGAAATGGTGTAGGTCGAGCGATGGAGACAGCCAAACTAATGGAGAGTACTCCTACTATTTTAGATTTACGTTTTGTAAAGCCACTGGATATTGCTAAACTAGAAGAGTTAGCAAAAACCCATAAAAAATGGTTCGTTTTTAGTGACAGTGCCAAAATAGGAGGGGTCGGTTCAGCTCTCTTAGGAATGCTATGTGATGCCAATATCAGAGATGTGGAGTTGACCACCTTTGAGTATGAAGATGAGTTTATTACGCATGGAAATACAAAGCTTGTTGAGGAGTCTTTGGGGCTTTTGCCTGAGCAGTTGGCAAAGAGGATTAACTAGATGGCAAAAGAGTACATATTTACCAGTGAGTCGGTAACAGAGGGGCATCCTGATAAGATGGCTGACCAGATAAGTGATGCAATTTTAGACTATATTATTGAGCGAGACAGTACAGCACGGGTGGCTGTTGAGACACTTGTGAGTAATGGGTTTTGTGTGATTGCAGGTGAGCTTAAAACAGAGACTTATGCACCGATGCAGGAGATAGCCAGAGAGGTTATTCGTGAGATTGGGTATACCAATGCAGCGTTTGGGTTTGACTATCGTAGTGCAGGAATTCTCAATGGGATTGGGGAGCAGAGCAGTGATGTGAACCAAGGGGTTGACCAAGAGAGTGGAGAGCTAGGAGCAGGTGATCAAGGGATTATGTTTGGGTATGCTTGTAATGAGACTCCTGAACTGATGCCTCTTCCGATACTTTTGGCTCATAAGATTACAGCAAAATTAGCAGAGGTGCGTAAAAATGGAACAATTCCATTTTTACGACCAGACGGCAAGGCACAGGTAAGCGTGAAATATACAGATGGTAAACCTGTGGCAATTGATACCATAGTGGTCTCAACACAGCATAATGATGATGTTTCACAAGAGATTTTGCGTGAAGCTGTCATTACAGAGGTGATAGAGGAGGTGATTCCTAAAGAGTATCTTCATGATGAGATTACTTACCATATTAATCCAACGGGGAGATTTGTTATTGGTGGACCTCAGGGAGATGCAGGGTTAACAGGTCGTAAGATTATTGTGGACACCTATGGTGGCTCTTGTCCTCATGGTGGTGGTGCATTTTCAGGAAAAGACCCTACCAAGGTTGATCGTTCAGCAGCGTATGCTGCTAGGTATGTGGCAAAAAATTTGGTGTCAGCTAAAATTGCAGAGCGAGTGACCATCCAATTAGCATATGCAATAGGTGTGGTGCAACCTGTCTCTATAATGGTAGATACACATGGTACTTCTAGCGTGGATGAGTTAGAAATTGAAACATGTGTCAGGGAACTTTTTGACCTCTCACCAGCAGGTATTATAAAAGAGCTTAATCTGTTGAGACCCATCTATAAAAAAACAGCCTCCTATGGTCATTTTGGTCGTGAAAAGATGGGCTTTAGTTGGGAAAAGACGAACCGAGTTACAGAAATTAGAAACTATCTAAAATTGTGACTTTTAATAGATAATATTAAAGAAGTGCTTAAGCTACTTTTGCTATAGTTTGATAACCAAAAATAAAGGAAATAAAATGGCAGTAAAAATTTTAGACACATGTATTAACTGTGCGGCTTGTATCGACGAATGTCCTACAGAAGCAATCGTAGATGAAGATGATAACCCAACGGGAGAAGAGATTTACTACGTATACGAAGATAAATGTGTTGAGTGTGTAGATCACTTTGATGTTCCAGCATGTGCTGAAGCATGTCCTACAGAAGAGTGTATTGTATGGGATGAGCCAAAAGATGGTTTAACTCTTCACGCAGATAGAGGTGCTCCAGGTACAGATGTAGTCGAAGACTAGTTTCTATTTTTACAAACCATTGGTATTTTGCCGTGGTTTGTAACCTTTTTTATTCTTATTTCTCCTCAACTTTACAAAAAAATCTTTTTTTAATTCTGTTCTGATATAATCCCATCTCAAAATACACCCGTAGTGTGCAACCAATTGTATCACTAATTTATGGAGAAAATCGTGGAACAAACATTATCAATCATTAAGCCAGATGCAGTAGCTAAAAATGTAGTTGGACAAATTCTTGCTAGATTTGAAGGAGCAAACCTTAAAATTGCAGCAACAAAAAAGATTCAACTTAGCCAAGCAGATGCAGAAGCATTTTATGCTATTCATGCAGAGCGTCCTTTCTTTAAAGACCTTGTAGAGTTTATGATTTCTGGTCCAGTTGTAGTAACTGTACTTGAAGGTGAAAATGCAATGCAGATAAACAGAGACCTCATGGGTGCTACAAACCCTGCTGAAGCAGAAGCTGGAACAATTAGAGCTGATTTTGCAGAGAGTATTGATGCGAATGCTGTTCACGGTTCAGATTCAGTAGAGAATGCAGTTAATGAAATTAACTTCTTCTTTGCACAAAGAGAGATTGTATAAGGTATCATTATCTATGAGAATAGTTTTTGATAAAATTGGTCAGAGTCCAAAGCCTTTTGATTTAGAGGTTGATGGTGTAGCTCTTCAGGGAGTTTTGACCAAGAGTGGTTATCATCGGGTTCGTTTAGAAGGAGAGCTTAAGGGTGCTACAGAAGTGGCATGTGATAGATGTGGTGAGGTGTATCTATATGATATGGACGATTCACTACGTTTTACTTTAAGTGATGAAGTTATCGAGACTGAAGATGATTTAGATATAATCGAATTCATTGATGGGGTGATAGACCTTGAGTTTATAGTTCAAAGCGAAATATCCTCCATAAAAAACTCATATCACAACTGTAAAAGTTGTGAAGATGATACTGAAGAGTTCGAAAAAGAATTTTAGATAAAATAAAAATTAAGAAACAAAGGAACATACCATGGCAGTACCTAAGAGACGAGTGAGTAAAACTAGAGCAGCAAAGAGAAGAACACACTATAAATTGACATTACCAAGACCTGTAAAAGATGCAGATGGAACATGGAGAATGCCTCACCATATGAACATGACAACTGGTGAATATAACACAACCAAAGAAGCGTAGTAGCAATCCTCATGATTAGAATTGCTATTGATGCAATGGGTGGGGACTTTGGTCCCGAGCCTATTATTGAAGGTGTTATCCAAGCACTTGACGAAAGACAGTTTTTTCCTATACTTGTAGGAGACAGAGAACAAATTACCTCAATCCTTCCAGAGTATTATCTTGATAAGTTAGAGATTGTACAATCTTCTGATGTTTTTTCTATGAGTGACCAAGCGACACAAGCATTGAAACGAAAAGAGTCTACCATCTATATGGCTGTAGAGTTGGTTCGAGATGGAAAAGCAGATGCTGTGGTTTCAGCAGGACATTCAGGTGCAACCATGACATTGGCAACACTTCGTATTGGTAGACTGCCTCATATCTCGAAACCAGCCTTAGCAACACTCATGCCCAATAAGCTAGTCGGAGCTAAAACTCTGCTTTTAGATGTGGGAGCTGTTACAGATTGTACAGCAAAAAATCTCTATGAGTTTGCTATTATGGGAGAGGTTTATGCTAAAAAAGTATTAAATCTTCGTCGTCCAAAAGTTGGGCTTTTGTCCAATGGAGAAGAGGATAGCAAAGGAAATGCACTCACCAAAGAGGCGTTTAAATTGATGCAAAATGTTCCTGGATTTAAAGGGAATGTAGAGGGTTCTGATATCTTCAATGGCTCAGTTGATGTGGTCGTTTGTGATGGTTATACAGGGAATATTGTCCTTAAAGCGAGTGAAGGTGTGGTCTCCACAGTTTTTGATCTGATGAAGACACAGATACGAAAATCTATCCCTGCGAAGATTGGGGCGTTTATGATGAAGAAAAAAGTGTTTAAAAAGCTCAAAGAGAAGGTGGATTACGCAGAATATGGTGGTGCACCTTTACTTGGTGTTAAGGGTTGTGCTATTATATCGCACGGGAAAAGTAATGCAAAGGCGATTAAAAATGCCATTTTTCAAGCCATAGATTACAACGATAAGAATGTAAATGAGGCGATAGAAGAGCTACTTACTAAAAACAACGCATAAGGGAAGATATGTACGCAAAGTTTCATGCGATAGGGGCGTATGCTCCATCTAAAGTATTGAGTAATGCTGATTTAGAGAAGATGGTGGATACCACGGATGAGTGGATTTTAAAACGTACAGGTATCTCGGAGAGACGAATTGCTGCTGATGATGAGTATACGAGTGACATGGGGGTCAAAGCATCCTCTTTGGCAATAAAAAGGGCAGGACTAGAACACTCAGATATTGATTTAGTGGTGTGTGCTACGGTCACGCCTGATTACTTCAATATGCCCTCTACGGCATGTGTTATTTCAGATAAACTGGGTATTTATAATGTTCAAGCATTTGATATTAGTGCCGCGTGTAGTGGATTTGTTTATGCACTCTCGGTTGCCAAAGCATTTGTCGAGTCGGGTATGAAAAAGCACGTTTTGATTGTGGGTGCAGAGAAGTTCTCTTCTATTGTTGATTATACGGATAGAACGACTTGTATTCTCTTTGGAGATGGTGCAGGTTCTGCTGTTATCTCAGCAACTGAGGATAAATCAGAAGCGATAATTGATATTCATGCCAGTGCCGATGGCTCTTATGCTGATTTTTTAGTTACCCCAGCACCTGGTTCGATTCATCCTGTTTCTCAACAGGTGATAGATGAGGGTCTAAACTTTGTGCAGATGAAGGGAAATGAGACCTTTAAACTGGCTGTAAGAACGCTCACCAAAGATGTTAAAGATATTCTTTTAAAAAATAAGATAGACTCCAAAGAGATACCTCATTTTATCCCACATCAAGCAAACTATCGGATTATTAAAGCTGTTGGGGATGCTCTAAAAATGGATGAGAAACAGGTGGTGTTAACGGTAGGTAAATATGGAAATACCTCAGCCGCTTCTATCCCTATGGCGATTAATGATATCTATGAATCAGGGCGACTCAAAAAGGGTGAGCTAATGCTTCTTGATACCTTTGGTGGTGGTTTAACGTGGGCGAGTGCGTTACTTCCATTTGCAGGAGAGACACTTTAGTCTCTTCTTTATTTTTTAAGCCACACCTCTGTCTCTCTTTAACCACGTATTAATACCAAATCAGTAAAATATCAACAGTTATTTTAATATCTATTTTTTATCATATTTATTTTTTATTGCATCTATTTTTTATTGCATCTATTTTTTAGGAGTTTTGATTGAATCCAATTGTTGAAAATATCAAAAGTGAAATATCAAAAGTTATTGTGGGTCAAGAGAAGTTGATTGATGGTCTTTTGATTGGTCTGTTAACCCGTGGTCACATACTTCTAGAGGGTGTGCCCGGGTTGGCAAAAACAACAGCAGTTAATGCGTTAGCAGGTTCATTGGGGCTTGATTTTAAACGGGTACAGTTTACTCCTGACCTTTTGCCTTCGGATATTATTGGGACAGAGATATATGACCCCTCCAATAACACTTTTAAGATTAAACAAGGACCTGTTTTTACCAATCTTCTTTTGGCTGATGAGATAAACAGAGCTCCTGCGAAGGTACAATCAGCACTGTTGGAGGTGATGCAGGAGCGACAAGTTACCATTGGGGATGAGACGTTTAAGATTGATTTGCCTTTTTTGGTAATGGCGACACAAAATCCTGTAGAGCAAGAGGGGGCATATGAGCTACCTGAGGCACAGCTTGATAGATTTTTGATGAAGATAGTGGTAGGCTACAATACCAAAGAGGAGGAGTTAGAGATTGCAAGAAGGGTGGCAAATAATGGCTTTGGGAAGATAGAGCAGGTGGCCAGTTTGTTGGATTTGGAGCGTATTCGTAAAGAGGCGATGGATATTCATATGGATGAAGAGGTTGAAAAGTATATTATTGACCTTGTTTTTGCTACGCGAAATCCAAATGATTATGGGATGGAAGTGGTAGCACCCTATATTCAGTTTGGGGCAAGTCCACGGGCAAGTATTGATATGTATAAAGCTTCTAGGGCAGTGGCATATCTGCGTGGAAGTGACTATGTCTCTCCAGTTGATGTGGCATATGTGGCGAAAAATATTCTGCGACATCGTATTATTTTGAGTTATGAGGCTGAGGCGATTGGGGTGACACAGGATGTCATTATTGATAGAGTTTTAACAGCTGTTGATATTCCATAAAATGAAATAGTAAATTATGAAACATGAACAGTAAAATCAAAAAAATTCTTTTAAAAACTAAGAAGCAGGTTTTTGGAGATATGCTTGGTAACAACCCTTCACTTTTTCAAGGGGAAGGGTTTGAGTTTTCGGAACTACGGGAGTATGTCTATGGAGATGATATTCGTAAGATAGATTGGAAAACCACAGCAAAGCTTGGAAAGCCTTATGTTCGTATCTATCAAGAGGAGAGAGAGTTAAATGTGGTCACTGCTGTGATGATGGGTGGTTCAACCTATTTTGGGACAGTAAGACAAAAATCAGAGCTGATGAGTGAACTTGTAGCCTCTATTGGTTTTTCGGCGATGAAAAATGGCGATCTCTTCTCCAACCTTATTTTTGCAGATAAGCTTTATGATATAAGTCGTCCCAATAAAAAGTTTTTTGCGATAGAGGATATTCTCAACAGAATGGACAGTTTTGAGGTGCTTGATAAAAAAAGTGACCATAGACTTTTTTCGGATGTGATATTTAAACGTCTTAAGAAAAAATCTTTTCTTTTTGTTATTTCTGATTTTGTGGGTGATGTGGATTTGACACTGCTTAGTAAAAAACATGATATTGTGGCGATAATAATACGAGATAAGTTTGAAGAGAACCCTAAAGAGTTGGGATATTTACGGGTGATGGATATGGAGAGTAGCCAAGTTTTTGAGGGAAATATTGGATATAAAGAGTTAGAGACCTATACCAAAGCGTTGGCTGAAAATGATACCAAACTCCATGCCCACTTTAAAAAAAATAGCATACGTTTTACAAAAATATATACCGATGAAGACCCATTCTTAAAATTGGCTCGTCTTTTTGGAGGTCGCAGATGAATCATGAATTAAGAGATATAAAACCACTCCTAGAGATACCTGATAATAGCTATGAACTTCTTATAGGTGGGTTGAGTATTGCTTTGATTTTGGCACTGATAGCAGTTGTTTTTTTGGTACAAAAAGTGTGGAGAGACAAAAAGATAGATAAGCAAAAAATCTATTTTGAAGAGTTTAAAAATATTGAGTGGAGTGATTCTAAAAAAGCAGCTTATGAGGTGACCTATTTGGGCAGACTGCTCTGTGTGGAGCCGAGAACAAAAGAGATTTATTCTCAATTGGTTCCCATGCTTGATGCCTATAAATATAAAAAAAATGTTCCCACAGTAGACAGTGATACACTTCGACAATATAATCTCTTGGTACACATTCTTGATGAAGCAATTTAGTTTTGAACTCCCTTGGCTTCTTGCCCTTCTTGTTCTTTTTTTACTCTGTGCAAAGTTCTGTAAGGTTAAAGGGAGAAGTATCTATTTTCCTCATATGGAGTTACTGTTAGCCGACAAAGTGAGAAAAAACTCATTGATTGTTTGGCTTAAGTGGTTTAGTATTGTGGGTGCTGTTGTGGCGATGGCATCACCTGTACTGATACAAGAGTATACCAATTCAAAACGTGATGGACGGGATATTGTACTGATTATTGACAGCAGTGAGTCGATGAAACAGGCACGTTTTGATGCAAAAGATATGAAAAAGAATAAGTTTACTGTTGTCCAAGAGGTTGCCAGTGATTTTGTGGCAAGTCGAGAGAGTGACCGAATAGGGCTAGTAACGTTTGCAGATATCGCTTTTGTCGCCTCTCCGTTGACCTTTGAGACCAAATTTTTGCAACAAATTATAGGAATGCAACGTATGGGAGTAGCAGGAAAAAGAACGGCGATTAATGACTCATTGGTTCAGACCTATAATATGCTCTCTCACTCAAAGGCAAAATCAAAAATTGCTATTTTACTCACCGATGGGATAGATAATATGAGTAAAGTCCCCCTATCAGAGGTAAAAAGTTTGGTAGAAAAAAGCCCAGTGACACTCTATACCATAGGAATAGGTACAAGTAGGGACTATGATGGTAAGTATCTTCAAGAGTTGGCAAAAGCAGGAGAAGGAGAGGCTTTTGGAGCAAGTGATGCTCAAACTTTAAGTGAAATTTATCAGCAGATAGATGAACTAGAGGCATCAAAGATAGAGGCAAAAGTTTATACCAAAGTGACTTATCTCTATATTTATCCACTCTTTATTAGTATCTTATCTCTGTTACTGTTTATCTATTTTAGAAATATGAGGGGGTGAGTGTGAGTTTTGTAAATCCAACATTTTTTTGGGTAATGTTTACCCCTCTAATACTTTTTGGGTATCTAATTTTGACACATAAGGATAACTTTTTACAGATTTTTGATAAAGAGGTACTCAAAAGACTAAGTAGGGGGGATGACGCGTTGCCCTTAAAAATACGTAATCTTCTCTTGATATTTTCTCTTTTCTTTATGATTGTGGCGATGGGCAGACCTGTGATTGATCATGGTGATAAAGTAGTTAAACTAGAGGGATTGACTGCAGTGGTTGCTTTGGATATCTCAGGTTCCATGCGTTCAAAAGATATCTACCCTAACCGTTTGGAGTTTGCCAAAAAGAAGATGATGACACTTTTTGACTCCATGCCTACCGATGAACTCTCGGTTGTGGGTTTTGCACACTCAACTTTTGCCATTGCCCCATTCTCCTCGGATAAAGCTACCCTTAAACAGATAGTAGAAGGCGTTAGTGATAAGTATATTAACATGGCTTCTACAGATTTTAGAGCGTTGGCAAATTTTTCATCTCAACTACTCAAAGAGAAAAAAACAAAAATATTGGTACTCTTTTCTGATGGTGGAGAGAGAGAAGATATTGTAGAGTTTGCCAAGATTATCAAAGATGAGAAGATTTCGCTCTATGTAGTGTTGGTAGGGACAAAGGAGGGTTCACCTGTGCTTGATGTCGATGGAAAACCTGTAAACTATCAAGGTAAAATTGCCATAACACAGAGAAATGATGCTTTAGGGGATATTGCGATTGAGAACAGTGGTGCATTTATGATAGCAACCACAGGAGATGAGGGAATCAAAAAAATGGTAGAGATTATCAAATCAAATCATCAAAACAAAGAGCAAGGAGAGGTAACTATTCATGACCGAGAAGAGTATTTTCACTATCCATTGGCAGTGGCTCTTCTGTTTCTGTTTTTAGGGTCTATCTCTTTACCAAATATAAGCAGTTTTAGTAAAACATCAAAAAGAGAAGATAATGATTAAAATCATACTAACACTAACACTAATATTACCTCTCACTCTTTTTGCAGAGATTCTTTTCCCTTTTCAGATAATTGAAAAAGCAAACAGTGCCTATCGTCTAGGCGACTATAATCAGAGTAGTAAACTGTTTGATAAACTTAAAAAAGATGATCTCTCTGTCTATTATAACAGGGCTAATGCTGAGTATAAAGCAGGAGATTATAAACGTGCTTTAGAGTCCTACGCGAAAGCAAAAGGGGTAGATGAGGCGAGTAGGAAGCATAATATTGGCAATATCTATTTTAAGAAAAAAGATTGGGATATGGCGATAAGGAGTTATGAAGCCTCACTTGCCGTGAGAGAGGATAAAGATACTCAATTTAACCTTGAGTTGGCAAAGAGTAAGAAAGAGGAAAAAAAGAAAAAAGAGCAAGAGAAAAAGAGTGAAGAGGATAAAGATAAGAAAAAAGAGGACGAAGAGAAGAGAAAGAAAGAGGAAGAGAAGAAGAAGCAAGAGAAGAAGAAGCAAGAGAAAAAAAATAAAGAGCAAAAAGAGCAGGATAAAAAAGAGGATAAACAAAAGGGGAAAGATCAAGAGAGTGATAAAAGTAAAAAATCAAACAAAGATAACGCTCAAGATGGAAAGAAAAAAGAAAAAAAAGATAAAATGACGCAAGAAGAGAAGTTGACACAAAAAGAGTTGAAACGTTTGATGAAAAAGCTAAATGATAAAAAAATGCCAACCATGATGTATCAAGCATCACCTGAAAATAGAGGAGATAGAGATGATAAAAATCCTTGGTAGGATATTGTTACTACTATATCTTAATCTCACTATGCTGTATGCAGGAAAAATCACTTCTCATGTGGAATACAAAGAGATTTTACAAGGTGAGTCTGTTATCTTGACCATTACTATTGTGGGCGAAGAGTTTGATGCTTTACCAAATATTCCACGGATTGGTGGGGCAAAGGTATTGGGGAGCAATCGGAGTATGAAAACAAGAATTCTGACAGTAAAGGGAAAAGCCGTGATGGAGCAGACCTCTATTCTAATGTTAGAGTTTCGACCTACAACCTCTTTGATTATTCCTGCTTTTCAGATGATGATAGATGGGGAGCTTAAGTCTACTGAATCCATTAAGATAAGTATTGTTAAGAGTAAACCAAAAAGAGATGAAGAGATTAAATTTTTAATTGAGATGAACAGTACAAAAGAGCGTGTTATGGTGGGGGAACCACTAGTTGTAAATGTCTTTTTTAAGCAAAGAATAGATGTAAATGTGGTGAGTATTGACTACCAAGAACCACCATTTAAAGCATTTTTTTCTAAGAGAATTGGGGATGAAAAGAGTTATAAAGATGGTGGTTATAGCGTGCGGAAACTAACTTATCTTTTGATTGCAAAAGAGGAAGGTAGTTTGACCGTTGCTCCTGCTAGGGTTAAAGTAGCACAGAGGGGTGGAATAGGTCAATCAGGTGGATGGTTTTCCTCTACACCTACATGGAGTTCTACGTACTCTTCAGCGTTAACAATTCAGTCAAAAAAACCATCAGAACATTTTGATGCTATTGGAATTTATCGTATAAAAGAGAGTGTGGATACGCAAAGGATAGAGGCAAATAAGCCTATTCATCTAAAATTTATTATGGAGGGTGAGGGGAGTTTAGAAGATTTTGAAGGGATATCCTTTGATATTTCAGGAGTTACTATCTACAGTGATGATGCAAAAATCGAGAGTCAACTAATCAAAAATAAGCTCATTTCCCATTATACTAAGGGTTATGTTTTTATCTCTGATCATGATTTCGAAATTCCTTCTAAAGAGATTGCTGTCTATGATTATTATACTAAAACATTAAAAACTTTAACGACCAAAGCATATAAGATTACGATAGAGGGTGGTTCTAACTCCTCTGCATCCTCAACTGTCTATACTAAAAACAGTGTTGATGTGGCTCCTTCTAATGATATACGTTCTGTAGAAGAGAATCAAACCAATATCACTTGGGAACTACCATCTTATACGATTCTTCTTCTAAGTTTTTTTGTTGGTGGAATTATAGGACTATTGTTGCGACCATATTTTACTTTATTAAAAAATATAAAACTTTTTAAATCGAAAAAGAGAAAGGTGAGACTTGATGAGGCACTAATTCTTCTCTATCCTCATATAAATGAGAGTGTGGATGCAGAGAAGATGGTACGGCTTCTTTATCAGAGACAAAAAGGAGAAAAGGTGGAGATAGATAAAGAGAAATTAGAATATTTAGTGCGATATTATCGTCAAAAAGATAGTTTGGCTCCTTGGGAAAGAGAGTAGTTAATATGTCCCTAACAATGAGTGTCACATCACTAAATATCAAAATAAAATCTCTTTTGGAGAGTACTTTTATGCACATCTTGGTGGAGGGAGAGGTCTCTTCTGTAACCCATCACAACTCGGGGCATATCTATTTCTCGATAAAAGATAAAGATTCGAGTATCAAATGTGTGATGTTTCGCTCCAATGCATCACGCATGAAGTTTCGGTTAGAGCGAGGTCAACAGGTGATAGTTAATGGTTCTATTTCAGTTTATACTCCTCGTGGTGAGTACCAATTAATGACGGTAAGTATTGAGCCTTTTGGTCAAGGGGCATTGGCATTGGCGTATGAACAGCTCAAAGAGAAGCTCCAAAGAAAAGGCTATTTTGACCCTGCTCATAAAAAGGTACAACCACGATACATAAAAAAATTGGCACTGGTAACTGCGAGTAAGAGTGCAGCATTACAAGACATGCTTAAAGTTATCGAAAAACGGTGGCGATTATTAGAGATTGTAGTGATAGACACCTTGGTGCAAGGAGACAAGTCAGCTCCTCAAATAGCAGAGGCGTTGATGTTTGCTGATACGCTTAGATGTGATGTAATTGTAGTAGGTCGTGGTGGTGGAAGCAAAGAAGATTTATGGGCATTTAATGAGGAGATAGTAGCTGATGCTATCTTCAATATAAACACCTTTGTGGTAAGTGCTGTGGGGCATGAAGTCGATGTACTGATATCCGATTTTATTGCAGACCTAAGAAGTCCAACCCCCTCTTCTGCGATGGAGATGATACTTCCCGATCAAAATGAGATACTCTATACGCTAAGTGAGATGCAAGAGCGTTATGGTCGTACCATAAAACAGATAATAGGAAATAAAGATCAACGTATCAATGCACTAAGCGAAGAGTTTCAACGTCAATCTATTTCTCGTAAAATAGCCATGGTTGAAAATGAGTTTATAAATTTAGAAGAGGAATTTAATCGAATAATATCATATAAGCTCTCGCAATTTGAAACCAAATTTACCTCTTTACCACAGCAGTTAAAAGAGAATTTTGAGTACGCTCTGGTTTTAAAATCCCAAAGCCTCCTCTCCCTAGAAGAGAAAATTAAACTCTATGACCCCAAACTAAAACTAAAAAAGGGATGGGCAGAGGTTGTTCTTAATGGAAAACGGGTCAGTTTGAGCAATATAAAAAAAGATGATAAATTTCTGTTGACGGACATAGAAAGACAGTTAGAGGTACAGTGCATTAAAATTGACTAAAGCGTTAACCTCTTAAAACTTACTCCCTAAAACTTCTAAAATAGCCTAAAAAGAGATAAATAATTAAAATATTTTTAAATATATGATATAATTTATAAAAATAAATTATATTAAGGTTATTCTTTTGAAAAATAAATCTGCATTCACACTTATCGAATTGGTTTTTGTTATTATCGTTTTGGGTATCTTAGCCTCTTTGGCCATGGGTCGCATGGAACGTGATTTGAAACAGGAGGCTTCGGAGACAATTCTTTCTCATATACGGTTGGCACAGCAGTTGGCTTTGACTGATAATAAGCATCGTGCTGATAATAATATAGGTTGGCAAACATCTTATTGGCAATTTGCTCTAAAAAAATGTGGGGATGATGTTGCTTATCGTGTTGGTTCAGATACAAATTTTGGAGGAGGAGTTAATGGAATTGGAGATAAAGAAGGTGCAATAAATCCTATTGATGGTAAGTATATATATTCAAAGAATTGTACTAACTTAGATAAGGATGAAACTTCCTCTGTATTAATATCAAAAAAATTTGGTATTAAAAATAGTGGAATTATTCCAACTGGAGGATGTACAAAAAAACAGATTTTATTTGACTATTTGGGTCGTCCACATTCAAAAAATACCAGCTATAAAACTAATTCTAATTTTGTTAATATAATGACCAAAGATTGTAATATGACATTTACAATGTCTGATGGTGATTCATTTTCTATTATTATCGAAAATGAAACAGGATACTCTTATATTGAAGGACAAGAAAACTCATAAAATTATATTATATTATGTAAGTAAAATTATCAAAAATCAAAAAAATAAAAGAATTTCAAAAGAATTAGCAAAACTCCTTGACAAAGAAAGTAAATTTGTCTATAATACGCGTCCAAGAACGGATGGACGACTTAGAGTTTAAGTCAGAGAGTCGA
>CAYVNI010000212.1:0-5260 GCA_964452815.1 uncultured Sulfurovum sp.
ACCCATTCATTGTTAAAAAATGATAAAGCAGATTTTTTAATAGTCAAATAACTCTTCCCTTTTCCTAAAAATAGTTTAGAGTCCAAAAAGGTATTGACAAACAAGTTATTCACAGGTGAATAAAGTTTGGAAAGTACCGTCATCTTTTGGGTTTGACGGTCTATGGTTGGTAAAATTTGGATGATTTTCATTTCGTACTCTTGCTCTCCATAAATAATAGAACCTTTTTGCCCCACTCTTATCTTGGTAGCATATTTTAAGGGGATAAACGATTTGATTAAAAAGCTCTCTTTGCCTTTTAAAATAGAGATTAGTGGTTCATTAGAATCAACTACTGAGTGAAGAGGGGCTAAGACTTTTTCGACCCGTCCTGTGGTTTGTGCATAAATTTTATATCGGTTTCCAATTCTTCCTTTAATTAATGCCAATTGACTCTTGATTATCTCTATCTCAGAGAGGATTAGGGTATACTCTTCCTCCTGTTGATTGAGTTTTTGAAGGGACTCTAGACCAATATTATAGAGCTTTTTTATCATCTCATAGTTTTTATTGATGATACTTAGTTGATGTTTAAGAGCCTTTAATTTAGCTATTTGAGAGGTAAGTTCTATGGATTCAATGGTGGCAACAAGCTGACCATTTTTTATCTTATCCCCCTCTTTTAAATGATAAGAGATAATCTTTCCTCCCCATCTTGCCATCACTGTTGAGGTATCTGATGAGAGTTGAACCACTTGGCTATTGGTGGTTATAGATTCACTAAATATTCGTTTCTTTACTTCATCTATGGGGACATCAACTGCCCATAAACTGTTACTTAAAAGGATTGTTCCTATTAATTTTTTACTCCATATTACACTACTCATGGTATGCTCCTTTTAAATAGTTTATCGTTACAATATTTTTCTCATATCTCATCTCTAAGAGAGACAATCTCTCTTGGATTTCAACCATACGTTTTTGACTCTCTTGAAGTTTAAATAGATTGACTTTGGCAAAATCATATCCTTGTTTGTACATCTCAAAGAGTTGCTCTTGCTCATCTAACCTTTTTTGATACTGTTCTTTTGTCTCTTTTATCTGTTTCTGTTTCTTTTTTAACTGTTGTAACCTAATCCCCACCAGATATTCACGGCTCTCTTGTTTGGCTATTTGGGTACTTCGTGCTATTTTTGCCAATGCCCTCTCTTGGGACTTGGTATTATAAAGAGGTAGAGGAACAGAGATACCGACACGAAAGATATCCTCTTGTGGCTCTTTTTCTATCTCTGAAAAGAGTTCAATCATCTCGATAGTATGAGATAGACGTTTTAATGTGGCTGTAGAGAGTCGTTCTTCTTGCACTTTTAATTTTTTAAATGGGTCTCTCCAACTACTTTTTTTAAGATGAACAACATACCCTTCATCAATATCAATATTTTGTTGAATATTCGCAAAGAGTAAAAAGTCATCTCTTTTTGTTGAGGTCTCTAGCCGTAACTCGTCGATACGGTTAAGCAGTTGACGGGTATCAAGTCGTGATTGTAAAAATTCACTTTGAGGAACAGCTCCATGCTCATAACGAATTTTTACTGTTTCTAAAATCTCATTGGAGATATGCAGTGCTTCTTCTAAAAAACTCTCTTTTTTAAGAGCATTTCTGTATGCCAAATATTTCAGTGTAAACTGATAGATAAACTCTGATTTTAAGAGGGTATAGTTCTCTTTTGCTACCCCCATTTTAGCTTGAGTGAGATGCTCTATCTCTTTTTTGACTTTGGGTAGAAGTAGCTCTTGACTCACTCCTGCTCGTAATCCAAAATCATTAATTGCCCCAAATCTATTTCTATCAAGTTCTAAAAAATCAGAAACCTCTAGTTCTAAATTTGGGTTTTTACGGCGAGTCTCTATCTTCCCCTCTAGGGCAATAATGCTCTCTTTACGTTGTGCTATCTGTAACGTTATGTTTTTTTGTAACGCTTTATCAAGTATCTCTTGATAGCTTTGTGTAGAAAAAGAGGGCAGAGAAAATAGGCTTATAAAGACAAGCCTATACATCACGCTCTCTCTCTATTTTACGTTTAAACTTTAATTTAAGATAGGGTTTATGGTTGTAGTTGTAGCTTTTCTGATGTACAACTTTATTTGGTATTTGTGTTGTGACACAGGATGTAAATAGCAGAGCAATTAAGAGTAGTATATATTTTTTTATATTTTGGATCATGATTTTTTCCTATAATAAATTTTAAACTTATGGTTATGATAATAGTTGAATAGTGGTTTTAAAATTTAAGAAATAGGGGGACGAAAGGTGTTTTTGTGATAGTTATAGTGGTTTAACTTGGAGTGAAAAGGTTGAATATAAGCAACTTTTTCTACTTCAACAAGAGAGAATATTGAGGGAAGAAGAAATGAGATATGTAGAAGAAAATGACTATTACAGAGGTCTCCATCATGCTCTTCTATGTCATGTGAAATGGGATGTGAAAACTCAGCAACATACTCTTGGACAGAGCAATGTTCATCTTGATGGGTATCAAGCACCACTCCATGAGCGACTGAAAAACTTATAACAATCAATAAAAATAGATTTATTAGTTTTCTCATTAGAAAATTATATCATTTATTTCTTAATAAACTTTATGAAGATTTTATGGTAGAATGGTAGCCAAAATTAAATCTTAAGTAAGAATTGTGTAAAATGAACAAAATTGAAAATCTATCAGAATTTGCAAATAAACGATATGGTCAGAATTTTTTAAAAAATGATGCCATTATAAAACGAATCATCCAATCGATTCCCAACGATACGTTGCGTGTTGCAGAAATTGGGCCTGGCTTAGGTGATTTAACCAAAGAGCTAGTAGTAGCTCGAAATGTCACAGCATTTGAGGTTGATAAGAGATTATGTGAACATCTTCAAAATATATTCAGTGAAGCCATCCACAAAGCATCACTAAAGATTGAGTGTGGAGATGTGCTAAAAAAGTGGGAAGATAATTTACTGTTGGATGAAAAATACCATCTGGTGGCGAATCTTCCATACTATATAGCAACCAATATTATCTTGAAAGCATTAAAAGATGAACATTGCCAGTCTGTATTGGTAATGGTTCAAAAAGAGGTTGCCCAAAAATTTTCGGCACAAGCAGGGGAGAAAGCTTTTTCAGGACTGTCGGTTTTAACACAAACCGTGGGCTATGGTGAGCTACTTTTTGATGTGGGTGCAGAGAATTTTGTGCCATCACCAAAAGTAACCTCCTCTATTCTTTTAATACGAAAAAACCGTAGTGAAGATGATAAAGTATTTGAAGATTTTTTAAAGGTTGCCTTTAAGCAGCCTCGTAAAAAGCTTTCAAAAAATTTAGCAACGCACTATGATAAAGATAAAATTGAGACACTACTCCAAGGGTTGGAAGTGAGTCCAACCATTCGACCTCATGAAGTTGAGACATCTATGTATCATCACTTATATAATGAACTAAACAAGGATAATATAGATGGAAGAGAACAAAAAAGAGAGTAGTACCCCTACCAATAACAGTAGTGATAATAATAATACAAATGAAGCAAAACCAAGAAGAGACCGACCTGACCGACCAAAACGTGCAGGAAATCCTCATCGAAGACCGAAAACACCTGCACAACCTGTAGATGGGAACAAGATAGTTCCTCCACAAAATGTTGATGGAAACAAAATAGTTCCTCCACAAGATGTTGACGGTAATAAAAAAGAGCCAATTAAAAATATTAAACCAAGAGCAAAGCAGAACAATAGTACTCATAAAAAGAGTGAGCATAAGAAAACTGAACACAAAAAAACTGAACATAAAAAGAGTGAGCATAAAAAACCAAACCATAATCAAAATAAAAATGGTGGAAATAGACCTAAGCGTAACAATAAAAATGCCATGGGACCTCTTAGCACCGAGTTAAAAGATGCCTTAAAAGAGAATCAAGTAGCTAATGAAGAGCGAATGAATCCGTGGAGACAGATTGATGTTTCTAACAAAAATAAGATTCGATTTACACCACTGGGTGGGTTGGGTGAGATTGGTGGGAACATGGCTGTTCTCGAAGATGAAGATACAGCTATTGTGATTGATGTAGGGATGAGTTTCCCTGATGAGACGATGCATGGTGTTGATATCTTGGTGCCAGATTTTACCTATCTGCATACAATAAAAGATAAAATTAAAGCAGTTATTATTACCCATGCTCATGAAGACCATATTGGTGCTGTTCCTTATCTTTTCAAAGAGCTAAAATTTCCAATTTATGGAACACCCTTGGCACTTACCATGATAGAGAATAAGTTTAACGAACATAAACTAAAAGATGACATCAAATATTTTAACTATATCTCAAAACGTGAGATATATGATATTGGAACGTTTAAAGTAGAATTTATGCACATGACACACTCAATTGTAGATGCGTGTGGCTTGGCAATTGAGACCAGAGCAGGGATAATTTTACATACAGCTGACTTTAAAATTGACCATACCCCAATTGATGGGTTAACCACTGATTTACATCGCTTTGCACACTACGGTGCAAAAGGGGTACTTTGTCTATTTTCAGACAGTACCAACTCACATAATCCAGGGTTTACCAAAAGTGAAGCCGTAGTAGGAAAAACATTTGATACCCTCTTTGACCTTGCCAAAGGTCGTGTAATTATGTCAACATTTTCATCAAATACCCACCGTATCTTCCAAGCGATGGAGCGGGGGGTAAAAGTAGGAAGAAGAGTCTGTGTTATTGGTCGTTCTATGGAGCGAAATATTGAGATTGCACGTCGTTTGGGCTTTGTGGATATTGCAGATAAGCACTTTATTGAGCCTCATGAGGTCAACAGATATGCTGATGAAGAGGTACTCGTGGTCACCACAGGTTCACAAGGTGAGGAGATGGCTGCACTTTCAAGAATGGCAACCGATGAGCATCGACATATCAAGCTTAAGCCAACAGATACGGTGATTATCTCTGCACACGCTATTCCTGGGAATGAGGGGTCGGTATCGAGCCTTATGAACAAACTTATCAAAGCAGGAGTAACGGTACGATATAAAGATTTTGAGAACATTCACGTCTCAGGTCACGCATCACAAGAGGAGCAGAAACTTATTTTGAGACTCTCCCAACCTAAATTCTTCTTGCCTGTGCATGGTGAGTATAATCACATTGCCAAACATGCCAAAACGGCTGTTACTTGTGGAATAAACGAACGTAATATCTTGCTAATGAGTGATGGTGACCAAGTTGAGATTACCAGTAA